>NZ_LT635772.1:1040107-1386810 GCF_900128415.1 Anaerococcus mediterraneensis
AATATATGTTTAGGTTTGATAAAGAAATGTTAAATTGGGGTACAATTCTCCAGGCTATGGGTCAAGCCTTCTTCTCCCTATCTGTAACAGGTTCAGGTATGCTTGTTGTAGGTGCCTACCTTTCAGATGATGAAGATATAGTATCATCTTCAAAAATGACAGGATTTCTTGATACAGTGGCAGCTATGATTGCTTCATTCGTAATAATCCCAGCTATTATTGTTTATAGTATGGACCAGGCTGGTGGACCTGGACTATTGTTTCAAGTCCTACCTACAATACTTCAAGATATGGCAGCTGGAAGGATTTTTGCAATTATTTTATATGTAGCGGTTGTTTTTGGAGGCATATCATCACTTCAAAATATGTTTGAAGTAGTAGCAGAATCTCTTATGAAAAGACATCCAAAATTAAAACGTAATTTGGTTTTATTTTTGATAGGTATAGTAGTTTTTGCTATAGGTGTAAATATGGAAATGATTAGCCAGTGGGGACCATTTATGGACTTTATATCAATATATGTAATTCCAATAGGAGCTATGATAGGAGCTGTAACTTGGTTCTGGATTTTGAAGAAAGATAAGCTTTTAGGGGCAATAAACCTAGGCTCCAAAAAACAATATGGAGATGTCTGGTACAAGATAGGAAAATTTGTATATGTACCACTTGCAGTTATTTTATGTTTAGTAGCTGTGATTTTTAGAATATCATTTTAAGTATAAAAATAGCGGGCCTAAGGCTCGCTTTTCTTATGTTTTAGATGTTATAAAGTTATTTTTATTTATGGTATAGTTACTATAGATAGTATATAAATTAGCATAAATGAGTTGAAATATATTCAAATTCGTATTACGATTTATATTTATGAATAGGAAATGGTATGAAAAGAATACTTATAATCGAAGATGATAAAAATTTAAATAAAGGGCTTTCTATAGCTCTCAAAAAAAACTATGAGGTTTTCTCTGTAAGCACTGTTAGTCAAGCCAAATCTTTTATTTTTAGTGTTGATTTGATTCTACTTGATATGAACTTACCAGATGGAGATGGACTTGAAATAATAAAATTAACGAGACAAACTTCATCAATTCCTATTATAGTTTTATCAGCCATTGATCTAGAAGCATATATAATTTCTGCTATAAATTTAGGTGCAGACGACTATTTAACTAAACCTTTTTCTCTAGGAATCTTAGAAGCCAAGATAAAGAGAGCTTTTGAAAAAATAGCCCCTAGTGATTTAAATATTTATAATAAAGATGGTTTAGACTTTAATTTTAATGAAAATACTTTCTTTGTAGATAATAAAAACATAGATTTCACTAGGACAGAGACAAAAATTTTATACTACCTGATACAAAACAAGTCTCAAGTTATTACTAAAGAATTGCTATTTGATTTTGTCTGGGGAATAGATGATGAATTTATTGATCAGAACACTCTTAGTGTTAACATTTCTAGAATAAGAAATAAATTAAAACCCTATGACCCTATAGAAACAGTCTTTGGAGTTGGATATAAATGGAAATTTTAATAGGTCTTTTAGTAATTATAATTGGAATTCTTTTATATAAATATATTGTCTTGAGAAATGAGATGCGTGAGTTTTCATCTTATATTGACAAGGCTTTGAGAGGAAATTTAGAAATAACTGAATTTGATGAAAAGGAACTTTCTAAAATAAAATCAAAACTCATTAAATTTCTATATGCAAATCAAGTAAAAGAAAAGAAGATAAATGCAGAAAAAAACAAAACAAAAGATTTAATAGCAGATATATCTCATCAAACCAAGACACCAATTACTAATCTTTCTTTATACATCAGTCTTTTAGAAGATGATCCTAAGAATAAGTATATTGAAATTATAAAGTATGAGCTTAATAAACTAAATTTTTTAATTCAAAATCTAGTAAAATCCTCTAGGCTTGAATCAGATATTATAGGACTACAAAAAAACCAAGCAAATTTAAAAGACCTAGTAAAGGATGTTTTGAAAGAATTTAAAGTTACATTAAATGAAAAAGATATAAGAATAAATTTAAAAGACGAAGACTTATTGTTCGCTTTAGATGAAAGGTGGCTTAAAGAAGCTATCCACAATCTAGTAGATAATGCTATAAAATACTCACCAAAGGGATCTACTATTAATATTTCAATTTATAAATCTTACCTAAACTATAATCTAGACATAGAAAATGAGTGCAAAGACTTATCAGAAGAAACTTTGTCAAAGATATTTGAAAGATTTTATAGAGGAAAAAATTCAGTTTCCAAGGACGGTTTGGGTTTAGGTCTATATATAGCCAGAGAAATTATAGAAAAACATGGTGGAAATATAAGAGCATCTTTGGACGAAAATAGAATAAAATTTTCAGTAGACTTCCCCTTGTGAGAAGTCTTTTTTCTTACAAAACTGTAAGAAGTCTTGTAAGTACTTTGTAAGATATGAATGTTATATTAAATGTAAAGAGGTGATAGATATGTTAAAAGTAGAAAATTTAAAAAGATATTATAAAACAAATGACGTGGAAGTAAGAGCTCTTGACGGAGTATCTTTCGATGTAGAAAAAGGAGAATTTATTTCCATAATTGGAGCAAGCGGATCTGGTAAATCAACCCTATTACATTTACTAGGGGGACTTGATTATCCTACAAGTGGAAAAGTTTTAATTGATGGTGCGGATATTTATGCTTTAAAAGATGATGAGAGAACCATTTTTAGGAGAAGAAATATTGGTTTTGTTTTTCAAGCGTATAACCTTTTGCCCATGCTAAATGTATATGAGAATATAATTATTCCCTTTGGTCTTGATGGGGACAAGGTAGATGAAAAATATGTTGACTCTGTAATAGACATTCTTGAGATAAGCGATCAAAAAAATAAAATGCCCAACGAATTATCTGGTGGACAGCAACAAAGGGTTGCCATAGCAAGAGCCTTGGTTACTAAACCATCTTTAATTCTAGCCGATGAACCCACAGGAAATTTAGACTCAAAATCATCTTCCCAAGTTGTTTATCTACTAAAAAAGATTAATAAAGAACTTGGAAATACTATTCTTATGATTACTCACGATGATGCGGTAGCTCAAGCTGCAGAAAGAACTTTAAGGATAGAAGATGGAAGGCTGGTGGAAAAAAATGAAAGTCAAAAATAAAGCCTATATAAGGCATCTTGCAAAAAATATTTTAAATGCGAATAAAAGTAGGAGAAGCATTCTCTTATTAGCAATTGCCTTAACTTCTATACTATTTACGAGCCTATTTTCAGTAGCCTTAGGGTTAGGAAAAAGCATGGAAACCCAAACAATGAAAACTATTGGCACAATCAGCCATGGCTCTTTTAAAGAACTATCTGATAAAGACATAAATATTTTATCCAAGGATAAAGACATAAAGGAATTTTCAATAAGAGAGAAGGTTGGTATTCTTGATGATGAGAAAATAAGTGCTGAGCTATCCTATATGGACAAAAATGGATTTGAATGGTCTCTCATAGAAAAAGTTAAAGGGAAATTTCCTGAAAAAGAAAACGACGTATTTATAGATTTAGCAACTGCAAAAAAATTAGGTTATAAGGGTGAAATTGGAGAAGAGATAGAAATTCCCTACAATATTGAAAAACCTTACACGGGAGAGATTATTGAAAAGAAAAGTGATAAATTTATTATTTCGGGGACTTTCCAAAATCCTATTGACTCAAATGTTGGTGTAGGACAAATCTATTTATCAAAAGCTTATGTAGATAAATTATCTCTTCCAGAAAATAATAATGATTTGGAAGTAATGCTAAAGAATTCCTTTATGATAAGGAATAAACTTTTAAAAATTGCAGAGAGAAATGGTTATAAAGTGGTAGATGATCCTGGAAATCTATCCGACAAAGAAATAAGAATTGGTGTTAACTTTGCCTATCTTTTATCTGGTGATAGTAGTTTTGATTTTAATACATTTATACCTTTCTTAGCTTTTTTGATTTTAGTAATAGTCGCGGGATATTTGATAATAAATAATATTTTCAAAATATCAGTAAATGAAGATATTAAACTTCTGGGACTTTTAAAAACAATTGGAATGACAAAGCCACAAATAAAAAAACTTGTTCATCTACAGTCTATAGCAGCATCCCTCCCATCAATAATAGTTGGAGATATTCTAGGAATTTCTATTGGAAAAATTATTTTAAATAAAATATTTGCAAATAATGATATGCTAACAGATGTAAAATTATCAATCATGGTAATAATCTTAATTATCTTATTTTCGACAGTCTTCACTTTGCTTACAGTATTTCTATCAGTTATGAAACCTGCTAGGTATGCAGCAAAAGTTTCTCCAATAGATGCCAGCAGATACAATGAAACCACGATAAAAAAGAAATATAAAAGTGAAAATATTTCTCTAGGCAAGCTTGCTAGAAGACAAGTCTTTTCCAATAAATTTAGATTTATTTCAATTATTCTGTCTATGAGTCTATCTGCTGTTATTTTAAATAGTGTACTAACTTATACAGGCAATATTGATTTAGAAAAAGGAATTTCTGATGTAATTGCAACAGATTATAATATAGCAAGCCCAAAATATTTTAGATATATGTATTTAGGCAGTGAAGATGGAATTGACAAAAAGTTTATTGATGAAATAGAAAATCAAAAGGGATTTAAAGCTGGGGGAGCATTATACTATTATGGTTATGAGTACGATTATTCAGATATAAAAATAGAAGACAATAAAGTTGCTCCAATATTATTGGGAATAGATGATTATCTAATAAATAAACAAAAATTCATAGATGGAGAGTTTGATAAAGACAAATGGCAAACAGGAAATTATATTATCATAGGAGAATATGGAGATAAAAAATCTGCATTTAAAGCTGGTGATAAAATAAAAATCAATGTAAAAAATAAAATCAAAGAAGTCCAAGTGATGGGAAAGGTTGAATATAACTTTTCAAATGGTCTTAGATATTTCCCTGTAATTAAGGAAGATGTAAATGACGAATCTAGTCCTACTTTAGGCTTGGAATACATTTATATGAAGCCGAATGTGTATAAAGAGCTCACAGGAGATAAGAGTATAATGTCCTATGGATTTGATGTAGAAGATAGCGAAAAGAAAAATTTTGATAAGTTATTAAAATCTTTTGAAAATGAGCCAGGATTTTCCTACGATTCAAGGGATATTCAGATTAAATCTACAATGGAATTCAAAAGCCTAATAGAATTTGCTGGATATAGTTTGTCTATAGTATTGTTCTTAATATCGGTGCTTAACTTTATTAACGTTATTGCTACTGAAATATTAAGAAACATGGTGAACTTATCAATCCTTGAAGCGATTGGAATGACTAAGAAAAATATTAAAAAATATTTGGTGAAAAAGAATTTGATCTATTCTTTATGTGGCTTAATATTTTCTTTCATCATTATGCTTCTTGTAGACAAATATATCTTGATGGATTTTATGGAACAGACTAATTGGACTTCCTATAAATTTGTAATCATGCCACTTATTCTTGTAAACATTGTAAATATAATCATTGGGATAATATTTACAGGTAGGTTTTATGAAAAGCATAGCCAAAATAGCCTTGTGGATAGAATAAGAAGTATAGAGTAAAAAATCATCTAAAAATATAAAGATTTAATTGAGTTTCGAGTAAAAATTTATAGTATAATGTAATTTTTAAAATAAATGTGTTTATTTAACATATGAATATCTAATTTTAATAAAGTAAAATCCCTTTTTAAGTTTTTTAAAAAGGGATTTTTATAATTAGCCTAAAACCATTTCTGTAAGTCTAAGTGGCTCGATGTATTCATTGTCCTTATATACTCTCATATTTCCGCCAGAGATTTCATCTATTAGGATGACTTTGTCATTTTCATCTAGGCCGAATTCTAGTTTTATATCATAAAGGTCAAGATTTTTTTCTTTTAGAATGTCACGGATTAGGCCGCAAATTTCTCTTGTAAGTCTTTTTAGTTCTTCGTATTGGTCAGCTGTCGCAATATTTAGGGCTTCTAGGCAGTCTTTAGAAATTGTAGGATCGCCTGCAGCGTCATCTTTTATTGTTATTTCAAAAAATCCATCAAGTGGAGCGCCTTCTTCTATGTATTTTCCGTATCTTTTGTAAAAAGATCCTACTGCCCTGTACCTGCAGATAAATTCAAGGCCATGGCCAAATACTCTTGCTTTTTTGACCTCCATTGTGTTTTCATCAATGTTTGCACCTACATAATGGGTTGGGATATTTTTCTCATTTAGTTTATTAAAGAAAAATTCTGTCATCCTAAGGCCTGCATTGCCTGCACCTTCTATTGATAGGCCAACTTGGTTTTCACCTGGGTCAAAAACGCCGTCCTTGCCTGTAACGTCGTCTTTAAATTTCATCAAGATGTTGCCATTATCGAGGCTGTAGATGTTCTTTGTCTTGCCTTTGTAAATTAAATCCATTATTTTCTCCTTATTCTTTTGCAATAATGATATAAATTTATGACATTCTTACAAGTAAATTTTATTTACTTAGGAAAATTTGTCAAGGATAGATGGAAATTTTTTATTTAACTTTTACCATTGAAAAAAATAATAAAATAGATATACTAATTTTGTAGAGGAAAATTAAGGAGTTAAAATGTCAAAAATAGCTGTCATAATGGGTTCAAAATCTGACTACAAGACTATGAAAGAGTGCTGTGCTGTACTTGATAAGTTTGGCATAGACTACGATAAGAGGGTTGTAAGTGCGCATAGGACACCAGAATTAATGGTTGACTTTGCGAAAAATGCCAGGAAAAACGGCTACAGCCTTATTATTGCTGCGGCTGGTGGTGCTGCACATTTGCCAGGTATGGTTGCTGCATCAACTACTTTACCTGTAATTGGTGTCCCAATTAAATCATCCACCCTAAACGGCGTTGACTCGCTTCTTTCTATTGTGCAAATGCCATATGGTGTGCCTGTTGCAACCATGGCCATAGGAGAGGCTGGTGCAAAAAACGCTGCTATTACTGCCCTTTCGATTCTTGCTATTAATGACGAAAAATTAGCAGAAAAGTATAGGGATTTTAAAATTGAATTAGAAAATATAGTAAAGGAAGATATGAAAATATGATCAAGACTATATTACCCAAAAGCACTATCGGTATAATCGGTGGCGGCCAACTTGGACGAATTCTCGCTATGAGCGCAAAGGAAATGGGCTACAAGGTAGCAATTCTAGATCCAGGTGAAGACGCCTGCGCAAGAAAATTTGCAGATTATTTTATCCATAGTGCTTTTAATGTATATGAAAATATCGAAAAACTTTGCAAAATGAGTGATGTTGTAACTTTCGAGTTTGAAAATATAGATATAGAGTCCTATAAAAAACTTGAAAATAAGTATAATTTCGTCCAATCTTCAAGGCTTTTGGAAATTAGCCAGCACAGGCTAAAGGAGAAGGAATACGCCAAATCACTCGGAATTCCAACAGTAAAATACTTTGATGCTAATAAGGACGATTATGATATTAATGGCAAGTTCGTCATGAAGACCACCAGGTTTGGCTATGACGGCAAGGGTCAAAAAATTATTTCTTCAAATGATGAAGTTGAAAAAGATACTATTCTTGAAGAATTAATCGAGCTTGATAAGGAAATTTCAGTAGTTGCTGTTAAGGATATAGAGGGAATCGAAATTGTAGCTGTGGTGGAAAATGAACACAGAAACAATATTCTCTATAGGTCAAATATTCCTGCAAGGATCACCAAGGACCAAGAAGAAAAGGCCATTGATTATACAAAAAGGATTCTCGCCGACAATGACTATTACGGAGTTCTTACAGTTGAGTATTTCATATCAAATGGAGAGGTAATCTTCAATGAGATTGCCCCTAGAGTCCATAATTCTGGCCATATTACCCAAGAATCTGCGACAAAATCCCAATTTAGGGCCCACATAGAAGGTATTTGCGGTCTTAAGGTGGGAAAAATCGAAAATAGGGAAGCAACACTTTATAATATACTAGGCCAAAACGAAGAATATTTTATCAATATAATCACCAAGAAACAAGGCTACCTTCACTTATACGAAAAGGAAGCTCGCCACAATAGGAAAATCGGACACATGAACTTTTTAGGAAGCGTATATTTGGAGGATGATTTTGAATAAGAGGATTTTTGTAAAAAAAAGACCAGGTTATAACAAAGATTCAGAAAATCTAAGAGATTTACTCAATAGAGATTTTGATTTAGACCTAAAAAATATTGATACATATGTAATTTATGACATTTATGACATAAGTGAGGACCTATACCAAAATGCCAAAGAGAGAGTATTTTCAGAAATTATGACAGATGAGGTTTTTGAAGAACTTGATTTATCTGGCAAAACATACATAGCATACGAAACCCTCCCAGCCCAATACGACCAAAGGTCAGATTCAGCCATGCAGGCCTTAAGATTAATTGACGATAAGGCAGATGTTTTGGTAAGGGCAGGAAAACTTGCTGTATTAGACGGGGAAGTTTCAGAGGAAAAACTAGGAGAAATTAAAAAATACCTAATAAACCCAATCGAGTCAAGCGAAAAAGACCTTTCTAAAATGGATTTTGCTATTGATTCTAAAATGAAGCCTTTAAAGGATTTGACAGGTTTCAGGGATTATGGAAAAGATCAATTAGAAGGCCTTATCAAGGACCTTTCTCTTGCCCTAGATTTAGAAGATTTGGAATTTATCCAAGATCATTACAAAAAAGAGGAGAGAGATCCAAGTGAAACTGAAATCTACGTTCTAGATGTATTTTGGTCTGACCACTGCAGGCACACAACCTTTGAGACTAGCCTTGATGATATAAAAATAAATTCAAAACTTTTTCAAGAAGAAATGCAAGATGCCTTTGATTATTATTTGAAATTGAGGGAAGAACTTGGAATTACCAAGCCTATTAGACTTATGGATATGGCGTCAATTTTTGGCAAATACCACACCAAGGTTTTGGGTGATACCAATATAGAAGTATCTGAAGAAATCAACGCTTGTTCTTTCTTCACAGAGATAGAAAATAAGGGCAAAAAAGAAAAGTGTCTCATCCAATTTAAAAACGAAACTCACAACCACCCTTCAGAAATTGAGCCATTTGGCGGCGCGTCAACCTGTATAGGAGGCGCCATTAGAGACCCACTTTCTGGTAGGTCCTATGTTTATCAGGCCATGAGGGTCTCTGGTGCGGGAAATATCTTAGAAAAAAGAGAAGAAACTCTAGCCAACAAGCTCCCACAGGTAGAAATTTCTAAGGGAAAGGCTTTAGGAAACTCATCTTATGGAAACCAAATTGGGCTTGCAACTACTTTTGTAAGAGAAATTTATGACCCTTCCTATGTAGCAAAAACCATGGAAGTTGGGGCGGTTGTAGGAGCTGTTAAAGACGGAGATTACAAGAGGGAAGAGCTCATCCCTGGTGATATAGTTGTCATGATTGGTGGAAGAACCGGCAGAGACGGCATCCAAGGAGCGTCAGGATCCTCTGTAGTTCATGATGACTCATCTTTAACCACAGCATCAAGTCAAGTCCAAAAGGGTAACCCAGTAGAAGAGAGAAAAATCCAAAGACTTTTTAGAAAACCAGAAGTTACAAGACTTATCAAAAAATGCAACGATTTTGGTGCGGGTGGCGTATCCGTAGCCATAGGTGAGCTTTCAGAAGGTATTGAAATTTTCCTTGATAGGGTCAAAACCAAGTATAAGGGTCTTAATCCAACAGAAATAGCCATTTCAGAATCTCAGGAAAGAATGGCAGTAGGTATAGATAAAAAAGACTACGAGACCTTTGTAAAAGAGTGTGAGAAAGAAAACTTAGAATACGTTCACGTTGCAAACATAACCGACAGAAATCGCCTAGAAATGTACTACGGAGACGAAAAAATCGTAGATTTTAGCGCAGAATTTTTGGCGACAGCAGGTGTCAGAAAACACGCCAAGGCAGACCTGGTTGACAATGTAAGGGAAAACCCATTTGTCACCAAGGAAGTCACAAAGGAAGCAATTCTTGATGAGCTAAAAGATTTAAATATTACAAACCAAAAGGGAATGGTTTCAATGTTTGACTCAACCGTTGGTGCGGGGACTGTGATGATGCCATTTGCAGGTAAGGAAAGGATAACCCCTGTCCAAGCCTCTGTTGCAGCCATTCCTACACTTTATTCCACACCAGATACTGCAACCATATTGGCCTATGGTTTTGTACCAAAAATTTCAAAATATTCACCATTTTTATCAAGTATTTACGCAGTTTTAGAATCTGTGGCAAAGGTATATGCGGTTGGTGGAAATAGGGACTCCCTATATCTCTCCTTCCAAGAATATTTTGAAAAACTCCTAGATGACCCTAAAAAATGGGGCAAGGTAAGCCAGGCTATGCTAGGATCAATTATTGCTCAAAGAGAAATCGGCAGACCTGCCATAGGAGGCAAGGACTCCATGTCAGGATCCTTTAATGACATAAATGTTGTAGAAACTTTGATTTCCTTTGCTTGTACACCAGTAAAAATTGAAGACGTAATTACACCAGACCTTAAAAAGATAGGAAATAAATTATATATACTAGAAATAGAAAAAGATGAAAAGGGATATCCAAACCTTGCCAAGGCCATGGCTGACTTTGAGAAATTAAATTCTTATATCAAGGACAAGAAAGTTATTTCTGCCTATGTCCAAGATTTTGGATCAGTTACTTCTTCCCTAATCAAGATGGCCCTTGGAAATAAATTAGGATTTACAATCGACTATGACAAGGCCCTTGATTTTAACCCTTGCTCAATCGTAATTGAAGCAAGTTGTGATTTAGATTTTAAGGAAATCGGTAAGGTTAGCGAAGAAATTTCTATTAATGGAATTAAAATCAACCTTAATGAAGCAGAAGCTGCCTATATGTCAACCCTTGAAGAAATCTACCCAACCTACTATAACAAAAACGAGGGCAAGGTAGAAAACCTAGTAGCAGAAAAAACTGAAAATGTCTATTATAAAGAAAAAATAGACCAAGTTAAGGTAGTAATTCCAGTATTTCCTGGCACAAACTCAGAATATGACACACAAAAGGCCTTTGAAGAGGCTGGTGCAGTAGTTAGTCAAGTTGTCTTTACAAATACAAAAGAAGACGACATTGAAAAATCAATCGATGCATTTGTTAAGGAAATTAAATCTTCCCACATTATAGCCTTTCCTGGTGGATTTTCAGCAGGAGATGAGCCAGATGGGTCAGCGAAATTTATAGTAAATATCCTAAAAAATGACAAGGTAAAAGAAACAATCCATGCCCACTTAGCTGACAAAAAGCTAATCCTAGGTATTTGTAACGGATTCCAAGCCCTTATAAAATCAGGACTCTTACCTTATGGAAAGATAAAAGACCTTAACGAAGATGACCTAAGCCTATTTAGGAATGTTGGTTTTAGGCATATATCAGATACAGCAATCACAAGAGTGGCTTCTACAAAATCTCCATGGACCCAAGGTTTTGAAATTGGTGACCTCCATGAACTTGTATTTAGTCACGGAGAAGGAAGACTCGTTGGCAACAATATCGAAAAATTCAAGCACCTTGCAGCCTTCCAATATGTAGACGCCGATGGGGATGCGACCCTAAACGGCAAATACAATCCAAATGGATCAGCCCTAGCCATTGAGGGAATGGTGAGTGAAGATGGTCTAATCTTAGGCAAGATGGGCCATTCAGAAAGGTCCTACAAGACCCTTTACAAAACCAATACTATAAAGGATAGGCAAGACATATTTAAAAATGGTGTGAAATATTTCACCAGATAGATTTTTTTAAGGAGTAAGGATGTTTGGAATTTGGAATATAGAAAAGGCTCCAAGTGTTGCCTTTTATGCCCTTCACGCCCTCCAACACAGGGGACAACAAGGTGCAGGTATTGTCTCAACAGAAAGAACTAGGCTTAGGGGCTATAGAAATGTTGGCCTCTTGGCAGATGTATTTAAGGATAATGGAAAGCTAGAAAAAATTGATGGATCAGCTGCCTTGGGTGCCCTTTGGTACTCAAGCGGTAATTCCACAAATGTTCAAAATATAGAACCACTTTTGTACAAATTTAACGACGGACACCTAGGCATTGCCATGAATGGTAATCTAAATAACGCCAGATGGCTTAGGGCCGAGCTTGAAGATGAGGGTGCAGTTTTCCATTCTGCAAGCCACGCTGAAATCATCATGCACTTAATTAGAAGGTCTAGAAAAGAAACCATCGAAGAAAGATTTAAGGAAGCCTTAAATAAGTTAAGTGGATCATTTTCTGTAATGCTTCTAACCCAAGACGCTCTATACGGAGCAGTTGATAAGCACGCTACAAGACCACTAGTTCTCGGAAAACTCGGTGATTCCTATACAATCGCCTCAGAGTCTTGTGCCCTAAATGTAATCGGGGCTGACTTTTTAAAGGATGTCTCAGCAGGAGAAATTATAAGAATTGACGATGCAGGTTTTGAAATAGGGAGCTTCTGCGAACCTTCAAATATAGCCATAGAATCCATGGAATTTATCTATTTTGCAAGGCCTGACTCAACCATCCTTGGCAAAAATGTCCACATAGTTAGGAAAAATACTGGTAGGGTTTTGGCAAGAGAATTTCCTGTGGATGCTGATATAGTCGTCGGTGTACCAAATTCTTCCCTATCCCTTGCAACAGGTTATGCAGAAGAAATTGGCCTTCCATACGAGATGGGTCTTATCAAAAACCAATACATAGGCAGGACCTTTATCGAGCCTTCCCAACATTTAAGAGATATAGCAGTAAAAATGAAATTATCAGCTCTTTCTGATGTTGTGAGAAATAAGAGGGTAATCCTTCTTGACGATTCAATCGTAAGAGGCACTACATCTAAGAGAATCATTTCTATGCTTAAAAAGGCTGGAGCAAGCGAAGTCCACCTTAGGATTGGTTCACCAGAGATTGTTTTCCCTTCTTATTCGGGTATAGATATGAAAACATCCCAGGAACTTATTGCTGCAAACCTCACCAAAGATGAGGTAAGGGACTTAATCGGGGCAGATAGTTTGGAATTTATAACTGTTGATGGTCTTAAAGAAGCAATTGGCTTTGATTTTGATAGTCTAAATAAGGGAATTTCTCTTGATATTTTTATAGGTGACTATGTCGAAGGACTTGGCAATTATGAAGAAGAATTTAAGGCAGAACTTACAGATATACAAAAAGATTTTTTAGCAAAGGGGAGTAAATGAGCGAGAAATACAAGGCGGCAGGTGTTAGCCTAAATGCTGGTTATGAATCAGTTGAAAGAATCAAAAAACATGTGGAATCTACAAAAAATAAGGGCATGATGTCAATGATAGGGAGTTTTGGTGGAGCCTTTGATCTATCAGCCTACAATTTTAAAAATCCTGTTTTAGTAAGCGGTACTGACGGTGTTGGAACCAAGCTTAAACTTGCTTTTGAAATGGACAAGCATGATACAATAGGTATAGATGTTGTAGCTATGTGTGTCAATGATATCCTAGCCCAGGGGGCAATTCCTCTTTATTTTCTAGACTACCTAGCTGTTGGTAAAAATCACCCAGCCCAAATAGAGGAGATCGTAAAGGGAGTTGCAGAAGGCTGCAGACAAGCAGGAGCTGCCCTCATAGGTGGTGAAACAGCAGAGATGCCAGGTTTTTATAAAGAAGGCCAGTACGATATAGCAGGTTTTGCAGTCGGCGCCCAAGAAAAAGATCTCTTGATAGATACAGAAAATACAAAGCCAGGTGATCTTGTAATTGGCATACCATCTACAGGATTTCACTCAAATGGTTTTTCCCTAATAAGAAAAGTTTTATCAGATAATAATTTATCACTAGACCAAGAATTTGAAGATAGGACCCTAGGCCAGGCCCTATTAGAGCCTACAAGAATCTACGCCAAGGAAGTTTTATCCCTACTTGGCAAGGTAGAAATTGCAGGGATTTCCCATATAACAGGCGGAGGTTTTTATGAAAACCTACCTAGGGCTATAAAAAAAGGCTTGGGGATCAAAATTTATAAAGACTCATATGAAGTTCCAGCAATCTTTAGATTTATCCAAGAAAAAGGCCAGATAGATGATGCGGAAATGTACCAAGTATTTAATATGGGTGTAGGTCTTGCTATAATAGTAGATCAAAAAGATAAAGATAAGGTATTAGAAACAATTTCTGATAGTTTCCTACTAGGAGAAGTAAGTCAAGACGAAGGGATCAGTTTTGTATGAAAAATATAGCTATATTTGCAAGTGGTAATGGTACAAATTTTCAAGCCTTGGTTGACAATGAATCAATAAATCAATTAGCCAAAATAAAGATCTTGGTTTGTGATAATCCAAAAGCAACAGTTATAGAAAGAGCCATAGAAAGAAATATAAGTGTCTTTACCTTCAAGGCAAAAGATTATGATAGCAAAAAGGACTATGAAGATGAGATCCTAAAGAAAGTCAAAAATTGTGATTATATATTTTTAGCTGGCTATATGAGGATCCTCTCCCCATATTTTCTAGAAAATTTCAAAGGCAAAGTTGTCAATATTCACCCGTCTTTGCTACCTGATTATAAGGGTAAGGATGCTATAAAAAGAGCTTATGAAGCAAAAGAAGAATACATAGGAGTCAGTATTCACTTTGTAAATGAAAAAGTAGATGGGGGCAAAATAATTCGCCAGAAAAAACTAAAGGTAGATTATAATAAGTCCTTAGCAGAAATAACAGAAGAAATTCATAAAATTGAACACCAATTATACACAGAGACAGCAAGAAAAATATTGATGGAGGAAATATGAGAAGAGCACTGATAAGCGTAAGTGATAAGACAAAGGTTGCAGATTTTGCAAGAGCCCTAAGAGAAAATGGTTTTGAAATCATCTCTACTGGTGGGACATTAAAACATTTGACAGATGAGGGTATAGACTGTATTCCTATAGAAGAGTACACAGGTTTTCCAGAGATCTTAGAAGGCAGGGTCAAAACTCTCCATCCCAAAGTACATGGTGGTCTTTTATCAAAAAGAGATAAGGAAAGCCACATAAAAGAGCTAAAAGAAAACCAAATCGGTTATATAGACCTAGTTTGTGTCAATCTTTATCCTTTTGCTCAAACCCTAAAAAAACCAGGAGTGACTGATGAGGAGATTATAGAAAATATAGATATTGGTGGCCCATCTATGCTTAGGTCTGCTGCAAAAAACTATAAGTTTGTCACAGTTGTAACTGATATAGAAGATTATGATTCTGTTATCGAAGAAATAAGAGAAAATAAGGACACATCATTAGAAACTAGGGAAAAGCTTGCAGCAAAAGTCTTCAATAAGACTGCAAATTATGACAGGATGATCGCAGATTATTTCAACAAAAAATTGGGCCTTGAAGAAGATAGGCTAGACCTATCATTTAGGCTTGAAGATGAGCTAAGATATGGGGAAAATCCTCACCAAAAAGCTTGGCATTATGTATGTGATGAAGAAACTTCTTATGCACTCCAAGATGCTATCCAGCTTCATGGCAAGAAGATGTCTTATAATAATATCCAAGATGCCTCAGCTGCCCTAGACATCCTCCAAGAATTTGACGAAACAGTTTGTGTAGGCCTAAAACACATGAACCCATGCGGTGTCGCTACAGGAAAAACCGTATTTGATGCCTGGAATAGAGCTTTTGAAGCAGACCCTGTTTCAATCTTTGGTGGCATTGTTGCAATTAACGGCACAGTTGATAAGAAAACTGCAGAAAAAATGCACGAAATTTTCTTAGAGATAATTCTTGCCTACGATTATGAAGATGAGGCTCTTGAAATCCTTGAAAAGAAGAAAAATGTCAGAATTTATAAAATTCCAAAGAAAACTGACAAGAATCCAAAATTAATAAAATCCGTCAGAGGCGGAATCTTAGTCCAAGATTACGATGACAAGGTTTATGAAAAACTAGAAACAGTTACAGAGACAAAGGTCAGCGAAGAAGACCTAAAGGACCTAGAATTTGCCTACAAGATTGTAAAACACGTTAAATCAAATGCAATCTTACTTGCCAAGGATGGTCAAACTGTAGGTGTTGGTGCTGGTCAAATGAACAGGGTCGGTGCAGCTGAAATTGCCTTTACACAAGCAGGTGACAAGGCAAAGGGTGCAGTCCTTGCATCAGACGCCTTCTTCCCATTTAGGGACAGTGTTGATGAGGCAGCGGGACACGACATCAAGGCTATCATTCAACCGGGCGGATCAATCCGTGACGACGAATCAATCGAAGCTTGTAACGAAAATGGAATAGCCATGGTATTTACTGGCATGCGCCACTTTAAACATTAATATGGCAAGGGTATTAGTAGTAGGAAATGGCGGCAGAGAGCACGCTATTTCTGATAAATTATATAGGGAAGGCCACGAAATATTTATGCTGGGAGAAAATCCTGGCGTGGCCCAGTTTGGAACATGTATCACTTGCGAGGTCGGAGAGCTTCCTAGTTTTTGCAAGGAAAATGAAATTGACCTGGTCTTTGTAGGTCCAGAAGCCTTTTTGGTTGACGGGATTGTTGACCTTGTGGAAAAAGAAAATATCAGAGTTTTTGGCCCAAACAAGGCCGCAGCCATCCTTGAAGGATCAAAGGCCTTTGCCAAAGATTTGATGAAAAAATATGACATACCAACAGCATCCTATGAGACTTTTACAGATTACGAAAAAGCTCTAGCTTATGTAGAAAAATCCGATTTTCCTTTGGTAATTAAGGCTGATGGAATAGCTGCAGGTAAGGGAGTAATTATTGCCCAAGATCTCGAAGAGGGAAGAGAAGCCCTCAAAGAGATTATGGTTGATCAGAAATTTGCAGAAGCTGGTGCTTCTGTTGTTATTGAGGAATTTCTTGAGGGAGAAGAATTTTCTCTCCTATCCTTTGTGTCAGGCGAAATAGTTATGCCAATGAAGGTTGTTCAAGACCACAAGAGGGCCTTTGATGAAGACCTAGGCCTTAACACAGGTGGTATGGGCGTTTATATGCCAATTAAGCATATTAGTGATTCTGACATAGAAGAAGCTCTAGAAAATGTTGTAAAACCAACAGCCAAGGCTATGATTAAGGAAGGCCGCCCATTTAAGGGAATCTTATTTGCAGGCCTTATGAAAACTAAGGATGGAATAAAAACTATAGAATACAACGTTCGTTTCGGAGATCCTGAGACAGAAATTATTCTCTTGTCTATGGAAACTTCCCTTTACGACTTGGCTCAGGCAGTCCTAGACGGTAGGAAAATGGAAATTAAATGGAAGGATAAGGCCTATATAGGCGTTGTTCTTGCATCAAAGGGTTATCCAGAATCCTATGAGAAAGGCTTTGAAATAACAGGTCTTGACGGTCTTGATTCAAAAGTTTTCCATATGGGTACAAAGGAAAGTGACGGAAAGATTCTTACAAATGGCGGTA
This sequence comes from Anaerococcus mediterraneensis, assembly GCF_900128415.1. Lineage (NCBI taxonomy): Bacteria > Bacillati > Bacillota > Tissierellia > Tissierellales > Peptoniphilaceae > Anaerococcus > Anaerococcus mediterraneensis. The sequence continues at coordinate 1,057,541 of NZ_LT635772.1, forward strand.
GGGTTTTGATCGTGTGTCAAGAAGGCGAGAGCCTTGCGGAAGCGAGAGAAGCCGCTTATAGGGACGTTGAAAAAATCAAGTGCGATAATCTTTTCTACAGAAAAGACATCGGACATTTATCATTAAAGTGAGGGAAAATGAAGACTGATTACGAAATATCTTTACAAGCAAAAAAAGAAAAAATAGAAGACGTTGCAGCAAAGATTGGCATTTCAGCCGATAAATTAATAAAATATGGTGATTACAAGGCAAAGATAAAAAGAGAAAATTTTGATAATTTATCTGAAAATCTTGTTTTAGTCACATCTATAAACCCAACCTCATCTGGGGAAGGAAAGTCAACTGTTACCGTAGGCCTATCTGATGGTTTAAACAAAATCGGCAAAAAATCCACAGTTGCCCTTAGGGAACCATCTTTTGGCCCAGTTCTTGGTAGAAAAGGTGGAGCAACAGGTGGTGGCTATGCCCAAGTTGTTCCAATGGATGAGATAAATCTACATTTTAATGGTGACTTTCACGCCATCACATCTGCCCACAATGCGATTATGGCCCTAATTAATAACCATATTTTCCAGGGCAATGAACTTGGCTTTAAAAAAGTAATGTTTAACTATGTCATGGATATGAATGAAAGAGCCCTTAGAAGGATAAAAATCAATGCCAATGGCAAGGACGAGAGGGATTCTTCTTTTGACATCACAGTTGCAAGTGAAATCATGGCTATTTTATGCCTTGCAGAAGACCTAGAAGACCTAAGATCTAGGATTGGTGATATCATGGTGGGATATAACCAAGATGACAAACCTATTTTTGCAAAAGATTTGGGAGTTGAAGGTGTAGTTGTAGCCATCCTTAAAGATGCTATGAATCCAAACCTAGTCCAATCTTTGGAAAACAACCCAGCAATCATCCACGGCGGTCCATTTGCCAATATAGCCCACGGCTGTAATTCAGTTATTGCAACAAAAACAGCCCTTAAATACTCTGATTATGTAATCACAGAAGCAGGTTTTGGGGCCGATTTAGGAGCTGAAAAGTTTTTAGACATCAAATGTAGGGTTTCCGGTCTACGTCCAAAGGCTGCTGTTGTAGTTGCAACAATCAAGGCCCTTAAACTTCACGGTGGGGTTGACGAAGCAAATCTTACTGAAGAAAATCTTGATGCCCTAAAAGAAGGGGTTAAAAACCTTGAAAAGCATGTCGAAAACATGAGAAAATACAATCTTCCTGTAATAGTTGCCCTAAATCAATTTGTGACAGATACAGAGGCTGAAATTAAATTCATGGAAGACTGGGCAAAGGACTTTGACGTAGAATTTTCCCTAACCCAAGTATGGGCAAAAGGTGGCGAAGGTGCGATTGATCTTGCTAATAAACTTGTTAATATAGTTGAAAACAACAAGGAAGAAGTAAAACTTCTTTACCAAGACGATCTTTCTATAGAAGAGAAAATCAACACTATTGCCAAGGAAATTTACGGTGCAGCCAAGGTTAATTTCACAGACCAAGCCAGAGAAGTTCTAGATAAAATCGACGAGCTTGGCTATAGAAATTACCCAGTTTGTATGGCTAAAACCCCAGCATCCTTAACAGATGATGGCAAAATCAAAGGCAGACCTGAGGGCTTTGAGATCACAGTTTCTGACATAAAAATCAAGACTGGAGCAAGGTTTGTAGTTGCCTATCTCAACAAGGTTTTAACTATGCCAGGCCTACCAAAACATCCAAATGCTTTGGAAATCGACATTGATGAGAATGAAAATATAATAAACCTATACTAGAATTATAAGCGGCCCCGGCCGCTTTTTTCTTTGTAAGTTTTTATAATTTATGATATTATAAAATTAACAAGATAAAGGGGAGGATAGGATGAAAAAGAAAAATATATTTTTAAGCCTATTGCTGGTAGTACTTTTAGCTGGATGTAAGGTTGAAAGTCAAAAGGCAGAAGAAGCGAAACTTATAAAAGAGGATTTTGACCTTGATATTATGGACAAATATGATGGTGGCAACATCGTTGATTTTGGTAATGGGGTTTATTCAATTAAGAGCGGAAAAGATTCAAATCTTTCCTTAAAACTAACTTGTTTTGACGAAGGAGAAGAAAATGAGATTTTTGATATAAGCCTTCCAGACTTGGAAGAAGGGGAAAAATTAGGCTTTGAACTTTCTTCAAGAGAGGTCAATGTTTATGTGATTTCAGATAAGAAAATTTCCCAAGTTACAAAATTTGACTTTGAAAATAAAATTTTTGAAAATAATGAAGGAAAGAACTGGGAATGGACAGAAGGTGGTCTCATCAAGGAAAATGAGCCTTATCCTGTATTTGCAGCCTTCCTTACAGATTCAAATGAATTTTCATTTGTAGGCTTTGAAAAACCAGATTTTAGGTCTCAATTTAAAAATAATAAAGACTTATCAGCCCTAGTATTAGAAATAAGCATGAGCGATGAGAAATAGCAGCCAAGAGATTCTCTGATATTTTTAAATTAGCTGATATTAGCTCTCTACAATCCAAAAGTATAGTTTTTATAAGAAAGGATAGGTAAATGAAAAAATTATCTTATAGCCTAAAAGAAGGTTTGATTTTACTATTTTTCTTTATTATAAGTCAAGTTCTATACAAGTATTTCCCGGGAAATATTTACCTTTTAAAGTGGACTGCCGATAGGTATTATATACTTTTTATTTTACTATTAGGTCTAAATTATTTTGAGAAATATAAGTTTTCTCAATCCTTGGTCTTTGGGCACGTCATTGGGCTAATATTAGGAGGTATAATTGGGCAAGTGGTTTATTTTTCTAATATAAAGAAAATCGCTCCTGGCATGAGTGCTGAGGAGGTTTATAGGCTTTCTAACAATCCAGCTGTATGGATTTATATTTTTATTATGCTTATATTCTTTATATATGGATTATATAGGGAGAAAAAATCAAAAAAATATAAGGCCAAATCATAAATAGATTTGACCTTATATTTTAAATACCATTCTGATTATACCGAAAATTAGCATATGGACCGGATAAAATAAGTAGTTAAAAATTTTATTTTGTTTGCCTTTTTCTCCATTATATAAAAGAACTGTTGCAAAACCGAGAATAGCATATATTTCTTTGATTATAACTAGGTAGGAAAGTCCTGAGGCTATAATTCTTTTTTCATAAAATAGATAGTATAGGTATATTGTTATTATGGCATAGTACTCGTAGTCAGATGATATAAGCATTGATCCTAGAGAGGAAAGTACCACTAATAGGAGGGATACAAAGATCCAAAGGGGTCTTTTTTTTATTTTTTCTTTTAACTTATCTATTACCATTATTGTAAAAAGTCCAAGAGCTAGTCCCCATAGAATATTTTGCGACCAGGTATTTATAAATACTGCCGACTGGAACATATCGTAGGGGATTTCAGAAATTACTGCAAAAATAAGCAAGTTTCTAAGATATGACCACCTAGATTTAGTTTTAAAAAATCCCTCTACTATCATAAAGGCAAAGATAGGAAAGGCTATCCTTCCCAAGATGTCAAAAATGGTTGTAATAATGACCATAGGGCCCGATCCTGTTAGAAATGGAGTGATAATTGCCTTATTGAAATGGTCTATAAACATTGAAGCGAAGGCAATATATTTCAGCTGTGCTCCGTTTATGCCTTTTATATTTTTAAATTTTTTCATAAAATCTCCTTTCAGATTATTTGAAGATTTTATCTCAAAAATATAAAAATTGCAAATTTTTTTCAATAAAAAATCCCGACTATATTTTTCTAATCGGGATTTTCCTTTATTTCTTATTTATTTTTTTCAATTGCTGCTTGAGCTGCTGCAAGTTTAGCTATTGGAATTCTAAATGGTGAGCATGAAACATAGTCAAGTCCAACCTTGTATAGGTATTTGACTGTTCTAGGCTCTCCACCGTGTTCACCACAGATACCTAGGTGTAGGGCAGGATTTGCTTTTGATCCTTTTTCTACAGCAGTTTCTACTAAGAAGCCAACGCCTTTTTGATCAAGAACTTGGAATGGATCTTTTTCAAAAATATCCTTGTCTATATAAGCAGGCAAGAATTTACCAGCGTCATCTCTTGATAGACCAAAGGTCATTTGTGTAAGGTCGTTTGTACCGAAGCTAAAGAAGTCAGTGATTTGAGCTATCTCATCAGCAGTTATAGCTGCTCTTGGGATCTCAATCATGGTACCTACTAGGTATTTAATTTCTTTGCCTTGTTCTTTGAAAACTTCTTCTATTTCTTTGACAACTATATCTTTGACGTAGGCTAGTTCGTGAACATCTGATGATAGTGGGATCATGATTTCTGGAACTACGTTTACGCCTTCATTGTTTAGTCTGATTGCTGCTTGCATTATTGCACGAGCTTGCATTCTAGAGATTTCTGGATAGATAACACCAAGTCTTAGACCTCTAAAACCAAGCATTGGGTTTACTTCTTGGAGTTCAGAAATTCTTTCTAGGATTCTAGCAGGTTGTAGTTTTAATTCTAGAGCAAGGTCTGCTATTTCTTTTTCTCCCTTTGGTAAGAATTCGTGTAGTGGTGGGTCAAGAAGTCTAACTGTAACAGGTCTTTCTCCCATAAGCTTGTAGATTTGATAGAAGTCTTCTTCTTGCATTGGAAGGATTTTTTCAAGAGCTGCTTCTCTTGTTTCAAGATCAGAAGCTAAAATCATCTTTCTAACTTGGAATATTCTATCATCAGCAAAGAACATGTGCTCTGTTCTACAAAGACCAATACCTTCAGCTCCAAATTCTAGGGCTTGTTTGGCATCTCTAGGTGTATCAGCATTTGTTCTGACATTCATATCTCTATATTTATCAACCCATTCCATAAATTGACCGAAGGCACCATGGAGTTGTGGTGGTTGGGTAGCAAGAGATCCTTTATATATAGCTCCTGTTGAACCATCTATAGAAATTGTATCATCATCTGTCAAAACTTGGCCGTTTACTCTGATTGTATGTTCTAGTTCATTGACGTGAATGTCAGAGGCACCTGATACACAGCATTTACCCATACCTCTAGCTACTACTGCAGCGTGAGAAGTCATACCACCACGAGCTGTGAGTATTCCTACAGCTGAAACCATACCTTCAAGGTCTTCTGGGCTTGTTTCTTCACGAACTAGGATTACAGTCTCGCCATCTTTAGCACGTTTTGTTGCCTCAGCAGCAGAGAAAGCTATCTTACCAACAGCAGCTCCTGGTGATGCTGCTAGACCTTTTGTTATAGGTGCTGAACCATCTAGGGCAGCTTGGGTAAATGTTGGGTGAAGAAGACCATCTAGGTCTTGTGGGTTGACTCTTAATAGAGCTTCTTTTTCATCAACTAGACCCTCATTTACCATATCAACAGCTACTTGTACAGCTGCTTGGGCAGTCCTTTTACCATTTCTTGTTTGTAGGATATAAAGTTTACCATCTTGGATTGTAAATTCCATATCTTGCATATCTTTATAGTGTTTTTCAAGAGTTTGGGCTGTATTATAAAATTCATCATAGACTTCAGGCATGAGGTCGTGAAGGTGGCTGATTGGTTCTGGTGTTCTTACACCTGCAACTACGTCCTCACCCTGAGCGTTCATTAGGTATTCACCATAAAGGACATTTTCGCCTGTAGCTGGGTTTCTAGAAAATGCTACACCAGTTCCAGAGGTTTCACCCATATTACCAAATACCATGGTTTGAACGTTAACAGCTGTTCCCATCTTGTCATCTATGTCATTAAGTTTTCTATAAAGAATAGCTCTATCATTGTTCCAAGAAGAAAATACAGCTGCTATTGATAGGTCTAGTTGTTTTCTTGGATCTTGTGGGAAGTCTTCGCCAGCGAGGTTTTTATAAACTTCCTTGTATTTTTTTACTACATCTTTAAAATCTTCAGCATCTAGATCGTGGTCAGTTTTGACACCTTTTTCTTCTTTTTTTGCAGTCAAAACTTCTTCAAACCTGTTTTTATCAAGTCCCATTGCAACATCAGCAAACATTTGGATAAATCTTCTATAAGAGTCATATGCAAATCTTTCATTGTCTGTTTTTTTAGCTAGACCCTCAACAGCTACATCATTTAGACCTAGGTTTAGGATTGTATCCATCATACCTGGCATTGATATTGGAGCTCCTGATCTTACTGATACAAGTAGTGGGTCTTCATTGTTGCCAAATGTTTTCCCATTGTGTTCTTCAAGATCTTTTATATGTTCTGTGATCTCTGCGTTTAATTCATCCCAAAGAATTTTACCTTCTTGGTAATATCTAATACATGCCTCAGTTGTTACAGAGAAACCATAAGGAACATTGATACCCATGTTTGTCATCTCAGCTAGGTTTGCACCCTTGCCTCCGATTAAGTCTCTCATTGTACGATCGCCTTCGTTAAAGCTATAAACGTATTTTGTTCTCATATTTCTTTTCCTTTCTTATTTTCATTTATATTGTTGATGATGATTTCTGAAGTTTCTTCTATAGACTTATATGTCACATCAATAATAAGGCAGCCTAAATCATTCATAAGTTCAAGAGCATAGTCTATTTCACTATCTATTCTTTCCTTGGATGAATAAATAGAATTTGAACTAAGGCCTAGGGACCTTAATCTTTCTTCTCTGATTTTTTTTAGAACTTCCTTATCAATTGTAAGACCAAATATTTTTTTTGGGTCTATTTCAAAGAGCTCTTTTGGAACCTTTGAATCAATCAATAAGGGAATATTACTCACCTTGAAGCCCTTACTAGCCAAATACATGGATAGGGGAGTTTTTGATGACCTTGAAACTCCTATTATAGCAATGTCGCAAGTAGAAAGGCCCCTAAAATCTTGTCCATCATCAAATTTTATGGCAAAATCTAGAGCATCTAGCCTTCTATTATGAAGACTTGCTGGATCATCTAATGGATAGTAATCACCTTCAGGATCTTGATTTAAAAAATTGGATACAGCTCTTATTGAATAATCAATCAGTGCCACATCAGCATATCCATTAGATATACAGAAATTTTTGACATATGCATTCATATTGGAATCTTCAAAAGAGTGATAAATGATTGTCTGGCCTTTATTATTTATAGACAATAAAATACCAGAAAGTTTTTTTATACTATTGACCTTGCTAAATAGCTTGATCTCATAGGCTATTGAAAAACGGATCATAGTGCTATTAACCAAGTCTTTTATAGCCAAGCTATCCTTATCTGATATTATATATACTACCAATTTCATATCTACTCCTGGAACGAGATTCTAAATATATTATAGCAAAAAAATCAAAATAATGAAAATATTTTCATCTCTTTTTATAGATTTAATTGATATATATTGAATTATATTCATAAAATTAGAATTTTCAAGATTGACAAAGATTGTCAAAAAAATGTTTTATAAGCATATCGTTTTCATTGAGATTTTTATAAAAATTGTTGAATAATTGACATTTGGGCTTTTTCTTATATAATAAAAATATTAATATAATACTAACAATAAAAGAGGAGTAATCATAAAAATGCCCCAGAGAGAAGATGGTTGGTGTAAATCTTTGCAGGCTTATGATGAAGGTTGCTTTTGTATATGTTAATGTAGCATGCATAAATGCAAAGAGTGTCTTTAGAAATTATTAAAGAAATTTAGGTGGTAACGCGATGATTCGTCCTATGTAGCGTTGCTGCCTTTTTTATTTGAAAGGAGATTTTATGGATACAAAATATAGTCCACAGGATTTTGAGAAGAAAATTTATGAAAATTGGGAAAACAATGGATGTTTCAAGGCAAAAGTCAACCCTGATAAAAAGCCTTTTACAATTGTTATGCCGCCACCAAATGTTACTGGTAATCTCCACCTAGGCCATGCCCTAAATAATACTCTGCAAGATATAATTATAAGATATAAAAGACTTGCAGGGTTTGAGGCCCTATGGATACCTGGTACTGATCATGCTTCTATATCAACAGAAGCTAAGGTAGTAGAAAAAATTGCCAAGGAAGACAAGAGCAAAAAAGACCTTGGTAGGGATGGATTTTTAGAGGAAGCTTGGGACTGGACCCATAAATATGGGGGCAACATAAAAAAGCAACTGAGAACTATAGGCGTTTCCTGTGATTGGGACCATGATTCCTTCACAATGGATGAGAATTTGACCCGTGCTGTCAAAAGAGTTTTCAAAAAAATGTATGATGACGGCTTGATTTATAGGGGAGATAGGATTGTAAACTGGGATCCGAAGGCAGAAACTGCTATTTCTGATGCAGAAGTTTATCACAAGGACCAAAAAGGAAAACTTTGGTATATCAAATACCATTATGAAGATAGTGATGACTTTATAACTATAGCTACAACTCGTCCAGAAACCATGCTTGGGGACCTTGCAGTAGCTGTCAATCCAGAAGACCCTAGGTTCAAAGATAAGATTGGTAAAAATCTAGTTTTGCCATTAGTAGGTAGAAAAATACCTATAATAGAAGATTCTTATGTTGATATGGAATATGGTACAGGTTGTGTAAAAATAACCCCATCCCATGACCCTAACGACTTTGAAGTAGGAGCTCGCCATGACCTTGGCCAATGTGTAGTCTTAGATAGTAAGGCTCATATAGTAGATGGCTATGGCAAATATTCTGGTATGGATAGGTATGAAGCCAGAAAAGCAATGCTAAGTGATTTGGAAAAAGAAAATCTTCTTGTAAAAATAGAAGAAATAGACCACGCAGTTGGATATTCTGAGAGAACTGATGTAGTTATAGAGCCTCTTATTTCTAAACAATGGTTTGTAAAAATGGATGGCTTTGCACAAATGTGCATAGATGCCTATAATGATGGTGATTTAAAACTTATACCAGAAAATTTATCCAAAACTTATATGAACTGGTTAGAAAATATAAGAGACTGGACTATATCTCGTCAGCTTTGGTGGGGTCACAGACTTCCTGTATATTATACAGAAGATGGAGAGGTTATAGTTTCAGAAAATGAACCAGATGCAGAAGGCAAACTAGAGGGCAAAAAAGTCACCCAAGATGAAGATAGTTTGGATACTTGGTTTTCATCAGCTTTATGGCCATTTGCGACCCTTGGTTGGCCAGAAGAAAACGAAGAGTTTGATTATTTCTTCCCAACCAATATCCTTATAACAGGTTATGATATCATATTTTTCTGGGTTATTAGAATGGTATTTTCTTCTATCTATACAACAGGAAAACTACCATTTGACCATGTTTTATTTACAGGATTAATCAGAGATAGCCAAGGCCGAAAGATGAGCAAATCTCTTGGCAATGGTGTAGACCCAATAGATGTTGTAGAGAAATTTGGTGCAGATGCCCTAAGGTTTACACTTATTACAGGCAACTCTCCAGGCAATGACATGAGATATGACGAGGATAAGCTCCTAGCTTCTAGAAACTTTGCCAACAAATTGTGGAATGCATCCAGGTTTGTCCTAATGAATATAGAAGAGGGCGATGACCTAGACTTTGATGGAAAAAATCTCACACTAGAAGATGAATGGATCCTAAAAAGACTCAACCAAGTTATAGAAGATGTATCCAAAAACCTAGATAAGTATGAAATAGGTCTAGCAGCTGATAGGATAGAGGACTTTATTTGGAATGAATACTGCGACTGGTATATAGAGTTTGCAAAAATTAGACTTTATGGAGATGACAAAGAGGCAAAGGCTGGTGTAAAGAAGGTTTTACTTTATGTCCTAAAAAATATGCTCATCCTCTTGCATCCATTCATGCCATTTATAACAGAAGAAATCTATTCATCACTTCCAAACAAAGATGATATGCTCATAGTTGAAAAATGGCCTGAAATCAAAAAAGAGTTTGACTTTATAGAAGAAGAAAAGAATGTAAACTCTGTTATAAAAGCTATAACAGCTATTAGAAACCAAAGGGCAAGCCTAAATGTACCTGCAAAAACTAAGCAAAAATTGACTATAGTTGCTGAAAATGAGGCAAATAAGGCCTTGATAGAAAAAATAAAAGATCAATTTATAAATCTCGCTAGCGCAAGTGAAGTTGATGTCCTAGAAAAATCTGAAGCGAAGATTGTTGATGATGGTCTAGTAAAATTAGTATTCAATGAATTTTCTGTTTATATGTCCCTAGATGAACTTATGGATTATGACAAGGAAAGAGAACGCCTAGAGTCTGAAATTAAAAAAATTGAGGGCGAAATCAAAAGAGCAGAGGGAAAGCTTTCTAACAAGGGCTTTGTGGACAAGGCACCAGAGGCAGTAGTAAATAAAGAAAAAGAAAAACTAGCTGACTACAAGGACCTCCTAGAAAAAACCAAGGCAAGCCTTGAAGAGATTAGGGATAAATAATGTATGGTGAGTTTTCCTATATCTATGATAAACTAAGTTTTGATATAGAATATGAAAAATATGCTGAAAATATAAAATTATTGTGTGAAAAATACAAGATTGATAAGGAAAACATGCTCGAGCTAGCTTGTGGCTCGGGCATGCTTACAAAACATTTTTTTGATGAATTTAATCAAATAGATGCTCTTGATATATCGACAGATATGCTACAATGTTTTGCGGATAAATATGACAATGACAATGTAAATCTCATCTACTATGATATGGTTGAATATGAGAAAAAAGACTTTTATGACCTCATAGTCATCCTTTTGGATAGCATAAATTATGTGACAGATCCAAAAAAATTAGAAAAACTCTTTATCAATTCTTATGCTAACCTCAAAGATGACTCTTTATTTGTTTTTGATATCAATTCAGAAATGAAAATGAGGGATATTTTTGGATCAGAATGTTATGTGTATGAATATGAGGATATTTTTTATACCTGGGATAATTTTCTTGAAGATGATTTGATAGATATGCACCTTAATTTCTTTGTGGAAAATGAAGACGGATCATACAAAAGGATAAGAGAATACCAACAAGAAAGAATATATAGCATAGATTTTATAAAAAAGCTTTTAGAAAAAACAGGATTTGTCGATATAGAAATATTTGATGAAGATACAATGAGAAAAGTAGATGATGATACACTCAGGGTACTTTTCTCAGCAAGAAAGGCAAAAAAATGAGTATAGGTGTTGTAAAATTTTTTGATAACAAAAAGGGATTTGGCTTTATAAAATGGGCAGGAGTTGACCTTTTTGTACATTATTCAGATATAATAAGTGATCAAGAATTTAAAAGATTAGAAACTGGGGAAAATGTTAGCTTTGAAAAAGTTGATGCTCCTAGGGGGCCACAGGCAAAGAATGTAAAAATTATAGATTAAAAAAACTTCATTGGTAACAACTAATGAAGTCAGACTGTAGACAAAGTAGATGAAAAACAAAACTTCATCTACTTTTTCTATGCGATAAACGCTTAAATCAAGCCATTTTTGGGTATAAGTATACTAAAGATGGAGGAAGTTATGCTATACAAAAATGAAAAAAATAACACCGAACAAGTTCAAATGGTATCAGTAGAACAATTGGTCCCAAAAGATCACATATTAAGAAAAATAGACAAATACATAGACTTCAACTTCATATACGATCTAGTAGAAGATAAATACTCACAAACAACAGGAAGACCAAGTATAGACCCAGTAGTATTAATAAAGCTTGTAATCCTACAATACTTCTTCAACATAAACAGCATGAGGCAAACAATAAGAGAAGTAGAAGTAAACATAGCCTATCGATGGTTTTTAGGTCTAGACTTCTACGATAAAGTTCCACACTTCTCAACCTTCGGGAAAAACTATGAAAGAAGATTTAAAAACACAGACATATTCAATCAAATATTCGAAAACATCCTAGACCAAGCAATGAGCTATGGATTCGTAGACACAAAAATACAATTTGTAGACTCAACCCATGTAAAAGCCCACGCCAACAGACATAAAAGTCAAAAAGTAAAAATAAAGAAAAAAGTAAAATCCTATCAAAGAAAACTAGAAAAAGAAGTAAATGAAGACAGAAACAAAAATGGAAAAGATGACTTTGATTACCCAGATGGTGAAATATTAGAAGAAAAAGAAATAAGTCAATCAACAACAGATCCAGAAAGTGGACTATTCCATAAAGGAAACCACAAAGAAGTATACGCATACTCAATCCAAACATCATGTGATAAAAATGGATGGATCTTAGGATACAAAGCCTATCCAGGAAACCTACACGACTCAACAACCTTCCCATCATTCTTCAAAGAAAAATTAGAAAAATACAAGTCAGAAAAGATAGTAATGGATGCAGGATACAAAATACCAGCAATAGCAAAAGAACTAATAGAAAAAGGAATAATGCCAGTCTTACCATATACAAAACCAAAAGGAAGAAGAAACGATAAAGAATCTTTCTATCCAAAAGAATATAAATATGACGAAACGAACGACTGCTACATATGCCCAGAAAACAAAATACTCCTGTACTCAACAACAAAACGAGAAGGCTACAGAATATATAAAAGCAAGAAAAGCTTATGTGAAGACTGCCCATCTTTAAGCAAATGTACAAAAAGTAAAAGCAAGGTAAAAGTAATAATAAGGCATATATGGCAAGGATACATAGACTATTGTGAATGGTACAGACTAACCAAAGCAGGAAAAGCAGAATATAAGCAAAGAAAAGAAACAATAGAAAGACAATTCGGAAGTGCTAAAGAATACCATAGTTTTAGATATACCAATATGATAGGTAAGGAAAAAATGAGTATGAAAGCGGCACTAACTTTTGCGTGCCTAAATATAAAAAAATTAGCAAAATTACTGGATAGATTAGACGGAGATGGAGGTAATTTTCCTCTGTTTACTAAAGAATTTACGTTATTATTTGAAAAATTAATATATTTTAAAATAAATATAGAAAAAGCGCCAACAATCCCAATTTATTAGCGGGTTTGTCGACGCTCTGACTTCATTGGTAACAACCAATGAAGTTTTTTTATTATCAAAGTACTTAATTTAGATAATGAAATCGTTTTTTATTTATCAATTTTATAAAGATACAATAAAAATTGGCTGATTTTAAAACAATTCTGATTGTAGATATATTTATAGATTTATAAAAAAAGAGAATATTTATATTTATGAAAATATTTTCATTAATTATGCAGAAGTTTTTTATAATATTTGAAATCAATATTTTTTTAGAAATATTTATTTTATCTTTGAAAAAATAAGTAAATAAGCTTGTTATCTGATTCAATTTATAAATATATTTTTTTCTTGTCATTTCTATTGACATAAAATACGAGGTCAGATATAATAAAAGCGTAGTTTTAAGAAATCGATTTCAAAAAATAATACACAAAACTAGTGGAGGAAAAAGGGATGGATAATAAATATAACAAAATAACACCTGAAATTATTGAAGAGATAAAATCTGCTGTTAAGGGAAAAGTATACATAGGCGATGAAATCAATCCTGATTTTTATCATGATGAAATGCCAATCTATGGTTCTGGTGAGCCAGAGGTATTAGTTACTGCAACATGTACAGAAGACGTATCAAATATTTGTAGGATATGTAATGAAAACAAAATCCCAGTTATAGCTAGAGGTATGGGATCTGGTATCGTTGGTGCTGCAGTATCTATTAAGGGTGGAGTTATGATCGATATGAGATCAATGAACAAAATCCTAGAATATGACGAAGAAAACTTTGTAGTCACAGTAGAGCCAGGCGTTTTATTAGATGATCTTGACAAAGACTGTAGAACACGTGGATTCTTCTACGCTCCAGACCCAGGACAAAGATTATCATGTGTAGGTGGAAATGTTTCTACAAACGCAGGCGGTATGAAGGCTGTTAAATACGGTACAACAAGAGACTACGTTAGAAAGATGGAAGTAGTTCTTGCTGATGGTACTGTAATGGAACTTGGTGCTAATGTTAAAAAAACCACAACTGGTTATGACCTAAAGAGCTTGGTTATAGGTTCAGAAGGTACACTTGCAATTATAACAAAATTGATGTTAAGAATTCTTCCAGTGCCAACTCAAGATATATCAATTCTTGTTCCATTTAGAAGTCTAAAAGAAGCTGTTTCAACAGTTCCAGCTTTATTTAGAGCTCATATAAACCCACAATCTTGTGAATTTATGACCCTAGATATGATCAAATTTACTGAAGATTATCTAGGCAAAGAAACATTCCCACATGAATATGATGGAGTTGAAGCTCAAGCATTCCTACTAATCCGTTTTGATGGAAATGATGAAGATGAGCTTTACTCATTGGCAGAAAGAACAGCTGAAGTAGCATCTGAATATAACTGTCTAGAACCACTACTAGCTGATACACCAGACAGAAAAGAACAAGCTTGGCTAGCAAGACACTCTATGTATGAAGCACTTGTACAACAATATAAAACACTTGATGAGTGTGACGTTGTAGTTCCAATTTCTAAAATATCAGAATTTATCGATGTAGTTGACAGTTCAGCTAAACAATATGACTTTATGGTTCAATATGTAGGCCACGCTGGTGACGGTAATATCCACGTATTTGGTGTAACTAATGATATGGAAGAAGAAGAATTCAAGAGACAAATGCATGAGTGGTTGGAAATCCTTTATAATAAAGCTTATGAATTTGGCGGAAATATCTCAGGTGAACACGGTATAGGCCATGGTAAAATCCAATACCTAAAAGAACAAGAAGGCGAAGATAAGATTAATTTGATGAAGAGAGTTAAATACGCATTTGACCCTAATGGCATCTTGAACCCAGGTAAGGTTATTCTTTAGGCAGATTATAGGGCTAGGCTATAAGTAGCTTAGCCCCTTATTAAAAGGAGATGAGATTTTGAAAACTCTAAAAGGAATTACAATTTTATTTTTTTGTTTAATACTCGGTGAAATATCTAGAGCATTAATAGACTTTCCAATTCCTCCAGTTATCTACGGTATGTTATATTTGCTTATTTTCTTATTGGTTGGCTTGTTTAAAGTTGATGATGTTGAAGATGTTTCGAATGCTTTGCTTGGAAATTTAGCATTTTTATTTGTACCTATTACAGTCATGCTTATGGATCAATTAGATGTATTAGGTGAAAATATTGTTGCTATACTTGCAATCACAATTATATCTTTATTTTTGACAATGGGAGTCACAGCAAAGGTAGTAGAGCTTGTACAAAAAGGAAGGAACAAATAATGAAGACTATAATAGAATCTCCATATTTTGGTATTTTGCTATCGTTAGTTATGTATATGATAGGACTTAAAGTAGCACAAAAAGTCAAAACACCTTTAGCAAATCCATTATTAATAGCTATGATTTTAGTTATTGCCTTTTTGAAGGCTTTCAACATAAGCTATGAAACCTACAACAATGGTGCTAAGTACATATCATTCTTAATAGCACCTGCAACAGTAGCTATGATAATAAACCTTTATAAAAATATTGATTTGTTAAAGAAAAATATAGTTCCTGTTTTAGTAGGGGTAACAGCTGGTGTTTTGACATCAATTTTGAGTGTATATTTGATGGCAAAATTATTTGGACTAGATAATCAACTTAGAGCATCTATTATGCCAAAATCATTAACTACAGCTATTGGTTCTGCTATATCAGAAGAATATGGTGGTATTGTTCCAATTACAATAGTATGTATGGTAATAAGCGGTATTGGTGGGGCTGTTGTAGCACCAACAGTTATGAAGATTGTCAAAGTAGAAGATCCAGTTGCCCAAGGTGTTGGTATTGGTACTACAAGCCACGCTGTTGGTACATCTAGAGCTTTACAAATGGGAGAAATACAAGGAGCTATGAGTGGTTTATCAATTGCTTTAGCTGGATTTATTTCAGTTATATTGATACCAATAATAGTAAGATTGATACCATAAAATATTGGTATAAGGGGGATGTATGGTACTAAATCCTAATGATAAAAGGATTAGAATAGTTTCGGGTCATTTTGGAAGTGGAAAAACAGAATTTTCAATTAATTATATATTGGAACTTAAAAAACACTTTGAAAAAGTAGCAGCAATTGACCTGGACATAATAAATATGTATTTTCGTTTACGTGAGCAAATAGACTTTTTGGAGGAAGAAGGAGTGAGTAATTTTTCATCTTCTTTGCCAAGAGCAAATGCTTTTGATTTGCCAGCTTTGGATTCGAAAATAATGGTCTCATTAGCTGATGAGACCTATCAGACAGTGGTAGATTTGGGTGGTAATCCAAAAGGATCATTGCCTTTAGGTCGCTATAGAGAGATATTAGAAACTAAAGATTATGATCACTTTTTTGTAATAAATAGAAATAGGCCTGAGACAGCTACTGTTGATGATACAATTAGGTTCTTAAGAGAAATAGAAGATTATTCAAAAACAAGGGTAACAGGACTTATAAATACTACAAATATGTTAAAGGAAACCACTGTTGATGATGTATTATTTGGTCAAGAACTTGTTGAAAAAGTATCTGAAAAGACATCCTTGCCTATAAAATATATTGTTGCTATTAAAGATGTAGCCGAAGAGTTGAAAAATAGCGATAGGTTAGATGAAAATATGAAAGATAAAATATTTCCAATAAATCTATACTTCAGAGAACAGTGGATGCTATAGGAGGTTAGAAAATGAGAAAAGGAATTGTTAAGATAAATCATTCCATTTGCAAGGGATGTGGCTTGTGCGTAGATGTTTGTCCTAAAGATGTTTTGGTGATAGACATGAGCACTATAAATGTAAAAGGATATTCACCATCTAAGGCTGAAAGGGCGGATGATTGTATAGCTTGCGGTAATTGCGCTATAACTTGCCCTGACTCTGCAATATCCGTATATGTAAAAGAAGATTAGGAGGTTAGTATGGCTAAAATATTAATGAAAGGTAACGAAGCTGTTGGAGCAGCAGCAATTGCTGCTGGTTGCAAATATTTCTTTGGTTACCCAATCACACCACAAAGTGAGGTTCCAGAATATTTTTCTAGAGAATTGCCAAAAATCGGTGGAAGCTTTGTCCAAGCAGAATCAGAAGTAGCAGCTATCAATATGATATATGGTTGTGCTGGTACAGGTACTAGATGTATGACTTCTTCATCATCACCTGGTATTTCTCTAAAACAAGAGGGTATATCTTATCTAGCAGGTGCAGAATTGCCATGTGTTATAGTAAACATGATGCGTGGGGGCCCAGGTCTAGGATCTATCCAACCATCTCAAACTGACTATTTCCAATCTACAAGGGGCGGCGGAAACGGTGACTATAGACTTATTGCTTATGCACCAGCATCAATCCAAGAAATGGTTGACCTTATTATAGAAGGCTTTGATGTAGCTGAGATCTACAGAAACCCTGTTATGATAGTAGGCGATGGTATGCTTGGTCAAATGATGGAACCACTTGAGATAAATCCAAAATCTACAAGAAACCTTCCAGAAAAAGACTGGGCAGCAGTTGGTAATCCAGGCAATAGGGAAAACAATATTATAAACTCTCTATACCTATCTGCTAGCGAACTTGAAGCCCATAACAAACACCTAATAGAAAAATACAAGAAAATCGAAGAAGAAGAAGTTTTAGTAGAAGAAGTAAATCTAGAAGAAGAAAAACTTGACCTAGTATTTTCTGCCTATGGATCAGTAGCTCGTATTTGCAAATCAGCTATGGAAGAGCTTGGAAATATGGGATACAAAGTAGGAATGATAAGACCAATTACTATATGGCCATACCCATATGAGTCCTTTAAAAGTCTAGGCAATAAAGTAGATGATATCCTAGTAGTAGAGATGAACCAAGGTCAAATGATTGATGACGTTAAAATAGGGGTTGAAGGAAGACAAAAAGTACACTTCTATGGTAGACAAGGTGGAGTTATTCCAAAAGCTTCAGAAATTGTTGATGCAGCCCTAGCTATATTGGAGGGAAAAAATGACATTAGATAATAAAGATTTAAAAGTCGTTTATGAAAAAAGCAAAGGACTAACAGATGCAGAAACTCACTACTGCCCTGGCTGTCCTCATGGTATTATACATAAGCTTGTAGCAGAATGTATAGTTGAGCTTGGTATCCAAGAAAAAACAATAGGTATTGCTCCTGTAGGATGTTCTGTATTAGCATATAAGTATTTTAACGTAGATATGTTTGAAGCAGCTCATGGTAGGGCACCAGCAGTAGCTACGGGTATAAAAAGATCAAACCCAGACAAATTTGTATTTACATATCAAGGCGATGGTGACCTTGCATCTATCGGTACAGCAGAAATAGTACATGCTGCTCACCGTGGAGAAAAAATATCAACAATATTTGTAAACAACGCTATATACGGTATGACAGGTGGACAAATGGCACCAACAACCCTAGTTGGTCAAGTCACCACCACCTCACCTTATGGTAGGGATGAAAACTTATGTGGTAAACCAATTAGAATGTCAGAAATGTTGGCTACAATAGATGGGGCTAAATTTGTAGAGAGAGTTTCAGTAGATACACCAGCCAATATAAGAAAAGCAAAAGCAGCTATTAAAAAATGTTTCCAAGTTCAACTTGATGGTAAAGGATTTGGTATAGTTGAAGTCCTATCTTCATGCCCAACTAACTGGGGATTGCCACCAGTACAAGCCTTAGAATGGTTACGTGAAAATATGATTCCATATTACCCATTAGGAAAATTTAGGGAGGGAGAATGATGTCAACTCGTAAAATAATAATAGCAGGATTTGGTGGCCAAGGTGTAATGGCCATGGGTCAATTGTTAACCTATGCTGGTCTTATAGAAAACAAACATGTAAGCTGGCTACCATCTTATGGTCCAGAAATGCGTGGTGGTAGTGCAAACTGTTCAGTTGTTATTTCTGATGAACCAGTAGGATCTCCAGTTATTGACCAAGCTACAGATGTTATAGCTATGAATGGACCTTCTTATGATAAATTCCAAGCAAGGGTTATAGATGGTGGAAATCTATTTATAAATACATCACTTGTAGATGATAAAGACCACAGAGATAATATAAATGTATATTCAGTTCCAGTAAATGGAATAGCAGTAGATCTAGGTAACAATAGGGTTGCAAACATGGTTATGCTTGGAGCATATTTACAAGCTACAAAGCTAGTATCTGTTGAGTCAGTCCTAGCTGCTTTTACAAAAGTATATGGAGATAAAAAGAAAAAACTTATACCACTTAACCAAAAAGCCTTAGAAGCTGGACAAAAAGTTATAGAAGAGGGCGGAGAATCTGTATCTCTAACAGAAGTTAAGGCAGAAGATATAAGCAGGACACCAAAGGCAAACGCAAGCAGATCTGAGAGTGTATCTTATGTTAAAAATCTTAAACAATATGATCTTGAAGAAAAAGCCTTTGCTGATGATGAGAGTCTTGTAAAAGAAGCCTTGATGAATGTATTGGAAGGTATAAAATTCTACGAAATGTCTTCTAAAGAATTTGAAAACACAGATGCAGGCAAGATTTTTAAATCTCTAGCAAATCAAAAACAAGAACACAAAAATTATCTGGAATATCTTTACAAAAAGATAAAAGGCCAAGATGTTAAAGAAGTTGAGAAAGTAGTAATAAACGAAGACAAAGAAGCTTGGGAATCTGTTAAACTTGCTGATTCATCTATGGCAATTTCAGTCCTATCTGTAGCAATGAGCCTCGAAAATAGGTCTATCGATTTTTATAGAAAAGCTATAAGCTCAACCGAAAATAAAGAGATTGTAAATCTTTTTGATGAACTAATCTATTGGGAGCAATTCCAATATGATCAATTGAAAGGTCAATACGAAACTCATAAAGATGAGTGGTGGTCAGACCAAATGTTCTCAAAGAGCTAATAAATACCACTATAAAACTTGATAAACTATCTTTGTCATAACCTAAAATAATATAAGCAAAAAAGGAGCATTATGCTCCTTTTTTGTTTTATAAATTTTTAAAATTTTATTTATTGAGTATAAGTCTAGTATGGATTGTAGCTTATAGAATAAAGTTATTGATAAAAATAATATTATTTTAGAGATTTAAGTGATGCCTTAAAATTCGACTAATAATTTTATAATCTTATTTCACCAAATCATAGTCATACAAGGCAGGTCCTGGTGCTAGGGTTAAATTTTTATAACCAGAATTATACAAGATCACTGCAGCCTTATTGCTTCTAACATTGGACCTACAATGTAGTATATAGTTTTTGTCTTTATCTAAATCAAAATCCCCCTTCATTATCTGTGATAGGGGTAAATTTATAGCATTTTTTATATGACCTGACTTATATTCATCTTTTTCCCTTACATCGAGGATTATATAGGATTCTTCTAGATTTTCTAATTCTTTTCCACTTATTTCTTTAATATTCATAACATCTCCTTATTAATTTTATACCCAAAAGGGTATCTATTTACAGAGGTGTAATATGAAAATTTTAATAACAGCATTTGATGCTTTCGCTGGAGAAAAAATTAATCCGGCATCCATGGTTCTGGACAGACTTCCAGATCAAATTGAAGATAATAAAATACATAAATTGCAAGTCCCCACTGTTTTTGGAAAATCAGCAATGATTATAGGAGAAGAAATAGAAAAACTAAGACCTGATATTGTGATTTCTCTAGGACAAGCCGGGAGTAGGTCTACAATAAGCATAGAAAGGGTTGCTATAAATATAGATGATGCATCTATAGGAGATAATGATGGCAATAAACCTGTTGATAAAAAGATCAGAGAAGATGGGGCAAATGCATATTTTGCTACTATACCTATAAAGGCTATAGTCAAAAAATTAAAAGATAAGAATATCCCAGCCTCTGTATCAAATACTGCTGGGACTTATGTTTGCAACCATGTCATGTACAACGATTTGTATTTTGCAGAAAAATATAAAAATATGATAGCAGGTTTTATCCACTTGCCATACTTGCCAGACCAGGTTTTGGATAAAAATAATATGGCATTTATGTCTTTGGATATGATGATAGGGGGTATTATTTTGGCTATAGAAACATCTATAGAATATTATGGAAAAGGAGATTTGAAAGAAGCTTATGGGAAAATTTTATAGTGTATTAATAATTATTTTACTAATTTTGTTGATTCCTCAGGTTTATTATCATATAAGGGCTAGAAGGCACAAGTCTTTGGATATGACAAGCAAATACTTTGAAAGATATAGGGTCAAAGACTTAGAAAATTATAAAGAAATTTATCTAACAAACACTGATGGTTTTGATCAATTTGTGAGAATTCTAGATCATGAAAATCCAAAGGCACTGGTACAATTGGTCCATGGTATGAGTGAACATTCTGGAAACTATCTAGATTTTGCAAAATTTTTAAATGATAATGGCTATCTTGTAATAATTGGCGATCATAGGGGGCACGGCAAATCAATCAGCGAGAAATATCCAAATGGATATATGAGAGAGGCTGAGGAATTGGTAGATGATCAAATCATGATCAGCAAATATATAAAAAGCATTTATCCTGATAAAAAATTATACTTATTAGGTCACTCAATGGGATCAATGATTGCAAGGCTCTATCTAAGAAAATCTGACATTCTGATAGATAAATTAGTCCTCACAGGTACTGTACCTAGGGCGTCTATATCAGGCCTTGGTCTTTTCTTTGCAAGAGTAGCGTGTTTTTACTTTGGCGAAATGATGGAAAGTGATATAATAGATACTATAGTAGGAGCCGGTAAGGGTTTAGACTTCATTTCATATAATCAAGAAAACATTAGGATAAAAAACAATGATCCTATGAGGATATTTAAATTCAAGATTTCCTATACCAGGGTTTTGATAGAATTAAATAGACTATTAGCTAGAAAAAATACTTATAAAGTCCAAAATAAAGACCTTAAAATATATAATATGGTCGGGATTGATGATCCGATAACCAAGGGTGAGAAAGGAATTAGAGATTCTATTGGTTTTTTGAATGATCTTGGTTATAAAAATATTCAAAATAAAGTTTATGATAATATGAAACATGAGATTCTAAATGAAACTGGCAAAGAGAAAGTATACGAAGATATGCTTGAAGTATTTGATAATTAAAGGAGACATAATGAAAAAATCATCTAAAATTGTAGCTTTATCACTTCTAACTGCCCTATCGTTAAATATGATAGGACCGATGCAAAAACAGGCTTATGCTGCTGAATTATTAGATTTTGGTGTAAAAACTGAAAGCTTTACGCCAAATTTAGTTAGGGCTAATATAAAACAAGATAAGGTTAATAAAGAGAAAACTTTACAGATTTTAAGAAATGTCAGATCAAGAATGTGGGATGAAAATATTGCATATACAATGGATGATTCAAATCCAAACAATATGAAACTTAGGGATTATCTAAAAACTCAGGGTATAAATTCAAAAGAACAATACCTAAACTCTATTACTTGGTCAACAGACCATGAGAAGCTAGCTGTACAAAGGGGCTTTGAAGTAAAAATCAACGGTCTTAACCATAACAGACCAGATGGGTCATCTTATGAAACAGCAGTCCTACCAAATGGTACAAAGATAGCATCAGAGATCATAGCTTGGAATAATATTGCTATGGATCCAGAGATTGCAATTAATCAATGGACTTTCAACTCAAGATCAAGATACAATAACATGAGTGAGTATGACCTACTAAAAGAGTCCAATGGTGTCTATAATAACAAAAATGGTCACATGCATATAATATTAGACCCAAGCTTTAAAACAGTTGGTTTTGCAAGTATAAATTCTAATGGAGACTATTATGGGGTTGCTGAATTTGGTATAAATGCACCTTCTGGCTCTGATTCTCTAAATTATGTTGGTGAGTATGAGATGAAATTTGGCAAGGTAAAAGAAGATTCAAACAATACAACTGTAGACAAGGAAGCTATTAAAGAAAAATTAAAAGCTGCTATTGACAGAAGCAACAAAACTATAAGTGCTGCTGAACTAATTTTGAAAAAATACCCAAATACCATAGCAGAAGTAAAACCAGAGGTAGAAAAACTTCTAATAAAATATAAGGCACAAAGGGCTGAAGCAGAAAGAAGATTAAAAGCTTATAATAATTTATAGAAAAAAGAATAAGGCAAGGAGTATTATGGAAAAAATATTAAAAGAAATGGGACTTGTAAACATCGAAAACATCAGCGCCCTAAAAGGTGGAGATGTTTCTGCTGCTTATAAAGTTTATGCAGATGGTGAAATTTATTTTTTAAAAATAAGAAAAAATACTGATGAGAGTTTTTTTGATGGTGAAAAATATGGTTTAGAGATTTTTAACAAGGCCAATATAAATGCTCCAAGACCAATAGCTATAAAATATGATGGTAAAGATGCATATTTTTTGTTGACTTTTCATGAGGAAAAAAACTTGGGTAGTCAAGAAGAATTAGCAGAACTTGTAGCAAAAATCCATGATATAGAAAATCCTGATGGTAAATTTGGATTTTCCTATCCATATAGGGGTTCTGTTATAGATTTTTCAAATGCTTTTAAATCTAGCTGGAAAGAAATATTTTTATATGAAAGGCTTGATAAATTAAAAGATTATTTGCTAAGTTTAGCGCTTTGGGATGAGAAAGACTCTGATAGGTATGATATAGTTAGAAAAATCATAGATGAAGAACTTGATAAATATGAGAGCAAACCAGTATTGCTTCACGGAGATCTTTGGGCAGGCAACTTTATTTTTGATGAAAATAATAAAGCCCTAGTATTTGACCCAAGTCCTCTATATGGAGACAGAGAGTTTGATATTGGCGTATCTACTGTTTTTGGCGGTTTTAGGAAAGAGTTCTATGATGCCTATAGAAAAATAAAGCCTTTGGATGAGGGATATCAAAAAAGACTAGAATTTTACAGACTATACCTACTTATGGTTCACTTATTAAAATTTGGCAAGGTATATGATGCTGCAGTTTCTGATATAATGAAAAAAATAATAGATCAAAAATAATATTCATATCCAAATAGATGATATTATCTTTATTAGTGACTTATTAAAAAGGAAAAAATGAAATTAAATAAAAAAATTGTGACTGGAATGATGGCATTCCTATTTGGTCTAAGTGGAATAGTAACAACAAATCTATCCTATGCGAGCGATAATAATTCTACTAGCTTAACTAGCTTTGGTGCTTATAAGGGTAAAGATTATGCAGATGCTGCGGCTAGAAATTTGCGTATAGATGGTTCTTCAAAACCACATAATTTATTTAAATTTGCTGATGGTTGGGGTTATTATGTAGGCGATTACGTCTCATCTAGTGCTTATAAAAGTTATGAGACACTAAATGAAGCTTGGAATGATGCATACGAAGCTCTAAAAAAGAATCCAAATGCTGACACATGTATGCTATCAGAACTTGCAGGTGAAATTTCTTACAGTCTACTCAAGATTGATTTTAAAAATTCTGTGGGAGCTTATAAGACTAAGTCAGAAGCTCAAGCTGCTGGGGAAAAAGCTTTAAAGGAAAATCCAGCTCTTTATAATCTTAAGGTATACAGGGTAGATAGAAATTCAAATTTATATTCATATATATTTGATGTTGATTCTGCAAAGCTAAATAATTATAAGGGAGAAGAAGCAGATCCTATAGAAGTAAAGAGAAAGGAAGTAATAGAAAGTTTAAAAAATCTACCAGCTCTAACGGACAGAGAAAGAGCCTACTATGAAGACCAACTAAAAAGAATTCCACCATTTGGGAAATCAGTCTTTGATGGTGTTTATGAGGAAGCTAAGAGACTAAATGACAAAAATGCTAAAAACAATGGAGTAGCTAAATCACAAAATAATAAAAATACAAAAGAAAAGCTAGAAGAAGCTATTAAAAATAGCAAAAAGACAATAGAAAATGCAGAGTTTGTTATAAAAAAATACCCAAATACTCTTAAAGGAGTAATACCAGAAGTAAAAGCTTTAATAGCTAAGTCAAAGGCTTTGATCAAAGAAGCTGAATCTAGGTTGGCTAAATACAATTAAAAAATAATCTACAGATATAAATAAAGTATATGATTTTAGAAACATATGGTAAAAGGAGAAAAAATGAAATTAAGTAAAAAGATTTTGGCAGGGGCATTGGCATTTTTATTTGCTTTTAGTGGAGTATTTGCGACAAATACATCTTATGCAAAATCTAGCAAATTAACCAGTGCTGGAGCTTATAAAAACAAAGATGATGCAGATACAGCTGCTAGAGAAATAAAAAGAGAAAAAGGTACATTTGAATTTGCTGATGGCTGGGGTTATTATGTAGGAGATGCAAAACCTTATGATGAAAACGAAGAACCAAAGATTTTTAAATCTCTTGATGCAGTTTGGGAAGCAGCTTTTGATGATTTGAAAAATAACCCTGATTATGACGTTTGTACTGCGTCAGGCTTTATGGGTAATTTTTATTACGATTTGGTTAAAGTTGATTATAAAAAATCATTAGGGGCTTATAAGACAAGATCGGAAGCAAGTGCTGCTGGTGAAAAAGCCCTAGCTTCAAACCCAGGAGCCTATGATCTTAAAGTATATCAGCTATATAGAGACTCAAATATATACTCATACACATTTAAGGTTGACCCTTCAAAGGCAAAGGAAGATAAGGATAAAGTAGTAAGTTCAGAAAAATCAAAAGCTAATAATACTACAAAAGAAAAGCTAGAAGAAGCTATTAAAAATAGCAAAAAGACAATAGAAAATGCAGAGTTTGTTATAAAAAAATATCCAAATACTCTTAAAGGAGTCATACCAGAAGTAGAAGCTTTAATAGCTAAGTCAAAGGCTTTGATCAAAGAGGCTGAATCTAGATTAGCAAAATATAATTAAAGAATAAATTAGGATAATAATATATAAATTTATCATATACTTTAAAGTGCTTGATTTTAAATAATCAGGCACTTTTTTTCTTGGGAAGTATTTCCCCTAGCAGTATAATGATTAGTAAGCTAGAAGTGGGAGGATCTTATGGATGATGTAAAAGACCTTATTAGAAATTTATTAGAAGACATTATAGGAAATGACGATATAAAAATAAAAAGAAAAATTTCAAGGCCTAATTTAAAGGCAAATATAAATATAGAAAGAAATGATGGTTCTTATTATTTATCTAGGCTAAGGATTTTAAATGATCAAAAAAATATGCCAAAGAAACTTGGATCTTATATTTTAGATCTTTATATAATATTAGCCAAAGAAATAGAAAATGATCTATCGGGCAATATTTCAAAAACATATATATACAACAATATTTATCTCCTAGCCAAAGAATATCTCCTATCACATTTTGATCCGAGTCATGATGATCAGATAAAATCCCACTATAAAAAATTATCCAAAAGCATTTATAAATTAGATATAGAAAAAATATCATCCATTGCTAACAATTTTATAAGAGATCTCGGACCAGCAGATACAGAGATCAGGGAGTTTTATTCTCTAACTCCAAATGGCAAAAATTGTCTATCTTGGGATAGGGATGGGAGTCTCAGGGGAAAATATGACTTTGATAAAAACCAAGACCAAGCTATAAATCAGATAAGTGATAGAAAAAATGTATTATGGGATAATGAAAAACTAAGAGATTTGACCATGGATTTATTTCTTAAAAGTCTGAAAGCTTGTTTTGATGATAAAAATCTAGACACAAGTATGCTCACAGATTATAAGGCTCCATACACACTTTCTAAGAATCTCCTAGATAGTCTTCTGATAATAAGTGAGGCAAAGATTAGAGGAGAATTTAATTTTTTAGTTGATATAAATATAGATAAGTCAAGACAGGTTCTAATGGATAATGGAGCCAGTAAGATCTTAGATTTTTTTGAGGATTTTCAAAAGTCTTCCCAATCGATGGTTGACCCTATTTTAAAAGAAGAGATTTATATGGATTATTTTTACGAAAATCCTTCAAAAACAAGTGATGTTGTTAATTTTTTACAAAAATACGACATAGAAAGTCAAGAAGAAATCTTGGATAGGTTCAGGAGTTCAGAATATTTTATCGAAATACTAAACAAGCTATCAAAAGTTGACTTCAAACCATCTAGAGTCTTGGCCTTGTATAAATTATATAGAAATAATTTGGATAAGGAAAACAACAAAAAAGACCTTTTCAGGATAATAAGGGAGGAAAATTTTGATATTTTTATAGATTATATAAATAAAGAAGAATTTTCTATTTCTTTATTAGAGAAAATCTTGGACCTAGCAAATCCTCAAGCTAAAAAAATCAATCTTGATAAAAATAAAATTGAAAAATCAAGACAAGAATTAGATCAAACAGTCAAAACTATAAGTAATTTTGTTGGAGAAGAAGAAAAGCACAACGTAAGTGAGGGTTCTGCAGAGGACATAAGCACAGAAAAAACTATGGAAGACATCCTAGGTCCAGCTAGTGACAAAATAGAAAAAAATAATGAAAATAAGCTTTCTGACCTTGAGAAAAATATTTTGAAAAAAATCCTAGATGATGGATCTATGACAGAGGAAGAATTTAAGAAAATAGCAATGGACCAAGCTATGTTTGCAAGTGTATTTTTAGACCAGATCAATGAAATACTTTATGAATATAGCGATGACCAAACTATTTTTTTAGATGATGGAAAAGTATATATTGATCCCTTTTATATAGATATAGTAAAGGAGCTAATAAATGAATGATATAAACCCTAAACAAGCAAGCGCCATAATCAAATCCCTAGAAGCAGGTGTAGTTCCAGAGATTGGCCTAGGCCATCTTTTAGTTGGCAGAAATAGGGAAGTAGAAGAAATAATAAAAATCCTAGAAAATGTTCAAGCTGGCCAGTCAGATATTAGGTTTTGGGTTGGAGACTTTGGTTCGGGCAAGTCATTTATCCTAAGAACAATAGAAAACCTGGGGCTTGCTAGAAATTTTGTGACATCTACTATTGATCTGACACCATCCAGAAGATTTTATGCTACAGATAAGAAGGCTGTGAATTTATATTCGGCTCTAGTTGATAATATAAAAATTAAAAATAAAAGATCTGGCAATGTCATAGAATCTATAATTGAAGAATGGATTTCAAATATTTTTATAAAACTAAGCCAGGAAAATAATATTGAGATCAAAGATTTTATGGCAGGAGGTCATAAAGACTTGGTTATAAATGAGATTTTGTCAACTCTTTCAAATTTTTCTACAGTAGGTTTATCTTATGAGTTTGGCCAAGCTATAGCAAAATACTATGAGGCCTTTATAAAAAATGATCAGGTCCAAAAATTAAAAGCTATCAGGTGGATCAGAGGGGATATAGGTACAAAAACTGAGGCAAAAAAGGACCTTGGTATAAATGAAATAATAAATGATGATAATTATTTTGATGCTATAAAAAATTTGGCCGAGCTTTTTTCTGGTATTGGCTATAGTGGTTTTATCATAAATTTTGATGAAGCAGTCAATCTCTATAAACTACCTCATACTACAACCAGGCAGAGAAATTATGAGAGAATCTTAAATATATATAATGAATGCAAGTCAAACCTTGCCAAGTCCTTGTTTATAAATTTTGGAGCGACAAGAAAGACTATATTTGATGAAAATAGGGGACTTTCTTCATATGGGGCTCTTAAAGGCAGGCTTGGAAGCGAAAAATCCATGGATGATAAATTAATAAATACAAATAGGACTGTCTTGGGACTAAAAGTTTTAAGTGAAGAAGAAATCTATACACTTTTAGATAATCTAATAAATATTTACAATACCCATTATAAAGAGGATATAGATTTTGATAATGAACATATTATTTCATATATGGAGGGCCAACTAAATAGGCCAGGTGCTGATGAGTTTTTGACTCCAAGGGCTGTTATAAAAGATTTTATAGAAATCCTAGATATTAAAAGACAAAATCCACAAACAAGCATAGATCAGATACTAGCAAATAAATTTGGAGCTTCTAATCCAATATTTAAAGATCCAGATAATCTTGATGATGAGGTGGAGCTTATATAATGAATTCCTTCGCACTTTTGAATAGGGATATGCAAAAATATATATATGAAAATGGCTGGAAATCTCTGAGCAAAATCCAAGATGCAGCTATAAAACATATGTATGGTTCTGAAAACAATCTGATCTTGGCGGCACCTACAGCTTCTGGAAAGACAGAAGCGGCATTTTTGCCCGCTATTTCAAGATCAACTGACCTAAAAGACAAGCTAAAAATTTTATATATCTCACCCCTTATAGCCCTCATAAATGACCAGTATAAGAGAGTTTTTGACATGTGCAAGGACCTTGATATAAGTGTTATTTCTTGGCATTCGGAGGCAAGTGAAGCAAAGAAAGATAAATTAATAGAAAATCCTAAAGGGATCTTGCTTATAACTCCTGAATCTCTCGAGGCTATGCTTATAAATAATAAAGATAAGGCAGAAAAACTTTTTTATGACCTTGACTATATAATAATAGATGAAATTCATGGTTTTTTAAATACTAATAGGGGCTTACAGCTAAAAAGTCTTTTAGTCAGGATCCAAGAATATTGCAAAAATCCACCAAGGATGATTGGATTGTCAGCAAGTATAGGTGATATGAATTATGACCTGGCAAAAAACTTTTTTATAAATGATAGGCCAACAAATATATTGCTTGATAGGTCTAAAAATGACTTAGAAAAAACTATAGATTATATTCCTTCTAATGATATAAATAAAGAGATAGTCGAAAAAATCATTGAATACACTATAAACTCTTCTGCCCTTGTTTTTCCAAACTCAAGGATGAAGGTTGAAAAGCTAGCCTATATGCTAAAAAAAGAAATAGAGGATAGGAATCTAGCTACTAGGGTTTTTTCCCATCATTCATCCATATCCAAAATCCAAAGACAGGCTATAGAAGAATTTGCAAAAGATGGACGAGAAAATTTTATAATAGTGGCCACATCTACCTTGGAGCTTGGCATAGATATAGGATCTGTTGATAGGGTTATCCAAGTAGGATCTGTAGCATCTGTCTTATCACTGGCACAAAGACTTGGCAGGTCTGGTAGGAAGGTAAGAAAATCAATAATCCACCAGATAGGTACAAATCCTTGGGACCTACTCCAAGCTTTGGGAGCACTTTGTTTATATGAAAAAGGAATTTTGGATAAGATCGACCCTGTATCAAAGGCTTATGATATTTTTGCCCACCAGGTATTATCAAATCTCTTAGAAAAAAATGGTCTTAGAATAGAAGATTATTATAAAGAAAAGAACCAGGCCTTTGATGACATAGATGATGAAGAATTTAAAATTCTCACAGATTTTATGGTAGAAAAAAATTTTATAGAAGAAATTGATGGGGAATATATACTTGGTCTAGAAGCAGAAAAGCTGATGACAATGGGTTCTTTTTATAACCAATTTATTAGCAAATCTACTTATAGGGTTTATTTTGAAAAGCAACTATTAGGTGAAATTGAGTTAGGAGAGTACCTGGATAGGTCTGATAGGATTTTTTTAGCAGGGAGCCCTCGGGAAATTAACTCTATAAACCATAAACAAAAAAAGATAAGTGTTAAAAAATCAGAAGATACCAATAGCAAAAGTTTTTATTCATCAGGAAGCTTTGAAATCAGTGGGCAAATAAGGGCGGAGATGGAAAACATCTTGATAAATCTAGATACTTATAATTTTGATGAAAATATAAATGAGGCATTAAAACCCTTGGCAGAAGAAATAATAGATGAGAATTTTCACTTTGTAGAGGTAGAGGATAAAGAAGGACTTAGGACCTTTAAATCTAGCAAAATTAATAGGACTTTGGCCTTGTACCTAAATATCAGATCTGGAAGGACGTCTTATTATACTGATGATATAAAAACAACAATCCTAGGTCCTAGCATAAAAAAAGATTTGAAAAACCTTATAAAAAACCCTATTTTAGAAGATGAAATAATTGATTTTTTTGTGAAAAACCCTAGATATATGGATAATTTATTATCTGCAAACAAGTTTATGAACCTAGTGCCTGATCTTTTGAAAATAAAATATATAAGGGAAAATGTGCTTGACCAAGAAGGGACCGAAGATTATCTAAGCTTACAAAACTTGTAATTAAATATTTTTTATTTTGTGATATCCTTATATTAAGAATAGAAAGAGGAGGATATTATGAAATTTTTAAAGGGACTTTTAGTACTTGGCCTTGTTGGTCTTGGTGGAGTTTTTCTACAAGCATCAGGATCTATAGGACAAAAGGATTATGAAGATGAGCTAAGAGATAACAAAGCCAAGGTAGAAGAATACTTAGGCGAAGTAAGTGGAGTAGAAAAAGAATTTGTAGAAAAATATCTAAATCACGAGGACGAAGATCCGAGTGTGATTGTTAGCGAAAATACAAATATTGATACAGGAGAGTCATATAAATATATACAAGCTAGCGATTCAGAAAAAAATATTGAGATTGGCGGCAGGCTTGATGGGGTAATTTTCTTTAGAAAAGGCAATGAAAGATGTTGGATAGATACAAATAAAAAGATTTATTATACAGATACTTTCGATTATAGCAAAAATCCTAAGGAAGATTTGATAATTTCTAGGAATGAATGGATGATTTACGAAAAATTCTTAACAGGATATGAGAAATCTATAGAAAAATTAGATGATGGTTATAAAGTGACTTGTCTTGATGATTTGAATAAGGGATCATATGATATCTATGATAAGGATATTAACTTAATTGAATCTTTCTCAGACAACAGCCAAGGCAGGTGGAAAGAAGTTATTGTTTCAAAATCCGCAGATGTTAATGAAACTTATGAGAAACTCCTAGACCTAAAAGATACCTATACCAAGGTTTATGATTTAGGTCAAATAAAAAAAGGTAAGCAATGAAATTTGAGAGAATTTTAAAAGTAGAAAATCTTGAAAAATATTATGGTAAGGAAGACAAAAGGGTCTTATCCCAGCTAAATTTTGATCTTTTAGAGGGGGAGTTTTTAGGTCTAATGGGCAAGTCTGGCTCAGGTAAGACCACCATTTTAAATTCTATAGCAAGTCTAGAGTCCTTTAACAAGGGCTCTATTTCCTATTATGGAAAAGATATTTCACTTTTTTCTAGAAAGGACATCTACTCCTATAGGAAAAATGTGATTTCTTATATCTACCAAGACTTTAAACTTGTCGATATACTTACAGTTTATGAAAATATAATATTGCCCTTATCTATAGGAAAAAAGCCAGTCGATAAGGCTAGGATAATGGAGATAGCAAATATTTTAGAAATCGACCACATATTAAAATCCTACCCAGAAAACCTATCTGGAGGAGAAAAGCAAAGAGTAGCTGTTGCCAGAGCTCTATTAAAGGACTCAAAAATTATTTTGGCAGATGAGCCAACAAGCTCTCTTGATAGCAAGCTTGGTGAAAATGTTCTTAGACTTCTAAAAACTTTCAACAAAGTCCATAAAAAATCAATCATTATGGCCAGTCATGACCTAAGGGCTATTTCTTTTACAGATAGGGTTTTATTTTTAAATGATGGCAAGATCTATAATGAGCTAAGACGCAAGGAAAATGAAGACAGGTCAGAGTTTCTATCAAGGATAGAAAATGCAGATAGGCAGCTAATAAGATGAAAAGAGATGAGTCTAGCAAAAAACTTTACATTTTAATATTGATACTAAGCTCTATCGCTTCATACATAATTTTATCTATCGATAGGTCTGAAGTTTTTTATTATATTTATGAAGAAAATAGGTACTATCTCCTCGATACCATCAGGACTATTTATTTTCTATCCTTATTTTTTATTTTTATTTTGATTTATTATGCAAGTTTTTTTGTAATAAGTGAAAAGAAAGATCAAATTGGTCTTTATATGGCTGAGGGGATGGAGAGGAAAAACCTATTTTTAATCCTATTTAGGTCATCACTTACGGATATATTTAGGGCCAATCTTTTGGGTTTAGGTCTTTCTCTATTTATAAATGAGTTTATCAACCTCTTAACCGTGAGAGTCCTAAGCCTGGGACTTAACAACCACAATTTTACAATATCCATAAAGGCAATCTTTCTAACTATATTTATAAGTGTCATTTTAAACTGCATATCAACTTTGACTATAGTCAGGGATTTTTATAAAGAAAGGACAGAAAAGATCTTTAGGGGAGAGATGAAATCTAGGTCTGATTCTCTTTTATTTATAGGTCTATCCTTGTTTTTATTTGCTTTTATTTTAGGTAAAGGCTATTTAAGGCTAGATATATTTCCCTTTGTGGGTCTTATGGGAGTTTTTATTTACATATATTTTTGGATTATTTCAAAAATATTTGAGAAAACAGCAAATAAAGACCTAATTGTTAGAAAATCTCTATCACTTAGTTTTAAAAAAGATAAGGCATCTTTGTTCTTTACTAGTTTTATGCTTATATGTGGGATTTTGATCCTTACCTATACAATTTTTGCCAGCATTTCGTCTAGGGACTATCTCAAAAGACCAGCAGATTTCACTCTTTATGATTCCAAAGAAAATATAGATAGATTAAAGTCTGATGAGGATTTGATGCAAATGATCGGAGAGACCTATCCTGTATATGGCTATGAGTTTATGGATATAGACACAAGTTTTTTGGATAATGAGGTTAGGAATAATTTACTTTTGGATAAAAATTCTAGGTCTAATTTTTTCTTTGTCCCTAGGTTTCTTTTAAGCTCTTCATCTTTTGAAAATATTTACAAAGAAGGAATAAAATTGGAGGAAGACGAGGCGATTATATTAACAAGCTCAGAAAATGAGAAATACTGTCTAGAAAAAACCTTGGACCAGTACGAATCCTATATAAAAGTAGGAGGTTTGGATTTGAAAGTAAGACCTCTTATAAAATCTAACAAGATTTTTTCAAATGATGTTATAGGCTTATCCAGTATGGTTGTCGTAAATGATAGTCTCTATGAAAAGCTAATAGGAAAAAAAGATCCTTTTGCCTACAATATAAACTTATCCAAAGATTTTGTAAATGCTTTTGGTTTTTCAAAGGGATCTGATATGTTGAGGGAAGAGTTTATAAAAAAATCCTATAAGTATGAGTCTTATATTTGGCAGGCAAAAAATACTATTTCAGAAATAGTTAGAAATCTTTATACAAATTTTTACCTAAGTTTGATTTTTATTTTGGTTTCTCTGTGCTTTTTTACTATTAGGATTTTTATTTCTTTTGAAAAATCAAAGGACAAACTCCTGATTCTAAGCTTAATGGGAGAGGATATGAAAGAGATTAGGGCAGTGATAAAAAGAGAATACATGACCATGTTTGCATCTATTTTCTTTGTTTCTATCCTTGCTGCTATATTTTTATTTTATACATTACCATTTGGTTTTGAAATGACCTTGCAAGTTGGTAAGGGTAAAATAATTCAAATTCTGGGTTTGGTTAGTTTGGGATTGATTTTTTTAGTAAGCTTGTGTTTAAAATTAATAATTAAGGTTAGCTATGAAAGGATGATTTCTTATGAAGAAGATTATAATAGTTGAAGACGATAGGAATCTTTTAAATGAACTAAAAGAATTTTTAGAAAAAAGAAACTATGATGTTGCAGGTGTAAATAATTTTTTGCTAGCAGATCAGATTATTCTTGATAATAAGCCCGACCTAGTGATTTTGGATATAAATCTGCCAGGCATATCTGGCTTTTATATCTGTAGGGCTGTAAAGGAAAAATCAAATATTCCAGTTCTCATGCTCACATCTAGAGTAGGCATAGAAGATGAAATCAAGGGTCTATCTATTGGTGCTGATGAGTATTTGGCAAAACCCGTTGATACTAGACGTCTTATTTTGAGGATGGAAAAACTCCTTGATCTTTTTGATCATTTTCAAGACCAAATAAGTGTAGGAGACTTATCCCTTGACCTATCAACATCAAAGCTTTCTTATAAGGATTCCTATTTGATTTTGCCACAGACAGAGGCTGATATTATAAGAAAACTTATGGAAGCCTATCCAGAAATAGTATCTAAAGATGACCTGCTCCAAGCAGTTTGGTCAACCATATATATTGATGAAAATATACTCCAGGTAAATATAACTAGGTTACGTAAAAAACTAAAAAATTTGGGCCCTTACAATATATACAACAAAAGAGGCAAGGGCTATGGCCTAGGAGAAGCTGATGAATAGTACAATTAAAGATGGACTTGTATGGATCATAGCCTTTCTTGGTCTAGATATATTTTTTATTTTTCTCATATACCTAATAAGTCCGAGCCTTATAGATAATCTAATAATTTTTATTATTTTATTTACTATATTAGCCCTTTTATTTATACTAAAGACTATAAAAAATAAAAATAAGAGGAAAAAAATCCTTCTTGAAGAGTTTTTGATAAATAATTCATTTATGGCAAAAGATCCCCTTATTGATGAATTTGGGGATGACTATGAGAAAATTTTTGATGATTTTCAAGAAAAAATAAAGATAAAGGATAAAAGATTAGAAAACTCTAGGGCAAAACTCATATCTTATAGGAATTTTATAGAAATGTGGGCCCATGAAATAAAAACTCCCTTGGCATTTTCCAATTTATTTTTAGAAAATCATAAAGATAATTTTGATAAAGAGATTTTAGATAAATTAAGTCTTGCAAATACAAATATAGAAAATTATATAAATCAAATCCTCTACTATGCAAGATTAGATGCTAGTAAAAAAGACTATAAGATGGAGGATATAAGCCTAAAAGAGATCCTAGATACTGCTATAAAATCCTATTACCCATTAATAGCTGAAGAGGGGATCATAATCAAAGAAGATATAAGGGATATAAAGGTTTTTACAGATAAAAACACCTTGGTATTTATAATTTCTCAAATTATTTCAAATGCTATAAAATATTGTGATGGTGTGATTAGTATAGATAATAAGGGTAAGAATTTATATATAGGTAACAATGGTCCAAAGGTAGCCGACCAAGATTTGGCCTTTATTTTTGAAAAAGCTTTTACAGGTGAAGTCGATAAGATTCACAAATCAACAGGTATGGGTCTATACTTATCAAAACTTTATGCCAAGGATTTGGCAATAGATATAGAAGTGGTAGAAAATAAAGATGGTAATTTTGTAATTGGCCTAAGACTATGAGGAGATTTTATGATATTAAAACCCTACAAGGAAGTATTTAGCCTTCATGATTCGAAAATTTTAGCTATTAAAAGAAGAGAAAACGACCTTGAAATAAGCATAGCAAGTATAGTTATTTTTGAAAATGGCAAATCTTTTATTATAGATAATCCTAAAATTATCTGCCATAATCTCATAGATATAGAGGACAACATGGATTATCCTGTCAGGATTTTAGCTTTCGAAAGAGAAGCCAAAAATTTAACTATAGACGAATTTAAGGATTACACATTTGATATTATAGAAGAAGCCTACGGGGATGGCCTCATCCACTTTTATGGGATAGGCAATATTTGTAAAGATGGGAGACCAGCAGCCTTTGATATGACCATAGATATTTTTTATAGGGGAGAGATAGAGGCTATTTGGAATAGGGAAGGCCAGATTGAAATTAAGGGATAGTATGGAATTAACTAATAAGTTTGAGCTTCAAAAGTGTAAAAATAAAATAAAATACCAGATAAAGCATGAAGATATGCCTATCAAGCTTGATCCCAACTTAGATGAGGCTATAAAATATCTTTTGTGGTATGTACCAAATATCAATTCTGAGCAAGCAAGAAAAGAAGAACTACTACAAAATATAGAATATGATGACTATATTTTTGAGGAATTAATGGCGTCTATGAAGCTTAGAGACATAGATGTGCTTTTTACTGACCAGATAGAGGACTTTATAGCTGAGGATTTTAGAGAAGGAATCTGCCTTGATGATCAAAAAATTGTAATGACCTTAGCTGATGGCGAAACAAAAACAATGAGCCTTTTGCGACATATTAGAAATGCCATAGCTCACGGCAATTTTAATGTAATCGAAGGGTTGATTGTAGGCTTTGATATAAAAAAATTGGCAGATGATGAGATTGAATATAGGGGGATTTTTAAGATAAAACCCGAGGGTCTTTTAAGGGCCCTTAAAAAAGTCTTGTTTGATATTTCAAGCCAGGAATTTATTTCACATGCCTTTAAAAAAGCTGGATATTGGGTTGAACCCTACCAAGAGCAATATCAGAGAAGCCATCGATTTGACCTATATGCAAAAAAGAAGGATAATCGCTTCGCAGTAGAAATAAGAAACTACAACTATGGATACAAAATTTCTCAAAAAGAAGTAATGAAGATTATCAAAAATTTTAGGGGAATAGTTGACGATTTGATCCCAATTTTGATAATAAATTCATCTTATTTGACAGAAGAATCTAAGGAAGATTTACTAAGAGCCGATGTTATAATTCTTGATATAAAAAATATTAAAAAGATGTACAATGGCAGGGACATGGTGTCAGAGATTCTTAGAGATAATTATTCTTTTCATAATTTCTCATAAATATAATTGAAAAAAACTTTTAATTAATTAATATTCAGGTATAATATATTAAGTTAGTAAAAATAATTATGAATTAGGAGGTTTTATGACAGAAATAAATACTGGAGATAAAAATAGAAGAAATCGACCAGAAAGAAGGAGAGATACAGTCTTTGAAAAAGAAGAGCGTATGCCAGCAGGTAGAAATATCTCATGGTCATCAATAATAGCAGGAGCAGTTTCTGCAGCAGCAGTTTTCACAGTTTTAAGTTTGCTTACAGCGGCTTTAGGCTTTGGAGTATTTTCAGCCAAATCTGCTAATCCATTTGCAGGTATAGGAGTTTTGACAGGTATATGGACAGTCATTACCCTAGTAGTTTCATTTTGTGCAGGTGGATTTGTTGCAGGCTATGCAGCTAGGTCTACAGGACTTTTACACGGAGCCATCACTTGGGCAGTAACAGTTTTGCTATTATTCACCCTTGTCTTTAATGCAGTAGCATCCACACTAGGTCTTGCTGGTCAAGCAGTAGGAGCTATAGCAGGCGGTGCAGCAAATGTAGCTAGTGATGTAGCTGGTGGAGCTGCTAACGTAGCAAGCTCAGCGATAGGATCAGCTGTTGATAAAGTATCAGAAAATATTTCACCTGTAGATACAGAAGACCTAAAGGGAAATATAGAAAAATACCTAGCAGATACTGATGTTAAAGAACTACAACCAGATTATCTAGAAAGCCAAGTACAAGAGAGTAAAGATGAAATTGCTCAAACAATTAAAAATATTGGTCTAAATCCAAACCAAGCTGGTAATGAGATTGATGCTTTGACAAAATCACTAAAAGCTAAGGCAGAAAAGATCGCAAATTCAGCTGACAAAGAAGCAATAGCAGAGGCAGTTTCAAAAAACTCTGAACTAAGTCAAGCAGAAGCAGAAAAAATTGCGACAAATATTTATGACGAGTTAGAAAAAGCAAGTGTCGAAACAAGCAAGGCAATTGATGAAGCCTCAGTAGAAATAGATAAGCTTGCCAAAGAAGCGAAAATCACTGCTGATAAAACAGTAGAAGAAGCAAAAGAAGGGGCTGACAAAGCAAGTAATGCAGTATCAGTTGGATCTGTTCTTACTTTCTTAGGTCTAATAGTAGCCTTGGCTATATCATCTATAGCTGGTAGAAAAGGTGAAGAATTTGCTATAAAAAATTATAGATAAAAAACAAAAGCTGAATCATAAAAGATTCAGCTTTTTTTAACCTATTATAGAAAGGATACTTGATATTGGGTATTTAGAATTTATTCTTTGATTATAGTCTATATATAGGTTTTCAGATTGGCTTTTAGCAGCATTTATTGAAATAATAAGACCAGAATGCTCAAGGGCAAAGAAGCTAGGTTTTAGTTCATATATCCTGTCATTTTTATTTGGATTTGGATCTAGGGCATTTTTTACTAGATAAGCTCCCGATTCCTTAAATATAGATGCTAATTTTATGGCCTCATTTGCAGTATTTGCATTTGTTAGTACAAAGATCCTCCTATTGGCAAAGGTATTATCTTTGCTTATTTTTTGGCTGACTTGGTCATAGTAGGCATAGTTGTCTGGATCAAAGTGGTCTGGTTTTTCTTGAAACCTTGTTGCGATATTTCTAACAAAACTTGTTTTATAAATACCGCTGTCATCATTCTTTATATCTTCTAGGGTTTTTTCTAAAATATGACCCCTATAAAAGAAAATATTATCAGCTGAATAATCTTGGTGGATAAAATATTTTGCAAATTCGTTTACAAAAAGATTGTTAACAGAATTGTTGTCTTGTAAATCTACAATCATTGTTGTAACACCAGGATTAGCAGTAACTAGCTTTATGATTTCATCTTTGATCTTATCTAGGTCTTTAATCTTGAAATTTGGCAGGGAGACCCTAAGGACTAGGCCATTTTCAATACCAACGCTTGCTTCTAATTCATTTTTATCATTTATTATTCTTTTGTAACGATTTACCACTTGGGGATTTTCTAAAATATTTTTGATATTTGAATTGCTCTTATTTTTGTAGTAATCAAACAGATCATCATATGTAGCCTTATCTAGGATCTTTGTATAAGAATCATCCAAGATTTCAAGATACTCGTTTACTAGAAGGAAAAAGTCTTGGTCAGTTTTTGAGTTTGATATTTTCTTCTTGTAATCATTGCTTTTTTCTACAAATTCTTTAAATGATTCTGTATTCATTTGATCAACTGCGAAGTTTTTGATTATAGTTTCTGTGAGAGTATCAAAATCGCTTGATTTTTCTGCGCTTGTTAGACTCCTACCTTCAGTCGATGAGATAAATACCTCTTTAGATAGATCATCTAGGACCTCATCCCTAAAGTTTGGATATCCCATTTTTGAATAAGAATTTAATTTTCCTATAATAAAATAAATAGGAAGTCCAATTATAATGATAGCAGCAATAGCAAGGCCTATCCTGCGCTGTCTATAAACTCTCTTGTCAACTCTTTTTCTTCTTTTTCTGCGTTTTTGTTCATCTATATTTTTGACAGAACCATCATCTTTTATTATTCTTATTTGACTTTCTTTAGGATTTTTATTCCTATCTCTCCTAGAAGAGGCATTTTTATTTATTCTTCTGGGAGTTTTTCTCTTTTTTCTTGTCATTATTAATCCTGTTATTTTTCTTGAAAATTATTTCGAAGTCACTACCTTGGCCTAGCTTAGATTTGACTCTTATTTTGCCATCAAGTGCATCTACAAAGTTTTTAGTAATAGCAAGTCCGAGTCCAACACCATTTTCTTTTGTATTCCTAGAATCTTCGACCCTATAAAATCTTTCAAATATTCTTTCAACATCGTCTTCTTTTAGGCCAATT
Organism: Anaerococcus mediterraneensis; assembly: GCF_900128415.1. Taxonomy (NCBI): domain Bacteria; kingdom Bacillati; phylum Bacillota; class Tissierellia; order Tissierellales; family Peptoniphilaceae; genus Anaerococcus; species Anaerococcus mediterraneensis. Next base: position 1,097,768 of record NZ_LT635772.1, read on the forward strand.
CCAGTATCAACTACACTTATGACTATATCATCATCACGTTTTCTAAGGTGAACATCGATCCTACCATCTTCTCCTATTGCCTTTATAGCGTTAGAAATCAAATTTTGCATTATTTGACTTAGTTTATCCCTATCTGTATATAATATAATATCTTCATCTAAGAATGTATTTATTTCTATATTTCTAAGCCTAGCTTTTGGCATAAAAGATCTGACTATATTTGATATGAGCTCAGTTATATTTACATTTGATTTTGATAAAACTGCATAGGATACATTTTCATCAAAGGTATTTTTTAGTCCAACCACTAGACCTTCTAACCTAGTGATTTCGTTGGATAATAGATCTAAGGTTGCCTCATCCGTGTCTATTAGCCCATCTTTTATAGCCTCTATATAAAGTTTGAGATTGGTTAGAGGGGTCCTAAGCTCATGAGAAATATCCTGAGCATATTGTTTTCTGATAGATTCCTGGTTTTTTAGGGAATTTGATAAATAATTAATATTATCTCTCAAAAACTCGATCTCTTTTATATCAGTATTTTCTACTATGGTATCATAAACGCCCTCTTTTATAGAAACCGTAGATTCTCCTATAGATGCTATAGGTTTTGATATATTTGTAGACAATATTTTGGCTATGACTAGGCCTATAGCTAGGGATATTGTTATAGAATAGACCACAGCATGGGTGAAGTTATTTTTCATCTCATTCATAGCACTTAGGTCTCTATTGTAGAGGATTTCAATTTTACCAGCATTTGATTTTTTCTTATCATCTATGAGGTTGTATTCTTTGGAGAGGATTTTCGATTCGTCGTTTTCATCCCTACCTTTAAGCTGTTTTTCTAGTTTGTTATTATGGTCGTAATAATTTATATCGACTTTTTGGTCTTTGGCCATACTTGCAAGATAGGACCACATAACCTCAGCACTTATATTTGGATCATTGTTAAGTCTAATAAATTGTTGGCCTATTTCCTGGGGTCTTTTATCATCGACGGCAGTAAATAGGTCATTGTAATTTAGGGTAACAAGTAGGGTTACAAGTATGGAAAAAACCAAGATACAGGATAGAATACCTGCAATAAAGTTTTTTATAATTTTATTCTTGAGTGTAGTCATCTATACCGCCAGATTTATAGCCCATTCCATAGATTGTTTTGATATATTGGGGTTTTTTTGGATTGTCTTCGATTTTTTGCCTTATATTTTTGATATGGGTATCAATAGCCCTATCATAGGCATCATAGTCATAACCAAAGGTAATTTCTATGATCTCATCCCTAGTATAAATCTTGTTTGGATTTGAAAATAGGGTTTTAAGGATAGAAAATTCATTTTTAGTTAGGTATATTTCAGCTCCATCTTTAAAAAATCTATTATATTCTAGATCCATTTCAAGCCTGCCATCAAGGGTTTTTATTATATCAGCCCTAGGTATATTATATTTTTCAATTCTTCTGAGGATTGCTTTTATCCTTTCCAAAAGCTCTCTTGCAGAAAAAGGTTTTGTCATATAATCATCTGCACCTAGTCTAAGTCCTGACACCTTATCATCTTCCTCAACCTTAGCTGATAGCATGATAACTGGTACTTCAGACTTATTTCTGATCTCTTTTATAATTTCTTCGCCAGGGATTTTTGGCAACATCAAATCTAGGATAACTAGGTCAATATCTTCATTTAAAAATATATCTAGGCCTTCCTGTCCATCAAAGGCTTGGAAAACTCCATAACCTTCTTTTGTTAAATATGATTTGACTATATTATTTATACTTGCTTCATCTTCTATTATTAAAATATTAATTTTCTTCATGGTTCACCTTCCGTTTTCATTATACCATATACGGTATTAATTTATCTGATTTTTGAGGAAAATAATATTTATGATTAAAATTTACCAAAATGGATATAATAATAATGTAAATTGAATTTTGAAAGGAGTTTTCATGGGACAATACGGATTTATATTTTCAATACTTATTGGAGCAATTGCTGGATTTCTAGCAAGTAAAATAATGGGTAGAGATGCCGAAATGGGATCTCTTGCAAATATAGTTGTAGGTGTTATCGGTGGATTTATTGGTAATAAATTGCTAGGTAATGCTATGCCAGGATTTTTCATGCAGATAATTTCTGCAACCCTAGGTGCAGTTATATTGTTGTTTGTCTATGGTCTAATCATGGGCAAGAAAAAGTAAAAAAAAGAGAAAAGGTGATGGCCTGGATTAGGTCATCACCTTTTTTGATTTAAAATTTTATGGGGCAGGTTATTCTTCAACAGGTGACTTTTTATCTTCGTCATTGTTTTCTGGATCCTTTGGCTTGTCTTTATCATCTGTATTTTCTTCATTTTCGTTTTCTTTGTCTTCCTCATCCTCATCTTCATCTTCTTCGCCAAGGTCTGAATATACTTGAGGAAACCTATAGTTCCAGTCTTTAGGATATATTCCGTTAAATTCTCTTGGGTTGTAATTAGACTTTGGATTTATAAATGACCTGTCCACGATAAATTCTTCTGGTGTTTGCTCACTTGCTAGGAGATTGTTTCTGCTATCAACCCTGGCCCATTGATGGACATCGTCTTCTTGTGTTGGTTTGTTATTTGGTCCAAAAATTTCATTGATAACTGTTCCTCTTGGATCGGCAAAAGAAGCATTTGTTGGTAGCATTCCACTCATGGTATCTACTTGCATGGTTATAATACCCTCAGGGACTTTAAAGTTGATGGCTTCATAACCATCCAAGATGGTTTTATTTATTATATTCCACAATAGGGCAGCTCTTCCGGCTGATGTACCAGTTAGGGATATATTTTGGTTATCTGCTCCCATCCAAACTCCAACTGTATAATAAGGAGTATAGCCTAGGCACCAGAAATCATTGTAGTCATCTGTTGTACCGGTTTTTGTAGCATAATCTATACCATTTAGGTAGATGTTGCCATAAGATGCACCGGCATCTTGGAGGGCAGATGTTATTTGATATGCAGTTTCTGGACTTGTAACCTTATGTTTTATGAGATTTTCTTCATCGAAAAGGACTTTACCTGTAGAATCAACGATTTTTGAGAAGGTAAGTGGTTCTGTATACTGACCTTGATTGGCTAGGGCAGCATAGGCTCCAGTCATATCAAGAGCTGTAAGACCTCTTGTCATGGCGCCAAGGCCAAGGGCAGCTAAGTTTTCATCATTTGTTTCGCTGTTTTCATCAGAAGTTACAAAATTATCCTTACCATCTTCTTTTATTATTCCAAAATTCTTTAGATATTCTAATGAAGTATCAATACCAATCTCGTCTAGGGTAGAAACAGCTATGGTATTTATAGAAAGTTTTATAGCTTCTCTGATTGGTTTGACACCCATATAGTATTGGTAGACGTTTTGTGGCCAAGCCTTGCCATCTTCATTTACCATAAATGGTACATCATCAACACCACTTGCAAGGTTGAAACCATGGTCAAGGGCAGGGGTATAAGTAGCTATTGGTTTTATAGAAGAACCAGGCTGTCTAGGTACTGATGAAGCCCTATCTAGGATCCTAAATCCTTCTTGGTCACGACCACCCATTATAGCTTTAATATGGCCATTTTTTTGATCGACTATAACTGTAGATGATTGAGGTTGGATAGTACCATTTAGGTCTATGTCATAATAGTCTTTGTTGACTGAAAATGTTCCATCATCATATTTTTGGATCATATTTTCATTTTCATCTAGGTATTTTTTTGCTATTACTATATTTTCTTCATCATCTAAGTAGATATTTTTATTGCTTGCCATGTCTATAGACCCGCTGGTGTGAGTTCTAAGATTTTTATTATTTTCATCTAGTGAATAATAATTTCTAAAGACAAGCTTGGTTTGGTCTAAATAAGCCTTTTTGCTTGTAATAACAATATTGCCTTTTTCATCCTCGTGGGCATCATCCTGTGATAGTCTGATATCATTATTTTCATTTAAGAAATTGCTCTTGGCAAAATATAGGAGATTTCCTTTTGAGTTTACAATATTGCCATACTTATCATATTTTAGGTCCAATAGAGGAGCCACATCCCATCCTGATGTATCACCCATCAGGTATGATGAAAAGTCGGCGTAGATTTCCTCTAGCTGTCTTTGCATATCTTGGTCTATGGTTGAAGTTATTTTTAGACCACCATAATATAGTCTATCCCAAGCTTGGTTTTCGCTCATATTCTGGACTTCCATAAGTTTTGCAACAACTTGTTTTTCCAGAAGAGAATTAAAATAGCTTGTTATTTCTGTATTGGATCTTTCAGCTGGGACTATTGATTTAGACACATCAAAACTTAGGGCCTCTTCTCTTTCTTTTTGGCTAATATATCCTAGTTCTAGCATCTTATCCAAAATATATTTTTCACGCTTGATAGGTGCCTCATTATAAACAGCTACATATTTTGTTCCTTCTATAGAAAATTCACCCAAGACTTTTTGATTTGTAACTTCACTTGCCTTTATAGCCTTATATAAAGAATTTTCTGATGGTGACTGGACTATACCAGCAAGAGCTGCACATTGGGCGAGGTTAAGCTCTGATACATCCTTGTCGAAGTAGGTCCTTGCTGCAGCTTGGACTCCGTATGAGTTTTGTCCCATAAATACTCTATTTAGATAGGCTCCTAATATCTCTTCTTTATCAAGATATCTTTCGATCTCTAAAGCTAAATAGATTTCTTTTATTTTTCTTTGATAGGTTTGGTCATTTGTTAGATAAGTATTTCTAGCAAGCTGTTGGGTTATGGTAGAACCACCTCTGACTATGCCGCCAGCCTTAAAGTTTTCTACCATAGATCCTAAAATAGAAATTGGATCTATACCTTTGTGTTTATAAAACCTCTCATCTTCTACTGCCACAAAGGCGTTTTTAAGATTTTTAGGTATTTTGTCATATCCTATTATTTCACGATATTGGCTAGTGGCTATAGAGTCTACTTCATTGCCATCTTCATCTACTATTGTAGAGTTTTGACTCATTTCATATTTTATTGTATTAGCATCAATTTCTGGGGAGGTCTTCATCACTTCTAGGATTGCTCCGCCAGTTATGCCAGCAAATATTATCATTATAGATCCTATTGACAAGACTACTATCAGTAGAATTTTTATGATTATAGCGGCTATTTTTTTAAACATAGGGCCTCCATTATTTTTAAACTTATATTTACTTCTATTTTATCATTTTTATGTGATAAGTTCCATCCTTTATTTAATTTTAGATAAAAGTATAGTTATTTTTGAAAGGATTTTTATGCAAGAAGTTATACAAGTCAATGTTTTAAGTAGAGATGATGACGAAGAAATAAAAATATATGAATTAGAATCTTTGATAAATACAGCTGGCGGCAAGCCAGTTGCTTTTGTTAGTCAGATAGTAAATAAAGTTAATCCTAGATACTATATAGGAAAGGGCAAGCTTGAAGAGATAAGAAATTTGGCAGAAAAATATGAAGTTAAAACTGTTATTTTTGATGTAGAGTTGTCTGCTAGTCAATTATACAATTTGGAAGAAGAACTGAAGATCAAGGTTGTCGATTGGACAAGCCTTATTCTTGATATTTTTGCTATGAGGGCAAATACAAGGGAGGCAAAGCTTAAAATAAAACTTGCCCAACTTAAATATCAATTGCCAAGGATAAACAAGTGGTTTGACTATCTTTCTAGACAAGCTGGTGGTATAGGGACAAGAGGCCCTGGTGAAACCATGCTTGAGACAGATAGGAGAGCCATAGTTAGAGATATAAAATATCTGGAAAAGGCCCTGAAAGATATAGAAAAAACCAAGAGATTAAATAGAAAATCCAGGGACGGGATCTATAATATATCTTTGGTTGGCTATACAAACGCAGGCAAATCCACTATTTTAAATGGAATGATGGAGCTTTTTGGATCTGATAAATTCGTATATTCTGATGATCTGCTCTTTGCTACCCTAGATACCTCTACAAGGAGGCTTGATTTTTCAAATACCAAGGTCACCTTGACTGATACTGTAGGTTTTATAGACAATTTATCAAAAGAGTTAAATGATTCATTTCTGACTACACTTGAGGAGATAAGATTCGCAGATATGCTTTTGATAGTCATAAATGCAAGCTCAAATGTAGAAGGTCAGATCAAGGCCATAGAAGATTCCCTAAAAGAAATTGATATTGATGATAAAGAGATTTTATATGTCTTTAATAAAATGGATCTTGTAAAAGATGATACGGCAGTTTCCTTATACAAGAGAGACTATGATAGGATCTTCATATCAGCTCATAGAGATGAAGGCCTTGTGCTATTAAAAGAAACTATAGTTAAAATTATAAAAAAAGATTATAAATTGGTAGATCTTCATATACCATTCTCAGATGGGGCTATTTTAGATTATTTTTGTACCAATTATGACATTCTAGAAACTGAATATGATAGTATAGGTACAAAAATAAAACTTGAAATAAACAAGGGAGACTACGATAAATATGGATCATATATCGACAAATGATTATAAAACCATAGAGGGAATAGCAAAAAGTGAGTTTGAAGAACAAAAATCAATCTTTATAACCACAGCTAAACATGTAGAAAATGAAGAAGAAGCTATAGAATTTATAGATGAGATCAGGCATAAATATAAGGATGCAACCCACAATTGTACAGCCTATATAATAAATACTAAGCCTGAGATTAAAAGATATAATGATGATGGTGAACCCCAAGGATCTGCAGGGCTTCCTATGCTTTCTGTCCTTGAAAAAGAAGGAGTCAAAAATGTTTGTGTGGTTGTAACTAGGTATTTTGGTGGCAAACTTTTGGGTAAGGGTGGACTTGTCAGGGCCTACACAAAGGGTGTGGCCGATACAATTGGAGTCAATGCACTTTACAAGAGGGATTACTATGTAGTAGAATTAATTTTGTCATATAACCTGCTTGGACAGATAGAAAATTATTTAAATGAAGAAAAGTACCAGGTTATAAATAAGGACTACACTGACCAAGTAAAATTCGACCTATATGTCAGGTTAGATAGGTTTGAAAAATTTAATAAAGACCTATTGGATATGACAAGCGCAAATATTATTATAAATAAAAAAGAAAAAGTAATGCTATATGAAAGAAGGTAAAAAATGTCAGGACATAATAAGTGGAGCAAGATAAAAAACAAAAAAGGAAGTGAAGATGCCAAAAGGGGCAAAATATTCACCAAACACGCTAGGAATATAACTGTAGCAGCTAGAGAGGGTGGATTAGATCCAGAATACAATGCTAGTTTAAAGACAGCTATAGAAATGGCAAAAGCTGATAATATGCCAAATGATAATATCGATAGGGCTATCAAAAAAGCAAGCGGAGAAGCTGGTGGAGAAAATTACGAAAGATTAGTCTATGAAGGCTACGGCCCAGGTGGAGTGGCTTTTATAGTAGATTGCTTGACAGACAATAAAAATAGGACAGCACCAGACGTACGCCATATATTTGATAAATTCGGTGGTAACCTAGGTACAGACGGATCGGTTATGTTTTTGTTTGAAAGAAAGGGCGAGATAGTCCTAAACGGTGAAGGCAAAGACTTTGATGACTTCATGATGGATAGTCTAGAAGCAGGTGCAAGCGATGTAGAAGATTTAGGCGAAGGATACTTTGAGGCCCTAACTGAGGTCTCTGATTTTAACCAAGCTTTAGAAAATCTTAAAGATATGGGATACAAGGTAGAAAGAGCAAATATTTCATATATAGCCAATAATATAGAAGTAAGCCCAGACCACCACGAAAAACTTTATAAACTTATCGACGCCCTAGAGGATAATGATGATATACAGGAAGTATATCACAACTGGGATATGCCAAACGAGCAATAAGATGAGTTTTGATATTGACAGAGTCGCCTTTTCTATTTTTGGTATAGACATATATTGGTATGCAATAATAATTATATGCGGGATTTTACTTGCAGCCCAATTTGCAAAAAAAGAATTTACTAGAAGAGGTTTCGACGAAGATTTTATATATGATATACTTTTTGTCTGCTTGCCTATAGGTATAATCGGTGCAAGATTATACTATGTGGCCTTTGAGTGGGACTATTATGGGGCAAATCCCAGCCAAATTTTAAATTTTAGGGCAGGAGGATTAGCTATCCATGGGGGCATACTTTTTGGACTAATAGCCTTACTTATATATGCAAAGAAAAACCTAATCCCTTTTTGGGATCTCACAGATGTTATGGTACCATCACTGGCCTTGGCCCAAGCCATCGGTCGTTGGGGCAACTTTGCAAATGCAGAAGCTCATGGAGGACCAACAGATTTGCCATGGGGGATTATAATAGATGGGGTCAAAGTCCACCCAACATTTTTATACGAGTCTTTGGGTGATCTTTGTATATTTTTATTTTTATATTTTTATTATAGAAAGAAAAATTCAGCACAGGGTAAGCAATCAGCAATTTATTTTATTGCCTATGGAGTATTGAGGTTTTTTGTAGAAGGACTTAGGACAGATTCACTTTATATAGGAGGATTAAGGACTGCTCAGCTTATGTCATTAGTCTTTATAATGTTTGGTCTTGTTTTGTTTATCATATCATCAAAAAGAAATATACCTCCATACAAATACAAGAGTAGAAAAGTAAAAAAAGAAGATAAAATTATAAAATTTAAATAATTCAACCGAAAGACTGGCTAAAGCCGGTCTTTTTGTTTGCTTTTTTTTATATAATAGGATAAAATATTTATTAAGTGGAAGATTGTGGTAAAAGGTGGTAAGGATGTTTCTAGGCGAATATTTTCATAAAATAGATTCAAAAAACAGAATAATGATGCCTAGTGATTTTAGGAAATCTCTCGATGGAGAGTTTTATCTAACAAAGGGACCAGAGAATTCTCTCTTGCTTTATACACAAGAAGAATTTGAGAAAAGATCTGCAGCCTTAGACCTTTTAGCTTATGAGAATAAAAAGAATCGTGCTATAAAAAGATTGTTTTTCTCATCCACTGTCAAGATGAGTCTTGATAAGCAAGGCAGAATTTTGATAAATAAAAGCCTGATGGACTATGCCCAAATAAAAGAAGAGACTGTCATAATAGGCAATAATACTACCATAGAAATTTGGGATAAGGATATTTGGGACGAATATATAAACGAAGTAGAGGTGAATTTATCCGATTTGATGGATGATTGATATGAATTTTGAACATATACCAGTTCTTTATAAAGAATGTATAGAAAAATTAGATATAAAGCCTGACGGAGTTTATGTGGACCTAACCCTAGGCAAGGGAGGTCATTCTAAATTGATATTGGAAAAGTTGTCTGAAAAGGGCATTCTAATAGGCATAGACCAGGATAAAACAGCTATCGAAGCAGCTAAAGAAAACCTCAAGGACTATAAAAATATCTTGTATTTTAATACCAATTATGAGAATATAGACCAGGTTTTATCTGAGGCTGGTTTTGATAAAATTGATGGTGCATTGATGGATATTGGAGTTAGTTCATATCAAATTGATAATCCAGAAAGGGGATTTTCCTATATGAAAGATGGCCCCTTGGATATGAGAATGGACACTTCAAATGAGTTAACAGCAGAAAAAATTGTCAATGAATACTCTCAGGATGAGCTTAGCAGAATATTTTTTGACTATGGCGAGGAAAGATTTTCTAAAGCTATAGCCAGAAATATCGTAAAAGAACGCGAAAATGAAAGAATTAATACCACTTTCAAACTCCGAAATATTATATTGAAATCAGCGAAATTTACAGAAGCCCATCCTGAAAAAAGAGTATTTCAAGCACTAAGAATCGAAGTAAATAGGGAGCTTGAGGTACTTGAAAAAACCATCGAAACTGTAATAGATTATTTAAAAACAGATGGGAGGCTAGCAATAATTAGCTTCCACTCTTTAGAAGATAGGATAGTTAAAAATAAGTTTAGGGACCTAGCTAGGGATTGTATTTGTCCACCTGATCTGCCAGTATGTGTTTGCAACCACAAAGCCAAGATCAAAATCATAACTAGAAAACCAATCACGGCTAGCAAAGAAGAACTTAGTGACAATTCAAGAAGTAAGCCAGCAAAACTGAGAGTTTGCCAAAGGACATGACATGGCTGAGAGAATAGAAAAAAAGTATATGAAAAATAATAATAAAAATAGGGTTAGACTAAAAGTCAAGGAGAGACCTAGGCCTGACAGGCAAAGCCAAATAAATAGGCTCAAAAAAATAGATATGAGAATGAAAACAACAGTTTCATTTCTTGTCTTTGCTTGTATAGCTCTTATGGTAGGTCTTTTGATTAAAAAAAGAGCCGACTTGTCAAACTATAGTTTTGAGTATAATAGATTAGAAGCTGAGATAGTAAGCTATGAACTCCAAAGAGATAGGCTGAGAAAAAAACTTGATGATGCTGTTGATTTAAACAGGATTCAAAGGTATGCTATCGAAGACTTAAATATGGTTTATGAAAGTGCGGACACAAATTAATATGGAAAATATATACGGAATAATTTTATTGTCAATATTTTTAAGCCTGGGTCTGGGGTTATTTATAGTACCCATGCTTAAAAGAAAAAAAATCGGACAAAATATAAGGGCTGTTGGTCCACAATCTCATTTGGCCAAGGCTGGAACTCCTACGATGGGTGGGATAATTTTTATAATATCAAGCCTTATTTTATCTCTTATATTTTTGCCAAAAAATCTTGATACTTTTATACTTTTGTTATCAATGATAGGTTTTGGAGCTATTGGATTTATAGATGATTTCAAAAAGCTTGTACTAAAACAGTCAGAAGGGCTAAAACCAAAGGAGAAATTGGTACTACAATTCCTTCTTGCGTCCGCAATTACAATAATATCTTATATGAACAATAAAGAAAGCATAACAAGTTTTCTGATACCTTTTACAAATTTCAGACTCCCAGTATCTATATTAGGGATCCCAATAATGATTTTTATAATTGTAGGTTCTACAAATGCTACAAACCTAACTGATGGATTAGATGGATTATTGGCTACAGTTTCTTTGCCAGTTTTTATCAGCCTAGGAATAATAGCAAATACTTTAGAAAACAAGTTGTTTGCCTTTATTATGCTTGGCAGCTTGCTTGGATTTTTGTTTTTTAACTCAAATCCAGCCAGTGTTTTTATGGGAGATACAGGGTCTATGGCCATAGGTGGGGCGGTGGTAGCCCTAGCTATAAACCTACAAATCCCAATATATTTAGTAATTTTCGGTGGAATCTATGTCATGGAAACTCTGTCTGTAATAATTCAAGTCCTATCATATAGGCACAGGAATAAGAAAAGAGTATTTCTTATGACACCTATCCATCATCATTTTGAATTAAAAGGTTACAAGGAACAAAAAATAGTAGTCGCCTTTGCAGTAGTTTCTACTATTTTATCTATTATAAGTTTGGTGGCAATTTTATGAGTAAAATATTAGTTTATGGACTCGGCCTAACAGGTATATCTTCAGTAAAGACCTTGGATAAAATGTCTTATGAAGTATATAGCTATGACCAAAATAAAAATAAAATAAAAGAACTAGAGGGCTATTCTTATAGCCCTATTTCTGATTCTAATTTATTAGATTATGATTTTGAATATGTGATAAAATCACCAGGTATAAAGCCTGCTGATGATTTTGTAAAAAAATTATCATCCAAATATGAAATAATTTCAGATATAGAAGCAAGCCAGCGTTTGTTTCCGGATAAGGAAAAAATTGCTATAACAGGTACAAATGGTAAAACATCAACCACATCAATGGTTGCCCACATCCTAAATAAATGTGGGGTAGATGCCTATACTGTTGGCAATATTGGAGAGGGAATATTGTGGCAAATGTATAATAAAGAAGGAGTTTTTGTAGAAGAACTCTCTTCTTTTCAGCTCCACGATACATCTACTTACAAACCACATATTGGTGCTATATTAAATATAAAAGAAGACCACATAGATTGGCATGAGACTTTTGATGATTATATAAAAAGTAAATTAAAACTAGCTACCAACCAGGATGAAAAAGACTTTTTAGTTATAAACCATGAAGATGAAATAAGTCAAAAGCATAAAAAGGATTTTAAGGCACAAATATATGAGTTTTCAAGCCTAAATATGGTTGCCAAGGGCCTATTCCTTGATGGGAATAAGATATGTTTTGTAAATGGTGGATGCCTTATATCTCAAATCCTAGATGTTAGAGACCTATCAGTTATAGGTCGTCATAATTACGAAAATGTAATGGCTGCTATTTTGCTTACTTATTTATATGGACTAAATATGGGAGAGATTGTAGAAGCGATCAAGTCCTTTAAATCTATAGCCCATAGGTTAGAATTTGTCAGAAATATCGATGGTGTTGATTTTTATAATGACTCCAAGGGTACAAATGTTGACTCATCTGTAAAAGCTATAGAAAGTTTTGATAGGCCTATAATTATAATTGCAGGTGGTTATGATAAGCATATAGACTATACAGACTTTGTAAAGGCTTTTAAGAAAAACGGAAAGACTATGGTCCTAATGGGAGATACTAAAGAAAAGCTAAAGGCTTTGTGCGAAAAATATGAAATCTCTTATATAATGGCAAATGATATGAGAGATGCAATAAATATAGCCTATAAAGAAGCAAATAAAAATGATGTTGTACTCTTATCTCCAGCAAGTGCTTCTTGGGATATGTATAAATCCTATGTTGATAGGGGAAATGAGTTTAAAGATATAGTTAATAAGATTGGAAACTAAGATGAAAAGAGTGATAGTAAGCGGAGGCGGGACAGGCGGTCATATTTATCCAGCCATAGCCATAGCAGATAAAATAAGAGAAGAAAATCCAGGTGTTGAAATTTTATATGTTGGTATAAAGAGTGGCCCTGAAGAGAGGATTGCAGAGAAAAACTCTTATAAATTTATAGCCATAGAAGCTATGGGGATTCCTAGAAAAATAAATAAGAGATTGTTCAAATCTTTAAGTGCAAATATGCACGGATTCAAACAAGCAAAAAAAATTATAAAAGAATTCAAGCCAGATTTGGTAGTAGGGACAGGTGGATATGTTTGTGCTCCAATTTTATATCAGGCAGCCAAGGCAAAGGTCCCATCTATAGTCCATGAATCAAACTCCTATCCAGGCATGGCAAGTAAGTTTTTATCCAAAAAGGTAGATAAGGTTTTAATTTCATATGGAGAGGCAAAAAAACATTTTAAAAAACAAGATAATATAGTCCTTGTCGGAAATCCTGTCAGAAATAATTTCGACCTATCATATGACCAAGATGACCTGGACCAAATGGGGATTGATAATGACCTACCAATAGTTTTCTCTTTTGGAGGATCAAACGGATCCTATGCTTTAAACCAAGCTGTGCTTGAAATGCAAGACTTGATAGATGGGAAATTTTATCTCCTCCACCAAACTGGTGTTAGGTTTTATGATGATTTTGTATCAAAGCTTCATAATAACAAAAATATAAAAGCCTTTAAATATATAGATAATATTGATTTGTTTTATGGCCTTTCAGACCTTGTCATAGCATCTAGTGGAGCTATGAGTCTAGCAGAAATTTCAGCAGTCAAAAGACCATCTATACTCATACCTAAGGCCTATACAACAGAAAATCATCAGCAATACAACGCACAAACCTATGTGGATAATGGTGCAAGTTTGATGATACTAGAAAAAGACCTGAACGGAGTGGTACTTAAAGATAAAATAATGAGTATAATATCTGATAAGGAAAAAATGAAAATGATGGGGGAAAATGCTGGCAAGCTTGCTGATGAGTCTGCGACAGATAAAATTTATAAAGAGATTGTTAGCTTAGTAGAAAATGACAAATAGTAATGATGACAGAATTATAAAAAAAGGATCTAGGTTTTTTAGTAAAAAATACATAGCTAAAAAGAAAAGTAAGGAAGAGTCCAAGACCAGGTCTATTATATTTAGGGTCTTACTTGTTATAGCCTTTCTAGCAGGTATTTTTTACAATCTTTATTCTCATCCATATATGAAAATACAGGATATATATATTAGTGGCAATACTATAACTGATGATACTGAGATAATAAAAAAATTGAGATCACCAATTGGAAAAAATATTTTGCTTTATAAACCGACTAATTATGAAAAAGATTTGACTAGTATTTCATATATCAAAAAAGCAAAAATTAGAAAGGTATTTCCAAAAATACTATCTGTGAAAGTTTATGAAGAGTATCCAATGTTTGTAAAGAACTCTAACATTTATATAACAAATACAGGCAAGATAACAAAGGATGTAGATCCTAAAATTAAAGATAGGCTAATAGATATAAAAATACTAAATAGTCAAAAAAATCAAGGAGAGGACCTTACTTCATCCAAGGCCTTGATGGATTTTATAAACAAAATAAGCCAATCATCATTTATAGCTGACATTAGCCAATTAAATTTGGAAAATAAGCTTGATATTGGTATAATAGTACAAGATATTGAGGTTAAGTTTGGCGATTTAAATAATATAGATAAGAAAATTAAATTGCTTGAAACGATAATACTAGACATAAATAAAAAAGGACTAGAAGTAGAGAGTATCAACTTAAATAATGGTGAGAACCCTCTTGTAGTTGTAGATGAAGAGTCTTTTAGTGAAAATCTTAATAAGTAAAGGATAATGGGGGATTTTATGGCAAATATTAATATGGATATGGACAATAGCTCTTTAGCAAAGATCAAAGTTATTGGTGTTGGTGGCGGTGGAAACAACGCTATCAGCAGGATGAGAGACAACGGTCTATCTGGTGTTGAGTTTTTGGCACTAAATACAGACCTTCAAACTCTCCAAGAATCAAATGCAGATATTAGACTTCAAATTGGTGAAAAACTAACCAGAGGTCTAGGAGCAGGAGCAAATCCATCTGTTGGTGAAAAAGCAGCAGAAGAATCAAAAGGTGAAATAGAAGATGCCATCAAAGGTGCTGATATGGTATTCATAACAGCAGGTATGGGTGGTGGAACAGGTACTGGTGCTGCTCCAATAGTAGCAAAAGTTGCCAAGGAAATGGGCATCCTTACAGTAGGTGTTGTTACAAAGCCATTCACTTTTGAAGGTAGAAAAAGACAAACCCAAGCTGAGGGTGGTATAGAAAAATTAAAAGATAATGTAGATACACTTATCACAATACCAAATGATAGACTTTTACAAATTGTAGAAAAAAGAACATCTATGGTTGAAGCATTCCAAATGGCAGATCAAGTTTTGATGGATGCAGTAAGTGGTATTTCTGAGCTTATAGCAGTACCAAACGTAATCAACCTAGACTTTGCTGACGTCCAATCAATAATGGCTGACCAAGGTATGGCTCATATGGGTATTGGTAGGGCGAGCGGTGAAAATAGAGCTGTTGATGCTGCTAAGGCTGCAGTTAATTCACCACTTCTTGAGACAAGCATCGATGGAGCTAATGCTGTACTGCTTAACGTAACAGCTGCTGAGGTTGGGCTAATGGAGGCTAACGAAGCTGCAGAACTTATCAGAGATAGCATTGATTCTGATGCAAACATAATCTTTGGTGTTGGCTCTGACGAATCACTTGGTGATGAAATTAAAATCACTGTTATAGCAACAGGTTTTGACAACCAAGGTAGAGTAAGAAAAGCAGATAGAGGCCAAGGCAGGGATGAGCTTGTTGCTCCACAGAGAAATAACAATCAAACAAGATCAAATACAACACAAAGAAGATCATCAAACCCATTTGATGATATAGATTTGCCAGACTTCCTAAAATAATATGAAATGTCCTTATTGTGATTCTCCCAACACCAGGGTTATTGACTCTAGGTCTACAGATGATGATAGGGCCATAAGACGCAGAAGACTTTGTGAAGATTGTGATAAGAGATTTTCTACATACGAAAGATACGAAGATTCTACTGTAATGGTTGTCAAAAAAGATAATACCAGAGAAGCTTTTGATCCAAGGAAGGTCATTTCTGGGATTGTAAAGTCTTGCCAAAAACGACCAGTTTCTATGGACCAGATAGAAGAAGTTGCTAGAAATATAGAAACAAAAATCAACCATACTGGAAAAAAGGAAGTTACTTCAACTTATATAGGACAGATTGTAATGGATGAATTAAAAGACCTAGATCCTGTTGCCTATGTTAGATTTGCGTCGGTCTATAGGGAATTTAAAGATGTCGATTCATTTTACAAGGAGATTATAAATTTAAAGGACAATAAAGATGCTAACTCTTAGCATCTTTTTTCTTTAGTTAGGGGGTAATGTGGATTTATTTGAACTAAATAGAAAGAGACAACTTGAAAAATCTGCCCCTTTGGCAGATAGGCTAAGGCCAGATAGTCTTGATAAATATATAGGCCAAGACCACCTAGTAGGAGAAGGAAAAATCATTAGAAGGATGATAAAGGCTGATAGGATTTATTCAATGATTTTTTATGGTCCGCCTGGTGTTGGCAAGACCACACTTGCAAAAATTATTTCCAAGTCGACCCATATGGCCTTTGAGGAAATATCCGCGGTAGCAAGTGGCATTGGTGACCTAAAAGAAAAGATAAAGATAGCTAAGGATAATTTGTCCTATGAGAATAAAAAAACAATTCTTTTTATAGATGAGATCCATAGGTTCAATAAAAGTCAACAAGATTATCTCTTACCTTTTGTAGAAGATTCAACAATTATTCTGATCGGGGCTACTACGGAAAACCCATATTTTGAAGTAAATAAGGCTTTGGTATCAAGAATGTATATCTTTGAGCTTAAAGAACTAAGTGAGGGTAATCTTAGAGAACTAATAGATCTAGCTCTCAGTGAGGATATAATATTAAAAGAAAAAAACATATCAATTAGCGAAGATGCAATTGATAGGCTGATAAAATACTCAAATGGTGACTCTAGGGCCTTATTGAATGCGCTAGAGATTGCTATATTTTCAGAAGAGCAAAAAGATGGTAGAATAGAAATAGAGTCTGAAACTATAGAAAATTCTATAAGTAGAAAAATATCAGTCTATGATAAAAATGGCGATAGGCATTATGATACGGCGTCTGCCTTTATAAAATCTATGAGAGGGTCAGATATTGATGCAAGTATATATTATCTGGCAAAAATGTTAGAGTCAGGCGAAGATATAAAATTTATAGCTAGACGTATGGTGATTTTTGCTGCAGAGGATATATCTAATGCAGATCCACAGGCTCTGATTTTGGCCAATGCTGCTTTTGAAGCTATGGATAAGGTTGGTATGCCAGAAGCAAGGATCATCTTAGCCCAAGCTGTAACTTATCTTGCGGCAGCACCAAAATCAAATTCTACATATCTAGCTATAGATAAGGCCATAGATTTTATAAAAAATAATAGGGATTTAAAGGTCCCAAATAAATTAAAAGATAGCCACTATGTAGGGTCTGAAAATCTTATAAAGGATGAGTATTTATATCCTCATTCTTTTGGAGGCTATGTCAAACAAGATTACCTACCAGATGACTTTGTAGGTGAAAAGTTTTATCAAGCCAAAATGATAGGCTATGAAAAAGAAATGATTGAAAGATTAGAAAAAATAAAGAGAGGCGAAAATGAAGATTAAATACTTATTGGATAAGGCAAGTGAATATACTGACAAATCTGTCACTATAGAAGGTTGGATAAGAAACTCAAGATTTAGCAAAAACGTAGGTTTTATTGACCTAAATGATGGTTCAACTTTCAAAAATATACAAATAGTAGTAGGAAAAGACATAGAAAACTATGCTGATTTGGATAAACAGCACTTATCAGCAAGTCTAAGGGTTACAGGTAAGCTTGTTTCTACATCTAATAATAAAAATCCTTATGAAATCCAAGCAGAAATTGTAGAAATTCTAGGAGAATCTTCAGAAAAATTCCCAATACAAAAACAAAGACAGACCTTTGAGTTTATGAGGACAATCCCTCACCTTAGACCAAGGACAAATACCTATAGGGCAGTTTTTAGACTTAGGTCAGTACTAGCCTTTGGTTTGCACAAATTTTTCCAAGATAGAGGTTTTGTCTATGTAAATCCACCAATCATCACAGCAAGTGATGCTGAGGGTGCTGGTGAAATGTTTAATGTAACAACAATTGATCCACAAGATCCACCTAGAAAAGACGATGGTAGTATTGATTATACAAAAGATTTCTTTAGCAAAAAATCTTACCTAACTGTATCTGCTCAGCTTGAGGCAGAAGATTATGCCCTAGCTTTAGGGGATGTTTATACTTTTGGTCCAACTTTCAGGGCAGAAGTTTCAAATACCCCAAGACATGCTGCAGAGTTTTGGATGCTAGAACCTGAAATGGCCTTTGCTGATTATAATATTTGTATGGATACAGCAGAAGATATGATAAAATATGCTATTGACTATATCTTAGAAAATGCAAAAGATGAGATGGAATTTTTCAATCAGTGGATTGACAAAGGCCTAATCGAAAGGCTAATTAAGCTTCGTGATTCTGAATTTGCAAGGATCACCTATACAAAAGCTATAGAATTACTCCAAGAATCTGGTGAAAAATTTGAATTCCCAGTTGAATGGGGCATGGACCTACAAACTGAACATGAAAGATACCTATCAGAAAAAATCGTAGATGGACCAGTTTTTGTAACCGATTATCCAAAAGAAATCAAATCCTTTTATATGAAGAGAAATGACGATGGTAAAACCGTAGCTGCCTTTGATATGCTTGTACCAGGAGTAGGAGAGCTTATCGGTGGTTCTCAAAGAGAAGAAAGATATGATGAGCTTGTAAAATCTATGATTGATAATGGCCTAAATCTAGAAGAATATCAAAACTACTTAGACCTAAGAAGGTTTGGTACAGTTGTTCACTCAGGATACGGACTAGGTTTTGAAAGAGCAATGATGTATGTGACTGGTATGAAAAATATCAGAGACGTCATAGCTTATCCAAGATATGTAAACGCCTTTGCTAGGGAAAATTAGGAGGAAAGATGAAAGAGTACAATCCAAATGCCATTGAGAAAAAATGGCAAAAAATATGGAAAGAAGAAAAAACTTTTAAATCTGAAATAGATTCTAATAAAAAGAAATTTTACCCATTGGTAGAATTTCCTTATCCATCAGGACAAGGCCTCCACGTTGGCCATCCACGTCCATATACAGCCTTAGATGTTGTTTCTAGGAAAAGAAGATTAGAAGGCGAAAATGTAATGTATACTATGGGTTGGGATGCCTTTGGTCTACCAACAGAAAACTATGCTATACAAAATAAAATCCATCCAGCTATAGTTACAAAAAACAATATTGACCATTTTAGAAGTCAAATGGAATCTATAGGTTTTTCTTTTGACTGGGATAGGGAAATAAATACAACAGATCCTGATTATTATAAATGGACCCAGTGGATATTCTTACAAATGTATAAAAGGGGTCTTGCTTATAAATCAGAAACATCAGTAAACTGGTGTCCATCTTGTCTTGTAGGTCTTGCCAACGAAGAAGTTGTAGATGGCAAGTGCGAAAGATGTGGGGCAGATGTAGAACATAAACTAAAAAACCAATGGATGTTAAAGATTACTGCCTATGCTGATAGGCTTATCGATGATCTTGATGAGGTTGATTTTGAAGATAGGATAAAGACTAGCCAAATCAACTGGATTGGTAGAAGCCACGGTGCAGATGTCAATTTCAAGATTAAGGATAAGGAAGAAAAATTAACAATCTATACAACCAGACCTGATACAATCTTTGGTGTATCCTACATGGTTGTTTCTCCAGAACATCCAATTCTGGAAAAATATAAGGATGAGATCAAAAACTATGAGCAAATCCAAGAATACAAACACCAGGCAAGCCTAAAATCTGACTTTGAAAGATCAGAACTAAATAAAGACAAAACTGGAGTCATGATAGATGGCCTATCTGCAATTAATCCGCTAAATGAAAAGGAAATTCCAATTTGGGTTTCTGACTATGTCCTTATGGGCTATGGTACAGGAGCTATAATGGCAGTACCTGCACATGATGAGCGTGACTTTGAATTTGCCAAAAAATTTGATATGCCAATCATCCCTGTATATGAATCAGAAGAAGAACTTCCGGTGACTGACATAGAAAAAGGGATTGCTATAAATTCGGATTTCCTAAATGGACTTTCTGCAAGTGATGCAAAGAAAAAAGCCATTGATTATATAGAAGAAAAGGGTCTTGGTAAGGCCAAGACAAACTTCAAGCTCCGTGATTGGGTATTTTCTAGACAAAGATACTGGGGTGAACCAATCCCAATGATCTATTGCGATGATTGTGGTTGGGTGCCAGTAGATGAAAAAGATTTGCCAGTTAGGCTTCCTGATATAGAATCGTACACACCAACAGCCACTGGCGAATCCCCACTTGCAAAGATTGACGAATTTGTAAATACAACTTGTCCTCACTGCGGCAAACCTGCTAAAAGAGAAACAGACACCATGCCACAATGGGCAGGATCGTCTTGGTACTATCTAAGATATGCAGATCCAAAAAATGATGATGCTCTTGCAAGCAAAGAGGCCCTAGATTATTACACACCAGTTGATTGGTACAATGGGGGAATGGAGCATACAACCCTCCACCTTCTTTATTCGAGATTTTGGCATAAGGTTTTATATGATATAGGCCTTGTTCCAACAAAAGAGCCATATATGAAGAGAACAAGTCATGGTATGATCCTAGGTCCAGACGGCCAAAAAATGAGCAAATCTCGTGGCAATGTTATAAACCCAGATGATATTATAAGAGATTTTGGTGCAGACACTCTCAGAACCTACGAGATGTTCATGGGAGATTTCTCATCAGTTGCAAAATGGTCAGATGAGGGGGTTAAGGGCTGCAGAAAATATCTAGAAAGAGTTTATAATCTTTTTGAAATTATAGAAGATGGCGATGAGTATTCAAAAGAATTGGAAATACTAATTAACCAAACTATTAAAAAGGTCAGCGAAGATTATGAAAATCTCAAATTCAATACAGCCATTGCCCAGCTTATGACCTTATTAAATGAGATCAGGGCAAAGGGTTCTATAAATAAAAAGGAATTCATGACCTATATCATACTTCTAAACCCAGTAGCTCCACACCTAACAGAAGAATTGTGGGAGATGGCAGGATTTGAAGGAAGACTCACTGACTCATCTTGGCCAAGCTATGATAAAAATAAACTAAGTTTTGATACCATAGACCTACCAGTCCAAGTAAATGGCAAGATGCGTGGCAAGATCAAAATATCAAAAGATGCCAGCCAGGAAGAAGCTCTATCTTTAGCTAATACAGATAATAATGTAAAAACCTATATAGAAAATAAGGAACTTAGAAAAGTAATCTATGTTCCAGGCAAAATTTTAAATATAGTTGTATAAGAAAAAAGAAAATCCTTAGCTCATATTAACAACTTTTTTAATATGGATAGTCTATGGATTTTCTTTTTATTAGGAAGTAGAAAATCTGAATTATTGAAGATTGATTAGCTTGACAGGTTAGATGTGGAGGTGTATGATAGTGTTGCACACATCAAACATTGAGGTATATATGAAAAAATTCATAAAAGATAATATATTCAATATAATATCAGTTGTCCTACTTATCTTATCATTATATTTGGGATACATAGGGTATAAAAAGGGATATTTCCATTCTTTGGATACCTTTCGTACTCTAATATTAGAAAAAGGAGCCTGGGGGCCCATAGTTTTTATGGTTTTACAGGTTGTACAAATCGTAGTGCCGGTAATACCTGGTGGCCTTACCTGTGTAGCAGGAGTTCTTATATTTGGACCCTTTTGGGGCTTTATCTATAATTATATATCAATCTGCCTGGGTTCTATATTGGTTTTTTTCATCTCAAGGACCTTTGGCAGGTCCATTGTAGTAAGGATTTTTGGCCAAGACCTCTATGATAAATACAAGGGAAAACTAAATGAAGATAGGTATGAGAGGTTTTTTGCCCTAGCAATATTTTTACCAGTTGCACCAGATGATTTTTTATGTTACCTAACAGGGTTGACCAGGATGTCAATTAAAAAATTTGTCACAATCATTTTATTATGCAAGCCCGCATCAATTTTTGCCTACTCTATGGGTTGGTCTTTGGGAATGGATTTTTTAATAAAGAAATTTTTCTAAGGAGATAAAATGGCATTTAATGAATTGATTTTATTTTTCTTTCCTGCATATTTTGTATTTGTTAGTTTTATTTCAAATATGATCAAAAATAAGCCAATAGATAAAAAATATGGGTATAGGACGGAGCTTTCCACAAAAAATAAGAGTAATTGGTACTTTGCAAACAACTTTATGGCCAAGGGGAGTTTTGCCTTGGCTTTTGTATATATTATCCTTGGATTGATTTTTATAAATTTTGTAGAGATGACTAGATTTAGAAAAATCTTATTTATTATTATAGAATTTATGTCCTATGTAGTTCTTGGTATATTCCTTGAAAATAGGCTAAAAACAGCCCACAAAAAATAGGAGGGACTATGTTAAGGTTATTAGTCAACATTTTATTTGCCCTAGAGATTATACTAATTATTCTTGGAATGATTAGTAAATATAAAGAAAATCGAGAAAGGCTAGATTTAATTGAGATATTTGGTATTTGTCTTATGGTCCCTTTTTTATAGTAATGATATTTATAGGCTAAAAAAATCTCCCTAACTTGGTAATTCCAAGTCATGGAGATTTTTATAATGGTTTATATAAAAAACATTTAAGACTTATTTATACAGGATTTTAGATAAGTATATAGAAAATAAAAAGCAAAAGATAAGCTTATATGTCCAATACCAGCTAGGCCAGATATACTAGCACTAAGAGCTGGATTTTCTAGGCCTTTTATTTGATAAAAACCTCTTGCGCCTATAGTTAAAACTGTCAATATGAGACCAAGGTTATAGGTTATAAAAAATTTTTTTTCTTTTTTATCTTCTTCCATATCAAATACTTTTGCAAATAAAGTGAGTATTAGAAATAAAATTAATCCCAAAACTAGAGTATGGGTGTGAGCCAATCCTAGGTTTGTCGGTTTATAAAAGCCAATTATTCTAGTAAATTCCCTATAAAAAGCCCCTAGGAATATCCCGATTAGGGCATAGATAAATGATGTTTTGAAGTATTTTTTAGTCATTTTTCTCTCCTTTCATAGCCTTATATCCAATTAAAATTGTCCATATATAGGCACAAGTTTTTGGTATCATTAGAACACCGATAGTTGGTAGGGTATTTTCGAAGATTACAACAGGTAGATAAAATCCAAAGCTTAAAACAATGGTAAGCCAAAGATTTTTAAAGGCAAGGTCATTTTTTTCTCTTGATTTTTTATAAAATATTACAATTATTAATATGCCTAATAAGGTAAAAGGAATATTTCTATATATGGCCCAAGCAAATGGTGAATTTGCTATTGTAAATTTATTTTCTGGGCAAAGGACCAATAATATCCTAAGTACAGCAAGGATCCAAACTAAGATGCTTAATCTTTTTTTATCTTTTACCTCATAACGAGATCTCCAGATATAATATAAGATCAGGTAAAAAATAGTCATTGTTATAGATGTGATAAGCTTACCGATACCCAAAGATACACCATAGTTATCAAGTCCTGATGTATTTAGGGCTATTGCCCTTGGTACTAAGTGAAAGGCATCACCAAATCCTAAAGTTAGAGCCATCAAACCAAAAAGAAAATACTCTTTATTATCCTTTCCTTCTTTTAGCATTTTTATACCTAAGATTATAACTGTGCTTAGGTAAAAAATGTCAAATAATGTTTCAAAAATTGCTTGCATATTTAACTCCTTATTGAACAATGTTCATTTTTATCCAAGTAGAACCCTCCATATAAAGTGAGGATTAATACAAGGCTTTTTTAATTATCATAATAAGCAAATCCTGGTCATAATTTTTTTCTACTATAAAGCAGACGCTTGTAGATATAATAAATTTAACCAGGTCTTCTTTTGTAAAGTTTTTATCAAAGGCATCAGGCCTTATATTTTTATCCCTGTCAAGGATATGGATCATATTTTCCCTAACCCTTTCTAGGTATGTATCCATAGAATCTTTGGCCTTACCCAAAGCTTTGCTTTTAAAACTTAGGGAGTGGATGGTAAAAAAATTTGGATATTTTTTTGTACCTGTGCTTAGGTGGTCTAGGATATCTTTTAGGTATAAGATGAAATCATCACCAGACTTTGGTGATTGGTCTATCCTAAAAATATCCTCCCAAACACTTTCTATGGTGCTGATCATCAAATCGTCTTTAGATGAGAAATAATTATAGATAGAGCCAACAGCAACATTGCACTCTTTTGCTAGTTTTCTAATGCTAAGCGCATTTAGACCCTCACTAGCTACAAGATGCCTTGATACTTTTAAAATTTCTCCTTTGGATATTATCATATATGAACTCCTTAATGAACATTGTTCATTAATATTATAAGACCAAAATTTAAAATGTCAATAAAAAAAGGCCAGAAATGATCTAGCATTTCAAGCCTTTTTTTCTTATAATTCTATTGCGTTTTGCCATAAACCATGGATATTGCAGTAGCTTATAGCTTGGATTGTACCTTTTTTCTCTGATTTGAATGTACCAACAGCTTTTGGAACTGTGTATAGTTCGCCTTCACCATGAGCTGAGAAGTTAAAATCAGCGATTTCTACTGGAAGTTTGCTTCCTTCAGCTAAGAAGAATACCTTGATCCATGAAATATGGTGTTCTAGTGTGTTAGGATGTGCGATTTCCTTACCTACACAAGCTGTAACTTCATAGGTGTTATCACCAAGTTCTTTCACTTCGACTTCTGGTACGTGTTTTTCGTTTTTCCAATCGCCTGTTTGAACTGTTTCTGTTAAATACATTTTGTCCTCCTAAATTTTAAAAAGTATCTACATTAATAAGATACCCTTTTTGGAGAAAAATACTATATTGATTTAAAATTAATCTAATTATAAGTTTTTTACTTGTCTTTCTCTTATTTTATCATAATAGGTTTTTCTTTTTGGATTTTCCTTAAACCATCCTTTGAGTACTCGTTTTTCTTGCTCTATGACCTCTCCAACTGACCAAAAACAGCAACAGGCTATGACTCCAGCAAAGATACTAAGTATGAGAGATTTTATATAAATCGATAAGGCAACAAAAATTATACCTGCGAGTATAAAAAACTTGTTTATCTTTCGACCAAAATAATATTCTCCTTTAATAACGAGCGGATGAAAAATTCCTATAAGGAAAAACGTAACTACTCCAATTATAATTCCTTCCATAAATCCTCCTTGTTTTATTATCATATATATTGGAATTTTGGTCAAATATTTAGAAAATCCTTAAAAATTAGGAATGTAAAAGCATTTTTACATAAAAAAACTTGGGTGTAAAGTGATATAGATAGACTAGATATGAATAATTTTTTAATATAGATTTAGGAGGTAAAAATGAAAATTGGAGATAAATTAAAAAATGCCAGGCTAAAAAAATCCATGACCCAAGAGGAGGTTGCAGAAAAACTTTTTGTTTCAAGACAGTCAATTTCAAATTGGGAAAATAACAAAACTTATCCTGACATAGGAAATGTAATTGCCTTATCTGACTTATACGAAATAAGTCTAGATGAGCTCTTAAAAGGGAGTGATAATTTTATGAAACATTTGGAAGAATCAACAGATATTGTAAAATCAAATAAAAAACTCATATTTTTTATAGGTCTTGCCTTGATAGCAATGATTGTAATGGCGATTTTTACAGAATTTTTGCCGGAAAAAGTATTTCTACTTGCTATATTTAGCCTAGCAGTAATAGTAACAGGCTTAGTATATAGTGAGATTATTAAAAGATTTTAGGAGAAGGAAATGGATATTAAATTAATAATAATGATAATCAGTGGGGCAGTATTTTTGGTTGGAGCTTTCATACTCCAATACAATATCTACCAAATGACCCAAATTGATGCCAAGGCTAGAGGACTTAAGCATCCTAGGTTATTGGGTGTCTTAAATATTTCGGGAAACAACGGCAATGCCTTTTTGCTAGCATATTTAATAGGGAGAAAAAAATATCCTATACAAAATATTTCTAGCAAGGATTTGGCAGAGCTTGAATCCTATAAGAAAAAATCCCTTCTTGCCTTATCAATGAACCTTATAGCATCCTTGGTTTTTGTCATAGCCCTTATATACTATAAGGGGATTACATTTTAAACCACCTAAAAAGCCTAGGCTATTTCTGCCTAAGCTTTTTTTCTATACATATAATTCTGCCTGGGTGGTGAACATTTCCTTATAAAGTCCATCTTCTTTCATCAATTCTTCGTGGGTCCCGTTTTCTGTGATTTTTCCCTTATCACATACTATTATCCTATCAGCGTATTTGGTTGATGATAGCCTGTGGGAGATGAAGAGGGATGTTTGGCCTTTGGAAATTTTTAGCATATTTTCAAAGATTTCCTGTTCGCTTCTTGGATCAAGGGCGCTGGTTGGCTCATCCATTATGAAAAATTTCCCTTCGTGGAAAATCGAACGAGCAAGGGCTAGCTTTTGGCCTATACCTCCTGATGGCTCGACAGATTTGTCTGAGAAAAGATAGGTTAAGAATGTATCTTCTTTTTCTACTTGTTTTCCTATCCAAGTCGTAAGATTTAAAAGGTCAAAGGCGTTGGCCATATTTTTATATTCATTATCTGTAATATCTTCCTTTAACTTACTCGTTATATTTTCGCTAATCCTAAATGGAAATAGCCTAAAGTCCTGGAAGGTAGGTGATAGGATCTGGTAGTATTTTCTTGTAGAAATCTTAGATATATCTATATCGTTTAGGTAGATAGCCCCTTCCGTTGGTTCGTAAAACTTGCACAAAAGCTTAACTATGGTAGATTTTCCTGCTCCATTTTTTCCTACAAGGGCGAGGGTTTCGCCGTTTTTTATTTCAAAAGAGCAATCTTTTAGGACAAAATCTTCACTTGCTGGATATTTAAAAGAGACATTGTCAAATCTAATATTAATCTTACTTGTGTCAATATCTGTAAGATCCCCCTTATCAAGCAGGCCTTCTTCCATCTCAAGGAAGTTAAAAAATACTTCTAATTGAGCATTTACAGAAATAACCTTGGCATAGTTTTGCTGGATGAGGTTTGTTGCGTTTATGACCTGGATAAGGGAGTTGAAATACATGGTAAAATTTGCAAGGTTAATGGTCTTATCTATCAATTTATAGGTTAGGTAAATTAAAGTCAGGATAATAGACCCATTGGCACTTACATTCATTATTCCTGTGTAGATTCCATTTTTGTTGAAGTATTCGGTTGAAGACTCAATCATCTCTTGCTGGTAGAAATCTGCTTTTTCTAGGACCAAATCCCCTCCTTCATAGATTTCTATATCCTTAAAATACCTGAGATCTGCTGCAAATTTTGCAAAAAACCTATATGATCTGAGATCTGAAATATTATTTTCTTGATATTTTAGTTCATTTTCCTTAATTAGACTTACTAATTTTTTGTTTATCAAAACTAATAAAATTAGCAAGATGATTATTGCAGGATTTAGCCTTACAAGGATTCCTAAAGATAAGATTCCTGTAATCACAGCTGATACTACTAAAACTATTATGTCATAGAGGGTGTACATTTCCCAAACAGCATAGTGGGCTTGTTCCATCATGTCTTGAACATCCTTGGAGTCTGACTTTTCTATGGGTAGCCTTAGGGATTTTTGGGCAATCTTAAAGGTAAGTTTATCTGACATATCTTCAAAGACCAGAGTTAGGTAATTATTTAAGCCCCTATAGGTTACTTCTTTGATGAAACCTAGGACTATAACCAAGAGTCCAAGACCTAGGCAATAGGAAATTCTTTTTTGCCCCATAAGCTCATCAATTATTAGTTTTGGGGCGAAAATATTAATAAGGGGCAAAAATCCTAAAATTAGGTTTGTTACTAATACTCTAAGGGTAAAACCTGGTCGGTAAGAGTCGATTAATTTAAAAAGTTTTCTTATATTTTTCATAGGACCTCCTTATAATTTTTGGCCTGGAGATTATAGAGGTCTTTATAATCTTCGCAAGTCTTCATCAATTCATCATGAGTCCCATCTGCGAGAATCTGGCCGTCCCTAAGATAAATTATCCTGTCACAAAACTTAGTTGAGGCCAGTCTGTGAGAGATAAAAATCGATGACTTATCTTTTGTTAAACCATCATAAAGCATATATAGCTCTTTCTCATTTAGGGCATCAAGCTGGGCTGTTGGCTCATCTAGGATTAAAAGTTTTGCCTTAGATTTTGCTATAGCACGGGCTAAAAATAGCCTTTGCTTTTGACCACCAGACAAATCAACTCCATCATTGTCTAAAATTCTAAGAAGAGTTTGGTCTTCTTTTTTCTCATATTTATTTATGATCTCATCTAGGTGGGTCATCTTGTAAATATCATCCAGATTCCTATCCTCAGTCGACATTAGGATATTTTCCTTAAAGGAAAATGGCAAAAGATTTGAATCTTGAAATACAGCTGAGACTAGCTTTTTATAGTCCATTTTGGATTTTTTTATATCTTCTCCATTTATTAAAATTCTACCTTCTGTCGGTTCGTATAGACCCGCGAGAAGTAGGGCGAGTGTAGACTTACCAGCACCATTTTCCCCTACAAGGGCGATTGTTTCTGAGTCTTTTATCCTTATATTGATATTTTCTAATACATAAGAATCTGTTCCCGGATATTTAAAAGAAACATTGTCAATGACTATTTCTACTTGGTCTGGATAAATTTCTTGTTTTTGGTCTTTATAGACATCAGTAATCTTAAAAAATGGCTTAAACATGGTGAAGTTTCTCCTGATATCAGAAAAAACCCACATAGTTTGGTGGTTAAAAGCAATAAAGGAAAAAATCGCTGTAAAATATACATAGAAATTTGCTATAGAAATCCTACCTGCAATTAGGCCTGTCATTAGCCAATAAATTATAAGACCGTCCCTGATTAGGTTAAATACATTTGCCAGAGTGAAAATTCTTAGAGTCTTTGAGTTGACATCACCTAGGCGATTTATCCTATCCTTGTTGGTTTTGCCATAATAGGATTTGAAAATCCTTATGGTATCGAAAATTAAAATATCCTGCTTGGATAGGGGAGATTTCATTTCGTTATTAAGCTTTGCAAACTTATCCCAATTTGGACTCATTTCATCCCAGTACTTGTTATATGACTTAGGGACTTGGTTTAAAAGCGACCAGGAAATTATGGTTAGAATTATTGTTGTGGCTAGAACCCAAGGGTCCATAGAAGCAAAAATCCATAAAAAACCACCAATCGAAATAAGAAGGGAAAAAACATTTGGCAAATCCATCATAATGCCACCAACTCCGATCCAAGGTGATTCTACAGCCTTCATGGCATCACTTATTTTTTCAGATTCTGATTTTTCTTTTTTCTTAGCATAAGGGAGGTAGAGTGAATACTCTGTGATCATATTCATCAGCTTATAGCGGACGTGGTTCATCCTCATCCTATAATTGCCCATAACAAAGGCATCAAAAAAGCTTATTAGTGAAGAAATAAAAAATAAGCCTATAAAAAATACGGGGAAAACTTGAGGATTTCCTTGGTAGTTTTCTAGAATATAGGCAGGTGAAATAATCCATAAGAAGGGTTTGATCCCTACAAATAGACCGTAAAGTGCGATTAGTAAAAACATGATTGGCTCGAGAGTAGCCATCTTTTTAATTAAAAATTTAAATTCTTTCATATAGCCGAAAATTCGGCATCCTCCTTGGTTTTTCATATGTAAGTCAAGGAGCTATCCTTACTTACTAGTTACGTCCTTCTCCTACATTTCTTAATTTTGTCATTTTTCCTTCTCCTTTCTATTAAGATATTTATAGTTTATCACGTTAAATAAAAAAGGTCAATAAATTTATTGACCTGCTTTAAAACTTATTATTGTGTTGCGTCCATCAGACCTTATATTTGTTATTTCGAATGACCATATCTTGTAGGTATTGTCAAAATTTATATAAGAATTGACTACTGAGTCAAGACCATCAATTGTTGTAAGACCGGCTTCGTTCTTTATAGGAAGGCCTTTTTTTATGGCATAGGTCATCATTTCCTCTATGACTTTGGGATCAAAATCATCGTGGAGGTCTGTGATGGATATAGTTGCTGTATCTTCTGTTAGGGTTAGTTTTGTTTTGTGTTTGCCATAAAAAGCATCTAAAAATATTTGAAACAATATGTAGGCTGTATTATAGGCTAGGTTTCTGTAGCGTAGATTTTTATCAACTAGGATTTCTATATTTTCTTTACTTATTTTTCCCTTTATCGATATTATTACCTTGCCCTTGTTTTCTTTTATATTTAAAATTTCCTTACCATCTAGGCTTTTATAGTCTTTTAATAAAAAACCATCTTCTGGCATGAGGATTGTTTTATCAAGTATTATTTGGCTGATATTATCTTTATATCTTTTGTCTAGGATTTTTGCATTTAAAGAAAGTATTTCTGGATATTTTTCATAAATTCTCATAAGTCCACCTCTATTCTATTATATCATATGATATAATGAAATAGAGGTTTTTATGAAAAAAAGATTTTTGATTTTTTTATTGGGTTTGATCCTTGGTATAGTGGGATTTATAAACTTTGAAAATTTGAATATAATATATATGGGTCTTATTTTTATGCCGTTATCCGTCTTTTTTTATAAGAAAAATTCTGACCTATATATTTTGGCCCTGGCCATATTTATTGGTTTTTCTTTGGGCAATTTCAAAATAAATTCTTATAATTTGGATGAATCTTTCCAAAAAGATATGAAAATCTGCGTCCTAGAAAAAAGAAAATCTAATGACTCTAATAGGTACACTGTTCTTATAAAAAATAAAGACTATAAGCAAAAAGCCTTTTTATTTACAGATTTGTACCTAGACATAGGGGATGAGTTTGTAAGTGATTGCTCTGTAAACCTAATAAGTAAAAATACCAACCCTAATTTATATAATTTTAGGTCCTATGCAATATCAAAAAATGTAGCCTGCCAAATTGACCTAGTGGATAAGGATTTTTTGGAAATCAGAAAGTCAAAAAATATTTTTCTAAGGATAAGAAAGATTTTTGATTCATATGTCAGAGATGCCTTTGGTAAAAATCTGAGCAAAAAGTCATCAGATTTTGTCATATCTTTTATCCTAGCAGAAAATCTCATAGACAGGCAAGACTTAAATAAGATGGGGCTTGCCCATATTATGGCCGTATCAGGTCTACATATCGATATACTTATGGGATTTATTGTTTTTATTTTGAAAAAATTTAGGATCTCTTATAAAAATTCTAATATCATAGCCTTAATTTTATGTTTTTTATACGCTTATGCAATAGGATTTGCCTATTCTATCCAAAGGGTTTTGATAATCAATACTATAGGGTTTTTGGGATTTTTGTACAAAAAACCAGTGGATAAGACAAAATCTCTGGCTATTGCGGCAATAATAATTCTTCTAATAAATCCATTTGCCCTTTTAAATGCTGGATTTATCTTATCCTTCATAGCTTGTCTTGGTATATATGAGATTTATCCTAGGTTTAAGAGTATTTTTAGGCAAGGCTTTATCAGGGATAATTTTGCCTTTACATCGACTGTGCAGATTTCAACTTTGCCCTTCGTTGTATATTATTTTAGGTATTTTAATTTATTGTCAATACTAGCCAATTTTTTGATAGTACCTTTATTTGAAATAAGTATCTACATAAGCTTTGTTATAGTTTTTGCCTGCTGGATTTTTGGATTATTACTAAAACCACTTTTCATAATTTTGGATATTTTTATCCAATCGATCCTAAACATGACAAGCTTGCTAGGTACTATGGGCTTATTTTCCTTTGAATTTATAGCAGAGCCCTTTATATTGTCCTTATATTTATTTGCCCTAATATTTATATTTGCAAAGATCAAATCAAGAAAATATCTGAATAAATTTATAGGATATAGTTTTTTATTGACAAGCATTTTTGTATCTTTAGGATTTTTTTATAGAGAATTATCCTATCAAATGATAGATATAGGTCAAGGTGATGCTTTTCTTATAAATGACCATGGTAAATACTATATGATAGATGTTGGTGGACCAAAATACGAAAATTATGATTCGGGAGAGAGGATATTAATTCCTTACCTAAAAAGCCTTGGTATTAGGGAGCTTGAAGCTGTTTTTATTAGCCATGAGGACTCAGACCACATGGGAAACCTCAAAATCTTGGAGGAAAATATAAAAATAAAAAATATAATTACAGATGATAAGATTAGCAAAGAATTTAAAGATAAATACAAGCCGAAAATTATGAAAAAAGGTCAGGAAGTAAAGCTAAAAAGTGGCAAAATTATTTGTGTTTTTGATGGCGGTGCAGAGGGAGAGGGAAATAATGACAATTCTCTGGGACTTTTAATGGAAATTGAGGGATTTAAAATCCTTAGTCTGGGAGATTTATCTAGCAAATATGAAGATGACCTTGATATTAGGGCTGATATTTTAAAACTTTCCCACCATGGATCAAGATCGTCTAGTTCAAAAAAATTTATAGAAAGTACAGATCCCAAAATTGCCCTCATATCAGCAGGTAGAAATAACACCTACGGTCATCCAAACCAGGAAGTCTTGGATAATATAGATGGGATCAAAACCTATAATACACAGACTGATGGACTAGTAAAAATAATATTTGAAAAGAATAAAATAAAAGTAGAAAAATATTTGAAAGGAGGTTTTTTTAGATGAAATATGTAGAATTTTTTAAGACCTTAGCATCTGGAACAGCTAGTGGCATATATCTTTTTGATTCAGAAGAAGAATACCTAAATACAAGCCTGATCGAGGAAGCAGAAAAACAAATAAATATAAAAGACTTTAACCTTATAAAAATAAAAGAGGATGTTGATTTTGAAAGAATAAAAAATTCTTATGAAACCTACCCAGTTATGGAGGATAAAAAAATAATTATTTGGACTAATGTAGATTTTTCTAGGGAAAAAATCAAATCCTATGACCATATCCTAGAACCCTTGACTAAAGATATGGAAAATTTCCCTGCCTACGCTATTTTTATGATATTTCCTAATGGAAAAGCCTTTAAGGGAAAATTTTATAAAAATGTAAAAAAATATGGTAATATCGTAGAGATAGATAGGCTAAATAATAAGGAACTAAGATCTTTTATAGGCAAGAGGTTTATAAAAAATAATAAAAAAATATCAAATGCAAATATAGATAAAATTATCGAAAGATTTTCTTATCTTACCTATAATAGCCAAATAACCCTTTTTGATATAGTTAATACTGTAGATAAGATAATCTCAAATTCTCCTGATCAAATAATAGATGAAAGAGATATAGATGACCAACTAGACCAGGTTTTAAATCTAAATATTTTCAACCTGACAGATGCAATTAGTCAAAAAAATATGAAAGATGGTGTAAAAACACTTTTACATATGGAAAAATCTGGCGAAGACCTATTTATGGTCTACCATATGATCATAAGACAAATTAGAATCCTAACATGTGTAAAAAATCTATTGGACGGTTTTTATAATGATTCTTTTATAATGAAAACTGCCAAAATTGGTGCCTATGAGCTTAGAAAGAGCAAAAACTTTGTAAATAATTTTACAATGGATGAACTTCTTGATATAAATAATAGGTTGTTAGATATGGAAATAAGGCAAAAATCTCAGGATTTTGAAATGAGAGATGAACTTATAAAATTAATAGCCTTCATAGGAAAAAATTAAAAATAAAAAAATGAGCGATCATCAGTAGTCATATGTTAGGATCCAATACTGATTATCACTCATTTTTATTATGCCTTAGCTGTGTTTAGTTTTTTAGCTAGTCTTGATGTTGTAGAAGCAACTCTGTTTTTGTGGATAACATTTTTGCTTTCAGCTTGTTTAAGCTTTTTGTCAACAACTTTTAGGATTTGGCTTGCATTATCTAATTCGTTAGCTTCTATAGCATTTTCAAATTTTTTGATTAAAGTTTTGATTTCTGTTTTTCTAGATTTGTTTCTAAGATTGTTTCTTCTAGCAACTTCAATTCTTTTTTGACTTGATTTAATATTTGCCATCTAATCTCACCTCTCTTCATTTTTTGCTTGACTGATATATTCTACCATAAAGAATCAGAAAGCTCAAGTTTTTCTTTGTTATTTGTCTTGTTTTTTTTGAACTATGACCTAAATTAGTATATAATCATATGGAATGAGAGGTAATATGGAAAACAATACTAAAGATAAAAAAATATTAGATATACTTTGGGACTGGGTCAAAACTTTAGCCATTGCATTATTTATTACATTTTTTATAAAGATATTTATATTTGATGCAACTAGGGTTTCAGGAGACTCTATGCTAAATACCCTTCACAGTGGAGATATGCTTTTTGTTAACAAAATAGGCAAGCATTTCAAAGATTACAAAAGAGGAGAAATAGTCATAATCAATGCTCCTGACTATCCAAATAGACTATATATAAAAAGAGTTATTGGTACACCAGGAGATAGGGTAGAGCTTAGGGATGGAGAAGTTTATGTAAATGATGAGCTTTTAAAAGAAGACTACATTGTAGATGCTACCCTACCAACATCAGACATGGACTCATGGACTCTTTCTGCCAATGAGTATTTAGTTTTTGGTGATAACAGGTCCAATTCAAATGATTCAAGAAGTTTTGGAAAAATCTATAAAGAAGACATAGTTGGTCATGCCTTTGTCAGATTTTATCCATTTTCAGATGCTGGTCTTATAGATAATGACCCATACAAAAATAATTAGGAGATATATGAGTAAAAGAAAAGATAATATAAGAAATTTTTCAATAATTGCCCATATTGATCACGGCAAATCAACCCTGGCTGATAGGCTTATAGAAAAAAGTGAAAATATCAGTCAAAGAGACATCAAAGAGCAGATGCTTGATGATATGGAGCTTGAACAAGAGCGTGGTATAACTATAAAGCTAAAATCAATCAAGATCCACTACAAGGCTAATGATGGAAAAGTTTATGATCTAAACCTAATTGATACCCCTGGCCACGTTGACTTTAACTATGAGGTTTCAAGGTCTCTAAAGGCCTGCGAGGGTGCAATACTTGTTGTAGATGCCAGTCAGGGTGTAGAAGCTCAAACTTTGGCCAATACATACTTAGCCTTAGAGCAAGATTTGGAGATTTTACCAGTTTTAAATAAAATTGACCTCCCAAGTGCTAGGGTTGATGAGGTGAAACTTGAAATAGAAAACCAAATAGGACTTGATACAGAAAATGCCCCTTTGGTCTCTGCCAAGACTGGCCTAAATATAGAGGATGTTCTAGAAGATATAGTAGAAAATATCCCGGCTCCAGAAGATCATGATGATAAGCCACTAAAGGCCCTTATCTTTGACTCTTTTTATGATTCTTATGTAGGAGTTATATGCTATGTAAGGATTTTTGAGGGTGTTGTAAGACCTGGTGATGAGATCATGATGATGAATACCGGCAAAAAATTTGAAGTAAACCAAGTCGGATACACATCTAGGGGTAGAGTTCCTACCAAGGAGTTAAGGTCCGGAGATGTAGGTTTTATAGAAGCGTCTATAAAACAGGTTAGAGATGCTAGAGTTGGTGATACAATAACCACAGTAGAAAATCCAACAGACAAAGCTCTGACTGGTTACAAAGAGGTTTTGCCAATGGTTTATTCTGGTATTTATCCAGCAGAGGGTGAATCTTTTGATAAACTTAGAGACTCGCTAGAAAAACTTCAGGTTAATGATGCAGCCCTTGTTTTTGAACAAGAAAACTCTCAAGCCCTAGGTGTTGGTCTAAGAGCTGGTTTTCTTGGACTTTTGCACATGGATATCATTACCCAAAGGCTAGAAAGAGAATACGACCTTGATATCATAGCCACTGCTCCATCAGTTATTTATAAGGTAAAACTAAAAGGATCAGACAAGGAAATAGATTTGCAAAATCCAAATGATTTTCCTGATCCAACAGAAATTGCCTATATAAAAGAACCTCAGACTATGTCTGAGATAATAAGTCCGAAAGAATATATAGGGCAGATAATGGATCTGGCTCAATCAAGACGTGGAGAGTTAGTCAATATGACCTATATAGATGAGCACAGGGTTTCTATAAAATATAAAATCCCACTAAATGAAGTTATTTACAATTTTTTTGATTCTTTGAAATCAAGGACAAAAGGTTATGCTTCTTTAGACTACGAGGTAACAGGCTATATAGAGTCAGATTTAGTTAAGCTAAATATCCTAATAAATGAAAAAAATGTTGATGCCCTATCGCTTATTGTCCATAGGGATTCTGCCTACGCTAGAGGCCGTGGCATAGTTGAAAAACTCAAAGATGAGATACCAAGACAACAATTTGCTGTTCCAATCCAGGCTGCTATAGGTGGCAAGATTATAGCAAGAGAAACTGTCAGAGCTTTGAGAAAAGATGTTATAGCCAAATGCTATGGTGGAGATATTTCTAGAAAGAAAAAGCTTCTTGAAAAGCAAAAAGAAGGTAAGAAGAAGATGCGCCAGCTTGGCAATGTTGAAGTTCCACAAGACGCCTTCCTTGCAGTATTAAAATTAGATGATGAGTAAGAAAAAAGGATGTGAAATTCACATCCTTTTTTGCAGCCTTGCTATGCTTAGGAAGATCAAAAACAAATATATACCCAAAGATAAAAGGACGATATATTTAAAATCAGACATTGGATAGAAGGTTGCTGTGTTAAATCCTTTTATAGAAATTATTCCAAGGAAAAACGCCAGAGGACCTCCTAGTAAAAAAGTTTTTATTGGTAGACTTATGCGGGTTTTCTTTATTTTTTCAATCAAAAATATGATTATCAGCAGAATAATAAATCCTATAATAGACGTTTTTGCATAAAATCCCAAGAAAAGTCTAGGCAAAAGAGTTTGGCGAACTTCCCCTGAGCCGATAACCATTTTTGGCATAGATTCGTGATTTTGGTAGAGAACCATTTTCATCTTATTTTTGTGGAAAGTTAAAGATTTATTTGGCCTATTTTTATTAAATATTTCATCGTATTTTGTGCTATAAGCATCAAGATAGATGGCATCTTCTGTATCTGTATAGTCTATTCCACTAACCTTGTCATTAAATTCTACTGTGTATATTTCATCACTCCTATAAACCTTATACAAACCCTTTTCATACTCGATATGCCTTGGCGTATTGAGGTAGGAGATTATAAAAATAAGGATTGATCCTAGAAGAGCGAGGACAGCTAGTGTAAAGTACCTTGTTTCTTTTTTTATCTTTTTTTCAACAAAATCTAGGGGCTTTATTTCGGTATTTTCAATTTTTATTTGATCTTTTAAAAGATTTTCGCAATCTCTACAAGTTTTTAAATGGTTTTCTACAAAGATTTTTGATTCATCACTCAAAAGATCTTCCTTGTATAAGGGGATTAAATCTTTGACAATATTACAATTTTTCATCATTTTCCTCCAATAGTATTTTTAGTTTTTCTTTGGCTCTATAAAAAACTACACAGGCCCAATTTTGATCTTTTTTATAGATTTCTCCGATTTCTCTAAATGATAGGTCGTTAAGCCTGAGTTTAACTATATCTTTATAAGGGTTGTCGAGTTTGTTAATGGCTATTTCCAAGTCACTTAGCCTTTCTTTTTCCAAAATATCTGTCTCAAAAGATTCTAATTTTTTGTCAAAATCTTCGATTTGATCAGTAAGTAAAACTTTTTTGTTCTTATTATAGTAATTATAATAGGTATTTTTGCCTATTTGAAAAAGATAAGATTTTATCTTGGAATCCTCAATGTTTTCTATATTTTTCATAGCTTTGATAAAGCTTTCAGAGCAAATATCCTGGGCGACTTCCTTATTTTTGCATAGATATAGCAAAAATCTATACAAATCTTCAAAATATATCCTATAAATTTTTTCTATATCCATATCTCCTCCTTCATATAGTAGACAAATAAGTTAATCATATCTTACAAAATTTTAAAATAATTTCCATTATTGTATAGTGTATCTATCATATAAAAGGAGTTTTTATGGATATTATAATTGATTTTACTGATTTAGTTATAAAAACTGATAGGCTTGTACTGAGAGCTTTTAGAGATTCTGATTTAGAAGATTTTTATGAATATGCAAAAATACCCGGCCTTGGTGAAATGGCTGGTTGGCCTCATCATGAAAATCTAGATTACACTAGGGAAGTTTTAGAAAGATTTAAAAAAAATAAAAATGTCCTTGCTATAGAAATGGATGGCAAGGTAATCGGATCTATAGTACTTCGCCCAGTGGATGAGGATTTCTATAAAGAATTTGAAGGGAAAAATGCCAAGGAGATTGGTTTTGTATTAAGTCCTACTTATCACAGGCAAAAAATTATGACAGAAGCTGTTAGGGCTGTGATGAAATATGCCTTTGAGGACTTGGATCTTGATTTTATTTCTGCTGGCTATTTTAGACATAATTTTAAATCTAGGCATTTTCAACAAAAACTAGGTTTTACTTATTATGATAGTCATGTTGTAAAAGTCCCAATGGGGATTTTGGCACCAATTCACCAAACGATTTTTACTAAAGAAGATTACTACAACAATAAAACAGGCCATGTAGAAGAAAAAAAAATAAGAAAGGCCACAGAAGGGTTGGTATCAAAAACAGAAGAAGAGATCATTAAGAGATTATATTTTGAAAAAGAAAACCAATTTGAGGTCAAAGATACCAATAGTTCTTTTTATATAGTAGTTATAGAGGGTAGGGTCAGGATAATATCTGATGGTAAGGAATACACATATTTTCCGGCAGATGCACTTAGAATAAAAAAAGGTTCGGCTTTTAAAATTGTATCAAGGTCTGCTGCAAAATTAGTCCTAATTGAACAAAAGTATAAAGATGAATAGGGTTGGCGCATATATCCATATACCATTTTGTGAAAAAAAGTGTTACTATTGTGATTTTGCCGCCTTTCCAAATCTTGAAAATTGGATAGGTAATTATGTAGATAATCTAATAAAGGAAATAAGTCTTTATAGGGAGAAAATGGATCTAATTATTGATTCTATCTATATAGGAGGAGGTACGCCCTCATATATTGATCCAATATTTATTGAAAAAATTGTTGGAGAAATTTTTAAATTTAAAACTGATATTAAAGAATTTACAATAGAGGCAAATCCTAAATCTCTATCAAAAGAAAAACTAAAAGTCTATAATAATCTTGGGATCAATAGGATATCTCTGGGGGTCCAGTCCTTTGATGATCAAGTTTTAAAAAATATAGGTAGAAACCACACCAGAGATATTGCTTTAGGAGATATAGAAATGATCAGAGAAGCTGGATTTGATAATCTCTCCTTTGACTTGATGCTCAACCTTCCAGGCCAAGATTTTGAGAGCGTGAAAAAAGATTTAGACTTTGTGAAAAAACTAGATCCTGACCATATTTCCTGGTATTCTTTAATTCTGGATAAGGGTTCGAAATTTTATGCTCTTGATCAAAAGGGAGAGCTTGACCTGATGGATGATGACCTAGAAGTAGATATTTTTTCATTTTTGGTTGATGAATTAGAAAAAATAGGTTTAAAACGATATGAAATATCAAATTTTGCAAAAGATGGCCATGAATCTTTTCATAATAAAAAATATTGGAACCAAGAAGGGTATTTAGGCTTGGGTATTTCTGCTGCAGGATATCTATCAAATACCAGATATAACAATACAGCGAATTTAGCTATTTATGATAGGATCCTAAAAGAAAATAGGCTTCCTATTATTAATAAAGATTTTGTTGACAAAAACGAAAGTGAAAAAGAATATATAATCTTTAAGCTAAGAGAAACACATGGAATAAGCTTATCTGAATTTAAAAAAATATATGGGTCTGAATTTTTAGAAAAATATAAAAATGTTATAGGAAAATTTGCAGGAGATGATTTTTATAAAATAGAAAATGGAAGATTTTTTCTGACTAAAAATGGTCTTAGCTTATCAAATGAGTTTTTTATAGAAATAATCTAGAAAAAGAAAATATTTCCTAAATAAAATAATATATAAGTGGGTATTATATTATTAAATGGGAAAGGAGATTATTATATGACAATAAAAAAAGTAACAATTGCTGGTGGCGGTGTATTAGGTGCACAAATCGCTTACGCAGCGGCTTTTCATGGTTATGATGTAACTATTTGGGGTAGACGTGACGACTCAATTGAAAGAATCAAACCAAGAATAGACCGCCTTCATGAAATTTATAAAGGGGAACTTGAAGTTGCTCCTTCATACATGGAAGAGAAAAATCCTAATTTTCCAAGATCATTCTTTAACTCAAAAGAAGAAATCACAGAAGAAAAAATAGCAGAGCTTAAAGATATAAACGAAAAAGTATACAAGAGCTTTGTTTATACAACTGATTTAAAGGAAGCCTTTGGAGATAGTGATCTTGTTATAGAAGCAATTGCAGAAGTTGTTGAACAAAAGAAAGATTTCTACGAAAAAATCGCTCCATTCTTAAAAGATGATGCAATATTAGTAACAAACTCTTCAACCCTTCTTCCTTCAATGTTTAGAGAATACACAGGCAGAGAAGATAAATTCTTAAGTTTACACTTTGCAAATAACATCCATAGACAAAATCTAGCTGAAGTTATGAGACACGATAGGACTTCTGATGAGGCGTTTGAGGCTGTTGTAGAATTTGCAAGATCAATTGGAATGTATCCTGCTCTTGTCAAAAAAGAACAACCAGGTTATATCCTAAACTCAATATTAGTACCATTAATAGCTGCAGGTCTTACACTCTATGGAAATGATGTAGCAGACCCAGTTGATATAGATATGGACTGGAAAATAGGTACAGGCTCTCCTCGTGGACCATTTGAAATAATTGATATAGTTGGTATAACAACTGTCCTAAATATCATGAGTCAAAACCCAGCCGCCAAAGATCCTTCATCACCAATGGGCAAGGCTGTAAAGAAGCTACAAGAAAGAGCTGATAAGGGACTTTTGGGAATAGAAACAGGTGAGGGATTCTATAAATATAATTAAGAAAAAAGTGGTTTAACAGCCACTTTTTTGTTTATATTTTATATTAAATTGCTTTACTCACTTTGAAAAATTATAGGGATTACTTAGATATAGTATTTTCGGTATTAAATACTTAAAAGCCTATTTTGTTTTATTAAAAATAATCTCTATGGTAAAATTATTATCTTCTATATCAGCAGATATATGACCATCTAATTTTTCAACTAAACCTTTGCTTATTGCAAGACCAAGTCCTGTAGAAGATCCATTTCTAGAATCAGCTGCTTTATAAAATTCTCTGAAAATATCGTCCTTATTTATTGTAATATTGTCATTGATTTTATTTTTACATATAAATATAACTTTGTCATTATTATCTAAAAGACTAATACTAATAGGGTTTTGGCCGTGTTCTAGAATATTTTTGTATATATTTTGAAATATCCTATTTAAGGCATCAGTGTTTGCCATTATATAAACTTTATTGTTTGTAAAGTCGATTTGAGGTTTAAGATCCCTAAATTTAAAATCTTCATAATAGTTTAATAAATTTTCTAAAGCTAAGGAAGATAGGTCGATTCTTTCCATTTCTATCTTGTATTCGTCTTCTTGGAGCTTTACAAAGGTAAACAGCTGATCAAGGATATTATTTAGACTATAGATACGATTTTTTATTATTGAAAAATATCTGTCATTATCTGGATTTGATATGGTATCTGCCATAACTTGCAAGTAACCATCAAGAGAAGTGAGGGGAGTCCTGATATCATGTGAGAGCCCCCTTATAGTATTTTGTAAGTATTTTTCTTTATTAATATAAATTCTCTCTTTATTATGAAAACTATCTAGAAAGTTATTTATTATCTCAGCAAATTCCTCGAATGGTTTG
Organism: Anaerococcus mediterraneensis; assembly: GCF_900128415.1. NCBI lineage: Bacteria > Bacillati > Bacillota > Tissierellia > Tissierellales > Peptoniphilaceae > Anaerococcus > Anaerococcus mediterraneensis. The sequence goes on from NZ_LT635772.1 coordinate 1,139,746, forward strand.
ATTGAAAAACTCGTACTTATTCTCATTTGAGTCTTGTTATTAATAATAAATTTAATCTGATAACAAATATTATAAATCTCCTTAATCATAAGTACATTAACTGACAATGAGATAACAAATAATAATATTAAAACCCAGATAGTAAACATTATATTTTCCCTTCTATATATCTTTTTTATTTATTATAACACAAGATAGGATCAAAGATATAGCTCCTATTACTATAGCTACTACTAAAGATCTCATAAGGTCTGAATTGGCGCTTGTAAAATTAGTTGAGATAATATTGCCTATATTCACAAAATTTGCTATAGAAAAATCTTCTGGCAGCTTTACAAATAAGGATAAAAACTTATCTCCTATACCTCTTAAAAAGTTGAAAAATACAGTAGGATACAAAAATGTAAACATCAAAGTTTTTGCTGTAGACCTTGTTATTGTAGATGCTAACAAGATTACAGAAAGATAAGAAATATGTGAAATTAGCTCTATAAATAAAATTTTAATTAGTCTATTATAGTCTGTAAATTTTAGCATGCCATTGTTAATAAATGGACCCGAAATTGCAAGAATTGCAGCTCCAATAGAAAAACTTACAATTATATATAAAGAGCAAACAATAAATGTAGCCAAGATATATGTACCCTTATTTTTTTTCATCCCTAAGAAGTTTTTTACAAACCCATTGGCATAAGGATTGCTAAAGAATAGGGAAGCAAAGATTATTAAAAAAATAAGGTAAGTAGATTGAGAAAATGAAGATATTACAAAATCCTCCCCAGAATCTGTAAGCTGCTCTACTTGTTTTTTATTTATATCAACTTTGACACCGTTAGAATTGTCATCTTTAGTCTCAACTATGGTTTGATCAAGATTATCTATATTTTTGCTTGTATAGTTGACTAAACCAACTGTTATAAAAAATGTTAAAATTGTAGCAAAAAATATAAAATAAGAATATTTGCTTTTGAAAATTCTAGCAATTTCCATTTTCATTAAATTTAGCATATTAGACTCCTTTGTTTTCCAATAGTTTGATGTAGTATTCTTCTAGGGATGTATTGTGAACATTAAAATAATTTATTTCTATATCCGCATCATAAAGGCAAGAGATTATTTTATTAGTAAAATTACCATCTAAATATATATGTATCATTTTATTATCTACTAATCTATATGGACCAATATTTTTATTATCAAGGGCTATTATGGTTTTTTTGGGATCATCAGTGAGGATTTCTATCCTATCTCTGGTAGATTCTTCTAAGGTTTTTTTGGAAAAATTAGCTACAAGCGATCCGTTATCTATGATTGCAAAGTTTGTTGCAGTTTTAGCTAGCTCATCTAAAATATGAGACGATATCAGAAAAGTAATATTTTTCTCTCTGTTTAAATCTGCAATTATATTTCTAATGTCAACAATTCCTTGTGGATCTAGACCGTTTATTGGTTCATCTAGGACCATGATATCTGGATTTCCTACAAGGGCTAAGGATATTCCGAGTCTTTGTTTCATACCGAGTGAAAAATCTTTAACTTTTTTCTTGCCTACATTTTCAAGACCTAATAAATTAAATATTTCACTTATATACTTATCTCCTGATAGACCAAAAGCCTTGCCCTTAAGCAACATATTGTCATATGCTGTCATAGTTGGATATGTACCTACATTTTCTATTAGGGCCGATAATCTTGTTTGACTTATGTTCTTATCTTTTCCTGATTTAGGAAAAATTTGATATGTGCCAGAAGTTGGTGATGATAAATTTGAAATCATCTTCATAAAAGTAGTTTTTCCAGCACCATTCCTGCCGATAAGGCCATATATATCACCTTGGTTAATTGTCAAAGAGATATTGTTGACAGCCTTATGGTCTCCGAAAATCTTTGTTAAATTTCTCGTTTCTATTATTGGATTCATAAACACTCCTTTCAAATTATTTCATATTTCTTTATAACTATGATATATGAAAAATATTAACAAAACCTATATAAAGTTTAAAGAATTCATAAAGATTAAAAAACCCATCATAAAGATGGGAAAAAGACTTAGGCAAGTTTAAAACCTATGCCCCATACAGTCTCTATATATTCTTCATCAGTGATTTTTTTTATCTTTTTTCTTAGATTTGATATATGCACATTGATAGAATTGTCTGTTGCAAGGTAATAGTCACCCTGGCTATATTCGTATAAATTTTCTTTGGTGAAAACTTGCTTTGGATTTGATATTAATAATTCCAAGATTTTGAATTCTGTTTTTGTGAGGGAAAGGATTTTTTCATTTATAAAAGCTTGGTAATTATCAGGGTCGAGCCTTAATGATTTATAGGTAAGATTTTTTTGTACAGCAGAATTCTCGCTTCTTTTAGTAAGGATATTTGCCCTGGCTATAAGTTCTTCTAGATTAAAGGGCTTGGTCATGTAGTCATCAGCACCACCTTTGAGTAATGCTAGTTTTGAATCCATAGAATCTTTTGATGATAAAACTAAAACAGGAGCACTAGTTACCTTTCTTATTTCATTTATGACTTTTTCACCATCTAGACCAGGAAGCATAAGGTCTAGGATAAATAAGTTAAAATTATCTTTAATATAAATTAGAGCCTCGGTGCCAGAATAAACTTTTTTACAAATAAAACCATTTTTTGTCATAACTTCAGAAATTATATCATTTATATCATTATCGTCTTCTATGATTAGAACTTTTTTATCCATAATATTTCTCCCTCCTATCATTGACTTAAGTATATCACAAATTATATTGTTATTAGAATATGTAATTTATATTTCTAAAGATTATTTTAATTTAAAAAATATCAATAAATACATGATAATATTATGAAAAGATGAATTATTGTTTTTCTGATCTAACAAAAGATTCATTAAATAATTCTAAGATTGAGCACTTTTCCACATGGGGATTTATATTCTAATTAGACTTATAAAATTCAAATTTAGGGGTATTATTTATTAAAAGAGAGGAGAAAATATGGAAAATAAAAATTTATATCAAAGAGTTCTAATCCGTACTCTAATATTGATAATAGCTGTTTTATTTGTGGTTTTTCTAGGAAAAAGGATTTTTGATGCCTTATTTCCTATAATTTTATCCCTGATAATCATAGCAATACTAAAACCACTTATAATAAAGATCGATCAGGTCCTACCAATAAAGTCTAAACTTGTATCATATATTGTAGGTACGGTCCTTTTACTTTTGATTGTATTTCTTACAATATGGATTATCCAACTTATCGTTACTCAGCTTGCTGGACTTATAGGCAATATTATTAAAAATTGGTCTGAAATAGTCCATTCTGTAAACGCAATGATTTTTAAGGCCAATTCTAAAATTAATCTAATGCCCCAATACATTTCAAATGCAATAAGGTCTGCTCTTAATTCTGTTTATAATTTTTTAGGAGATTTGCAAAAAAACGCAGTAAATATGACCTTAGGTTTTACAACTGCCTTTATTAATACATCCAATGATATTATATTTTTTATTATTACCTTTGTAGTTTCATTTTATATAATGCTAGGTGATATGGACGATATGGATGCTTTTTATGAAAGAAATATACCAGAAAAAAGTAGAAAAAATTTGCACCTAATAAATGAAGTTTTTAAAAAATCCACTTGGAATTATATAAAAGCCCAGATTAAAATGGCTATATTATGCGGTATTATTATGGCTATAGTTCTCAGGGTTTTAGGGCAAGAATATTTTATACCTATAGCCTTGATTTTAGCTTTTGTGGATCTATTGCCTATGATAGGAGCTGTCATTGTTCTTTTGCCTTGGTCAATTATTGAGATTTTGGTTTTTGAAAATGTATTTAAGGGTATGGCTTTGATAATACTTTTATCATTTTGGACTGGACTTAGACAAGTTATAGCACCAAAAATAATAGGATCATCTGCAGATATACATCCGATTTTGTCAGTTATAGCACTTTATGCAGGACTTAGGTTATTTGGCATTAGCGGTGCTATATTTTTCCCAGTGATTTTTATTTTTATTATTGGTTTGTTTAGGTCAGGCATCCTAAATAATTGGATCTATGATTACAAGATGTTTTTCAAAACTATTAGTGAAAAACTAGATATAGGCAAAAAGAATATCAATATTTAATATAGAAATTTACAAAAAAATTAATATTGTACTTTTATACTTGACAATTTATTCTAACTTAGTATATTATAATTAGCAGTCAATAGTAACGAGTGCTAAAAGGAGTGAAAGACTTTGAAAGATAGAAGAATGCAGATTCTTTTCTCTATCATAAATTCTTATATCTTGGAGGGAGAGCCGGTCGGATCCAAATCCTTAGCTGATGATTATTCTTTTGATGTATCGGCAGCTACTATTAGAAACGACATGAGCGATCTTGAGAAAAAAGGCCTTCTAAAAAAGGCCCACACATCTAGCGGCAGGCTACCATCAGATAAGGGCTACAGATTTTTTGTAGATTATCTTTTAGAAAATGGCCTCATAGAAGAAAAAATAAGACCAGATTTTAAGAGCCTAAAAAATCGCTTGGACAAGAGATATCACAGTGCAGCAGATCTTGTAGGATCGGCAACAAAGATTTTGGCGGGCCTTACAAAACTAACAGCAGTTTCAGTGACCTATAAAAATCAAATCGAATCAATAGCAAATGTAGAGCTATTAAAGATCAATGAGAGTTCACTACTTCTGATTTTAGTTTATGATAACGGTATTGTTGTAAATGATGTCATCCACCTTAGGTATAGGATAGAAAATGAAGACCTAGATTTCATCAATAGATTATTAAAAGAAGAACTCATAGGTACAAATATTATTCATTTAGCTGATAAGCTTATCAGGATAGAAGAAAAGTTAAATCTAAATTATAAGTATTTGCTCGATATAATCCAAACTAAGATGGAAAATGAATCAAAAAGTGATTCTAATAGGGACATCAAAATAGAAGGTTTGGCAAATATTTTCAATTTCAAGGAATTTGATGATATTGTCAAAGCCAAGGAATTCATCAATATTTTTGAAAGTCCAGATATTATTACTGATTTTTTAACTGTCAATGATGATAAAAATCTTGTAATAACTATAGGTGAAGAAAATACCATAGATCAGTTAAAAAATAACACTATTATTACTTCATATTTTAAGTTAGATGAAAATACCATCGGCAAGATCGGAGTTGTAGGTCTAACAAGGATAAACTATAAGGATGTAATAGAGAGTATAAAATTAGTTTCAGATTTACTAAATCAAAATTGAATGGAAGGTGAAAGATTTGGCAGATGATATCAAAAAAGATGAAAATATAGACGAAGAAATAGAAAATGCAGAAATAGAAGATGAAAATGAAGAAGTCATTGATGCAGAGATTGTGGAAGAATCTAGAAGTGAAGCAAATAATGACTCTAATGACAATGAATATCTAGAAAAATACCAGAGACTTATGGCAGACTTTGCAAATTATAAGCAAAGAGAAGAAAAGGCCAAGGCGGATTTCAAGAAATTTGCATCTAGCTCATTGGTAGAAAAATTATTACCAGTCCTAGATAATTTTGATAGGGCGCTAAAGGATAAGGATCCAGAAGATTCTTTTGTAAAAGGTGTGATCATGACCAGGGATGAGCTTTTAAAAATCCTAAAAAATGAAGGCCTAGAAGAGATAGAATCAGATGGAGTAAAATTTGATCACAATCTTCACCATGCAGTTATGACAGAAGCAAGTGATACTGTAGAAGAAGATTATATAATAGAGACATTCCAAAAAGGATATAAATTAAATGGCAAAGTCCTTAGACCATCAATGGTCAAGGTAAGCAAGTAGGAGGAAAATTATGGCAAAAATTATAGGTATTGACTTAGGTACAACAAACTCAGCAGTAGCAGTTATGGAAGGTGGTACTGCAACAATTATACCAAACAGTGAAGGTAATAGAACAACCCCATCAGTGGTTGCTTTTTCAAAAGATGGCGAAAGACTAGTAGGTGAAACAGCAAAAAGACAAGCTATCACCAACCCAGAAAGAACAATAGCATCTGTCAAAAGAGAGATGGGACATGACTGGAAGAGCCCAGAAATCGATGGCAAAAGATATACACCAGAAGAAATCTCAGCAATGATTCTTCAAAAACTAAAAGCAGATGCAGAATCCTATCTAAATGATACAGTTACAAATGCAGTTATCACAGTACCTGCATACTTTACAGATGCTCAAAGACAAGCTACAAAAGACGCTGGACAAATCGCAGGTCTAAAAGTAGACAGAATTATAAACGAGCCAACAGCAGCAGCCCTAGCTTATGGTATGGATAAGGAAACTGACCAATCAAAGATCATGGTTTATGACCTTGGTGGTGGTACATTCGATGTTTCCATACTAGAAGTAGGTGACGGTGTATTTGAAGTATTATCTACAAGAGGAAACAACAAGCTTGGTGGAGATGACTTTGATAATGCAGTTGTAGATTATCTTGCAGCAGAATTTAAGAAAGAATCTGGTGTTGACCTAACAAAAGATTTGACAGCTATGCAAAGACTAAAAGATGCAGCTGAAAAAGCTAAAAAAGAACTATCATCAACCCTAAATACAAATGTCAACCTACCATTTATAACAGCAGTAGATGGTCAACCAGTTCACTTAGATATCAACCTATCTAGAGCTAAATTTGATGAATTGACCCATGACCTAGTAGAAAAAACTAGAAAACCAGTTGAAGATGCTCTTCATGATGCAGGTTTATCAGCATCTGATATTGACAAGGTCCTACTAGTAGGTGGTTCTACAAGGGTACCAGCTGTCCAAGAATTAGTAAAGAAAATAATAGGCAAAGACCCACAAAAAGACATCAACCCAGACGAATCAGTTGCAATCGGTGCAGCTATCCAAGGTGGTGTTCTAACAGGCGAGGTTAAAGACCTATTGCTACTAGATGTTACACCACTATCACTAGGTATCGAAACTCTTGGTGGAGTCGCTACAAAACTAATTGAGAGAAACACAACAATTCCAACAAAGAAATCACAAATCTTTACAACCGCAGCAGATGGACAAACAGAAGTAGACATCCACGTAGTACAAGGTGAACGTGAAATGGCAGCAGACAATACAACCCTAGGTAGGTTCCAACTTACAGGTATACCTGCAGCTAGACGTGGTATCCCACAAATAGAAGTAACTTTCGATATAGATGCAAATGGTATTGTAAATGTAACAGCCAGAGACCAAGGTTCAGGCAAAGAACAAAAGATTACTATAACTTCATCTTCTAACCTAACAGAAGAAGAAATCGATAAAAAGGTAAAAGAAGCAGAGAAATTTGCCGAAGAAGATAAGAAGAAAAAAGAAGAAATAGATATCAAAAACAATGCAGAAAACCTAGTTTACCAAGCTAGAAAAACAATAGAAGATGCTAAACTAGAGGGAGCTGACAAAGAAAATATCGAAAGCAAGGCCAAAGAACTAGAAGAAGCTATTGGTCAAAATGATACAGAAAAAATAAAAACACTTTCAGAAGAGCTAACAAATGAGATCTACAAAATAAGCGAATCAATGTATAAGGCAAATGCGTCTGAGGGTCAAGCAGGATCTGACGAAGATGTTGTAGATGCTGATTATGAAGTAATCGATGAAGATGAAGAATAATTTTGAAAGTATCTTAAGTAAAAGTATAATAATGACAATAATAAAAGGGGCTATTTCCTAGTGAAATAGCTTTTTTTAGTGAACTGGAGGATAAATGAAAAACCCATACGAAGTCCTAGGTGTCAACAAAGATGCTAGTACCGATGATATAAAAAGAGAATATAGAAAACTTGCCAAAAAATATCACCCTGACCTAAACCCAGGGGATGAAGAAGCTGAGCAGAAATTCAAGGAAGCAACCCTAGCCTACGAAATATTGTCAGATCCTGAAAAAAAGCAGAAATATGATATGTACGGGGATGCCGCTTTTGAAAATGGTGGTGGATTTGATGGAGGATTCTCTGGTTTTGGTGGAGGCTTTGGAGATATATTTGGAGACCTTTTTGGTGATTTATTTGGCCAAGGTTATTCAAATGCCCAAGCTAATAGACCTATAAAGGGTGCTGATATTCAACAAGTCATAAATTTAAGCTTCCAGGAAGCAGCATTTGGAGTATCAAAAGAAATCCAGATTAGAAGAGAAGTAGAATGCCACGTTTGTCACGGATCAAAAAGCGAAGAAGGATCAGAAAAACACACCTGCCCAGATTGCCATGGAAGGGGAGTTGTCAATGAAGTGACAAGGAGCGCTTTTGGTACCATGTCTAGGACAGTGACCTGTAAAACCTGCCATGGCCAAGGTGAAATTATAGATAAGCCATGCAAAAACTGTAATGGTACAGGCAAAGAATTCAAATCTGAAAAGATAAAAATAGATGTGCCATCAGGTATAGAAGACCAAAATGTAATAAGGCTTGCTGGCAAGGGCCATGTTGGTGAAAACGGAGGACCTGCTGGAGATCTTTATGTCATAGTCAGGGTAGCATCACATGATATATTTAAGAGAGATGGTCTAGATATATATTATGAAATGCCTATCACATTTCCTGTAGCTGCACTTGGTGGAGAGATAAAAATCCCAACCCTAGAAAAAACAATAGATTATAAAATCCCAGAGGGCACACAGACTGGGGAAAGATTTACCCTAAAAGGTGAGGGTATAAAAAATGCAAGAACAGGCCGCAAGGGCAATCTTTATTTCTATGTAAAAATAATTACACCAACAAAACTTTCAAAAGAGGAAAAAGAAGCTCTAAGGTCCTATGCAAAGATAACAGGTAAGGAAGTCAAAGAAGAAAAATCATTTTTTGATAAAGTAAAGGATTTTTTTGAATGAAAAAAACATTTAACATACAAACCCTAGGTTGCAAGGTCAACCAATACGAGTCAGAAGCCATAGAAGAAATTTTTGAACAAAGAGGCTTTGAGAAATCTGAGAAAGATGCAAATATTTATGTCATAAATACCTGTACCGTGACAAATATGTCCGATAGAAAAAGTCGTCAGATGATATCTAGGGCAAGAAAAGATAATCCAGAGGCCATAATAGCTGTAATGGGTTGCTATTCTCAGGTAAAGCCAGAAGAAGTAGCAAAAATTGAGGGTGTAGATATAGTTTTAGGATCTAGAAACAAAGAAGAAGTAGTTGAACTTTGCGAGAATATCCTACAAAATAAGAAAGCTTTAGACCCAATTATAGCAGTTAGCGAAGAAAAGACTTTCGAAGACTTAGAGATATCAAACCAAGCTGCTATGACAAGGGCTTATATGAAAATCCAAGATGGGTGCAATATGTATTGTTCATATTGTTTAATACCTTATGCTAGGGGTAATGTAGTAAGCCGTCCTATGGATTCTATAAAAAAAGAAGCCCAAAGACTAGCTCAAAATGGTTTTAAGGAAATAGTCTTGACAGGTATCCATGTTGCATCATACGGACTTGACTTTAATGATGGGTCATCACTTATAGATGTCATAGAAAACGTGGCAGAAGTTGACGGTATAAAAAGAATACGCCTATCATCAATGGAGCCTAGACACATTACAAAAGATTTTTTAGAGAGAATGAAGGCCACAGGCAAGGCTTGCGACCATTTCCACCTATCACTCCAATCAGGATCAGACCATGTCCTAAAGGCCATGAATAGAAAATATGATACAAAAATATTCAAGGAAAAAACTGATCTAATCAGAGAGGTTTTCCCAAATGCAGGCCTTACTACTGATATTATTGTAGGTTTTCCTGGAGAAACTGAGGAAAATCACAAGGAGACAATGGATTTTGTCAATGATATAAAATTTGCCAAGACCCACCTATTCAAATATTCAAAAAGAGATGGTACAAGAGCTGCAGCCATGAAAGACCAAGTAAATGGCAATATCAAAAAACAAAGACTAAAAGACCTAGAGGCTATAGAAAAAGTAAATAGAGAAAACTTCTTAGAAAAACAAATAGATCAGATACTAAGCGTATTATTTGAGTCCAAATCTGATATGGAAGGCTATAAATCAGGATATTCTACAAACTATTTGAGGGTAAATGTAGAAGATTATAATATAGCTGACAATGCAATCTATGATGTGAAAATAATATCCATAAAAGATGATGAACTTATAGGAGAAATTGTAAAATAAAACTTTACTCTTAAAATCAATTATGGTATTATATATACTAATGGGGGTGAAGTATGGATTGTGTATTTTGTAAGATTATAGATGGAGATATACCATCAGAGATAATCTATGAAGATGAAGATGTAATTGCATTTGATGATTTAGATCCACAAGCACCTATCCATTTTCTTGTTATACCAAAAAAGCACATAAAAAGTTTAGAAGAACTTGATGAAAATGATAGCCATTTGATAGGCAAGATATTTTTAGCAATAAGACAAATCGCTCGTGACAAGGGCATAGCTGAGACAGGCTACAGGATAGTCAACAATATTGGAGAAAATGGAGGACAAACAGTACCTCATATACATTTCCATGTTTTAGGTGACAGGTCCATGCAGTGGCCACCAGGCTGATTAGACTAAACTTTGTGCATATACGAGAGGGGGGATAGAGATGACAGAGATCAGAGTTGGAGAAAACGAATCAATCGACAGTGCGATTAAAAGATTCAAAAGACAATGCGCAAGATCCGGTGTACTTTCTGAATATAGAAGAAGAGAACACTACGAAAAACCAAGCGTTATAAAGAAAAAGAAAAACGACGCTGCTAAAAGAAAAAATAGAAAAAGAAGATAATAATTTAACCATCCATTTTGTGGGTGGTTTTTTTATGGCAAAATTAAAAGTCCCAGACTTTTATTCCATCTAGGACTCTTTGGTTTATACTTCAATCTTTTTTAATTATAAAATAAATAGTTAGGGCAAGATAGGTCATGTAAATGGTATATGTTATACCATTAGGCCATGGAAATGACGCTTCTGGATGATGTAGGGCATAGTATACGAATAATACTGCTATTAGAATCATTACCAAACCTATTTTTAAATATTTTTTGTTTTTCATAAGATCTCCTATTTAAAATTAATTACATATTCATAAATTTCATTTTTTGAAAAAGAACTATGACTTTTGATTTTATAATTTAGTTTTTTTTACTGAGAAAATAAAAAACAAGGGCAAGGTAGGCCATGTAAATGATATATGTTATATCATTATTCCATGGAAAGTAAGATTTTGGATGATTTAGAGCATAAAATATAAGATTATTTCTATTACAAGCATTACCAAGCCTATACTTAGCCTATATTTAAAATTTTTTTTTGTTCTTTTAACAAGATCTCCTATTTAAAATTAAGGACATATTCATAAATTTCATTTTTAGAAAATCCGCTTTCCTTTTTTATTTTCTTGACTATTTCTTTTGTAGATTTGCCTTTATCAATCATTTGTCTTATTTCTTCATCAAAACTAGAAATATCATCAGATTCTTCATTTTTATTGCCTTCTAAAATAAGAACAAACTCTCCCTTAAAGGTAATTTCATCTGTATCTATATCTTTTATGGTATAAGTTTTATACTCTTCAAATTTTTTCGTAAGCTCTCTTGCTATTGTAAGTTTTCTTTCTGGGAAAATCTCTTTAAAATCTTCGATTGTTTTTGGGAGGTTGTGGACCGAGTCGAAGATAATTGAGGTCTTATCCTCGATTTTTAATTTTTCGTAAAGTTCATTTTTTTCTTTAGATTTTTTGCCAATAAAACCATAAAAAGTGAAGGTTGACATATCCTGGCCAGAACCGATTAGGGCTGTGAGGATTGAACTTGGGCCTGGTAAAATTGTATAGGTAATATTATTTTCTATACATTTTTTTATCAAAATCTCCCCGGGATCAGACATGCCTGGCATTCCTTGATCGCTTATTATTCCTATTGTCATCCCTTGACTTGCTTTTTTTATTAGTTCCTCACTTCTTTCCTGCTCATTGAATTTGTGGTAGGAGGTAAGAGGCTTAGATATTTCATAAAAATCCAGGAGTTTTTTTGATTCTCTTGTATCTTCGCAGGCAATCAGGTCTACATTTTTTAGGGTGTTGATAGCTCTGATTGTCATATCTTCGAGGTTGCCAATCGGTGTTGGTACAAAATATATTTGATAGTCCATTATTTCTCCTTATAGGTCCCATTTATTTTTCTAATCTGATCTGTATATTTATTATCTTTATAGATTATGATCGGGTCTTCAATTTTTATCCCATCTTTGGCGTTTTTAACAAATTCTGTTAGGATAAATTGTGGTTTGGTATCGTAGGTTGATGAGACAAATTGTATTCTTTTTGCCTTTATATTTCCAGATTTATTGAAGATTTCAATCATTCTTTCTGGTTTATGGATCATAAAAAGTTTTCCCTTATCCTTAAGTGCCTTGTTTGCAAAAGTAAATATGTCATCTAAATTTAGATATATTTCCTGTCTTGAAATCAAAAATTCTTTGTCCTTGTTAGCAATGTTGTGGTTATTTTTGTAATAAGGCGGGTTTGTTATGATATAGTCTATGGAATTTTCTTTTATCTGAAAATCATTCAGGTCTTTATTTATTATATCTATATTTCGTATATCATTTAAAATGAGATTTTCTTCAAATTGTTTGGCCTTTGCTTCTTGAATTTCTACCCCTAAAACTTTTTTTAGCGAGTATAAGTCATTTGCCATCAAGGATAAGATCCCATTGCCAGCTCCTATATCCAACAAGATTTTATCCTTTTTCATTTTTGCAAAATCTACTAAAAGAATAGAATCAATCCCAAAAGAATAGGATCCGTCAACGTGAATCATTTTTAAATTTGTTCTTGGTATGTAGTCTAATTTTCTCATGCTTATATTATATCAGATAAGAGAAAAGTGTTAAATCTAATAGGTAGAAAAGATTGTGAAATAATTATTTGACAAAAGGAAAACCTTATACTATAATTAGGTTGTAAAGATAAATATCTTCAGGGCGGAGTGAAATTCTCCACCGGCAGTTATAGTCTGCGAGCGTTAGCCGAATCGGTGAAATTCCGATACCGACAGTATAGTCTGGATGAGAGAAGTATTATATTTTATGTATATTCTTTTAAAGTGCAGTCCCTGAAAGGGGACTTTTTTAGTTCCCAAAAGGAAGTGATAGATTGAATTATGAAAAATTGATGCAAGAATGTTTCGAGCTTGCCAAAAAAGGATCTGGCAGAGTTCTGACAAATCCAATGGTTGGAGCAATCCTTGTAAAAGATGGTCAAATCATATCAAAAGGTTATCATAAAGGCTTTGGTAAGGACCATGCAGAGATTGATTGTTTCAAAAATGCTAAGGATGACATAGAAGGTTCAACTCTGATAGTTAACCTAGAACCATGCTCCCATTTTGGAAAAAATCCACCATGCGTGGATGAAGTTATAAGGCAAAAAGTAAAAAAAGTTGTAATCTCAAATCTCGATACAAATCCAAAAGTTGCCAGCGTAAAAAAACTTGAAGATGCAGGCATCGAGGTCATAAGTGGAGTTTTAGAAGAAGAAGGCAAGTTACTTAATGAGAAATTCTTTTTTAATATGAAATACAAGAGGCCTCTTATCAGTCTAAAATACGCTATGAGCCTTGATGGCAAGATTGCAACAAAGTCTTTTGACTCGAAATGGATCAGTGGAGAAGAATCAAGAAACTTTGTCCACAAATTGAGAAATGACTACGATGCTATCCTAATAGGTAAAAATACCCTTGTAAAAGATAAGGCAAGGCTTAATTGCAGGTTAGAAAATGGAGTAGATCCAGTTAGGGTTATACTTGCCAACGATCTGGATTTTGATAAGGATTTGCCAATTTTTTCTCTAAAATCTGACAAGGATACAATAATAGCTACAAGCTCATCAGAAAAAATAGATGTAAATGCTAAAATTATAAAATGCAAGGAAAAAAATGGACAAATTGACTTAGAAGACTTGGTCCAAAAATTATATCAAATGAATATATCATCTATTTTGGTAGAAGGTGGTTCTATGATCAACACAAGCTTCTTAGAGGCTGACCTAGTAGATAAGATCTACGAATTTATAGCCCCTATAATTGTTGGAGGATCTGATTCTAGATCGGCCTTTATGGGGGATGGAGTTGAAAAAATAAGTGATGCCAAAAAATTTAGGATCGATGATGTCAAAAGATTCGGCCCTGATATTATGCTTGAGGTGAGAAATGTTTACAGGAATATCGACTGAGCTTGGCAAGGTCACAGAGTTTAAACAAAAAAATGACCATGTAGAGATCAAAATAGCCTGCAAAAATGTTTTAGATGACCTAAAGATAGGTGATTCTATAATGACTGATGGAGTATGCCTAACAGTAACAGAATTTACCGACAATTATTATAAGGCAGACTTGATGAAGGAAAGTCTAGATAAGACAAAATTCACGACAGCAATGCTGGGTAAAAACGTCAATCTAGAAAGAGCTCTAAGATTTTCTGATAGGCTCGATGGTCATATTGTCCAAGGCCATGTGGATGGAGTTGCAAAGCTAGTTTCAATAAATAAAAATGTCTACAGGTTTAAAACTGATAGAAAGATTTGCAAATATATAGTTAACAAAGGATCTGTCTGTATAGATGGAATTTCACTAACGGTATCATTTGAAAGTGCTGATACATTTGAAGTTTCACTTATACCAGAGACAATAGCTAGTACAAACTTCAAAGACAAAAAAATAGGTGATCTGGTCAATATTGAGACAGATATTATAGGACGTTTTGTTGAAAAATTGTATAAAAATGATAATAAGGAGGATTTGGGCTCACTTTTAGGCCTAAACTAATATGGATAATGTAAAAAAAGCTATAGAAGCTTTAAAAAGAAATGAATTGATTATAGTAACTGATGATGAATCAAGAGAAAATGAAGGTGATTTTATCTGTGCTGGAGAAAATGTCACTGGCCAAATGATAAATATCATGGCCACATACGGCAAGGGTCTTATCTGTACACCAATTAGTGAGGAAGTAGCCAAGAGATTAAACCTACATCCAATGGTAAGCAACAATACAGATAATCACGAAACAGCCTTTACAGTTTCTATAGACCATATAAATACTACTACAGGTATTTCTGCTTTTGAAAGGGCAGAGACAATAAGATATTTAGTTGATCCAGATGCAAAACCAGAAGATTTTAGAAGACCTGGCCATGTATTTCCACTTATAGCAAAAAAAGGTGGAGTCCTAGAAAGAGATGGGCATACAGAGGCTACAGTAGACCTTATGAAACTTGCAGGATTAAAAGAAGTTGGCCTTTGCTGCGAGATAATGGCTGACGATGGTCATATGATGAGGGGCAAGGATGTAGAAAAACTTGCCGAAAAACTTGGTCTTGTTATGACAAGTGTAGCGGAGATTCAAGATTATATTAGAAAAAACAATCCTTTCAAACTTGAACAAACAAATCCTGTAAAACTCCCATCAGACTATGGTGAATTTACAGCAGTTGGTTTTATAGATCCAGAAAATGGCAAGGAACATATAGCATTGACCAAGGGTGATATAAGTGGAGAAAATGTCCTAACAAGGATCCACTCAGAGTGCCTAACAGGTGATGTGCTTGGATCTAGGAGATGTGATTGTGGTAACCAACTCCACAAGGCCCTAAAAACAATAGAAGAAAATGGTCAAGGAATCCTACTTTATATGCGCCAAGAGGGTCGTGGCATAGGATTATTTAACAAACTAAAAGCCTATGAGCTCCAAGAACATGGATTTGATACAGTAGATGCCAATAGAAAATTAGGATTTCCAGATGATATGAGAGACTATAAGGTAGCAGCACAGATCCTAAAACAACTTGGGGTCAAATCAGTTGAGCTTATGACAAATAATCCAGACAAAATCCATCAAATAGAAAAATATGGGATAAAGGTCAAAAAAAGAAAACCAATAGAAATAAAATCAAATGATATAGATAGGTATTATCTAAAAATAAAAGCAGATAGAATGGGTCACCAATTAAGAGAATTTAAGGAGATAAAAAATGCGTGAATATAGTGCTAATTTAGTTTCAAAAGATAAAAAATATGCTATCGTAATAGCGAGGTTTAACCACTTTATTACAGATAGGTTGTTAGAAGGTTGTCTAGATACACTTAAAAGACATGAGGTAAAAGATGAAGAGATTTCTATAATCAGAGTGCCAGGAGCCTTTGAAATCCCACTAGCAGCTAAAAAACTTGTCAAAAAAGATGATGTCGATGCTGTTATATGTCTAGGAGCAGTCATCAGAGGAGATACTCCACATTTTGACTATGTTTGTGCAGAAGTTTCTAAGGGTGTTGCCCATGTTGGATTAGAGAGTGAAAAACCAGTTATCTTTGGAGTAGTGACAACAGATAATATCGATCAAGCCGTCCAAAGAGCAGGCGTAAAATCAGGAAATAAGGGATCAGAAGCAGCCCTATCTGCAATAGAGATGGCAAACCTTGTTGATCTTATATGATTTTAGTATTTGATTTTGATGGGACAATTCACAATACAGAAATAGCCTACAAAAAAGCTATTACAGAGAGTCTTTTAGAGCTTGGTTTATCCATTGATGATTTTGATTTCAAATCCTTTATAGGTATGGGGCCAAAAGAAGTTTGGGATATAATCTTAAAAGATGATTCTGATAAAGATCCTTATATAAAGAAAAACGGTGATAGGATTATCAATTATATGAGAAATGATGGCCAGCTTTTTGAGGGAGCAACAGAAACCCTTTCATATTTAAAAGATAAGTATGAACTCTATATTTTGTCAAAATGTAGACGTGTTTATATGGATGCTGCTAGGGAAAAATTTGGTCTAGATAAGTATTTTTCTAAATATTTTGTCGGGGAAGACTATGACTATCTGTACAAGTATAAAATTCTAAGAAAAGAAATAAAGGGCGACTATATAATGATAGGAGACCGCAAAGAAGACATAGAGGCAGGTAGTAAAAATAATCAAAAGACAATTTTTGCTGCCTATGGCTATGGAAATCCTAAAGAAGGTGACCAAGCTGACTATAAAATAAAAAATATCAGACAATTAAGAGAAATACTGTAAATTCTAAAAGCAAAAAATTATTTGAAGGGGGCATTTAAGCTCCCTTTTTTTATGATTAATTTTGAAAAATAAGACTTAGAAATGTCTTATCTTATTTAAGTCAATATAAAATTTACTTATTAATTTATAATTAGTAAATAAAAAAGAGGGAGCAACCCCTCTAACAGTGTAAACAAAGTATATAAACAAATGTCATTCCGACAGAGAAGCTTAGCTTCGACGAGGAATCTCATAAATTTTGGGATTTGTATGACGGTTATTAATATTATATTTTTTAATGTAGATGTTTTTTGATTTATGAACAAGATGAGAGGGAGTAACTCCGATAATAATTTGTATTTCGCTATGCTGTGTGTATTGACTTAGGTTCTAGATATTCTATCAGGCCAAATATACCACCCTCTCTACCTAGGCCTGATTGTTTGTAGCCTCCAAAAGGTAGTTCTGAGGATCCGCCGCCAGAGTTTAGGTAGACGTCTCCAGCCTTGATTTCATAGGCGATTTCTAGGGCTTCTTTTTCATTTCCAAATACGGCAGAAGAAAGACCAAAGTCTACGGCGTTAGCTACTTCTATAGCTTCATCTTTATTCTTTACTTTTATAATAGAAAGAACTGGTCCAAAAATTTCTTCATCATGGATTGCCATACCAGGCCTTACATCGGTGAAGATAGCTGGTTTTACATAATATCCTTTTTTACTTTCTTTAGGAATTTCTCCTTTAATTAAGCTTGCACCTTCATTGATTCCTTTTTCTATAAAGCCTTTAACCTTATCAAATTGTTTTTTGCTAGAAAGAGTACCTACAACAGTTTTCGGGTCACTTGGGTCTCCCACTGGATAATTATCATATTGGTTTATAAATTCTTTTAGGACATCATCATAAATATCCTCGGTTATGACCGCTCTTGATAGGCAGGAGCAAGTTTGACCAACATTTAGGTAAACCCTGTCTAAAACTTGTTTGACTCCCATCTTTATATTTGCTCCTTTGATAAAAACAGCTGGTGACTTGCCCCCAAGCTCTAGGACAACTTTTTTGGCTGTATTCATTGCGTGTTTGGCCGAAGAAGCCCCACCTAAAAGAGATCCTGTATAAGAAACCATGGCGACTTTTGGATGAGAGTTTAAAACCTCTCCTACTTCTGGTCCAGAGCCTGTTACTAGGTTAAATACCCCCTTTGGTAGACCTATTTCATCAAAAGCCTTTGCTACAAAATAAGCTGTAAGCGGTGTATCAGAAGCTGGTTTTTGTACAACAGTACAACCCATCAAAATAGCTGGTATAACTTTCATTATTATTTGACCTAGTGGATAGTTCCATGGTGTAAGGCTTGCTACAACTCCTATTGGCTCCATCCTAACATAGCCACCACTCATATCTATCCTATAGTCAATTTTTTTAGCTTGGTCTATAAATACATCGATCCTAGCCATTTGTTTATCAAATTGACCAGGTTTTGCAATTTTTATAGGTACACCCAGTTCTAGTTTTATTGTTTCCATTATCTCGTCCTGATGATCTATCATCCAATTCTTAAATTTTTCTATATAAGAGATCCTTTCTTCAAGACTTGTTTTAGAAAAAGTTTTAAAGGCTTCAAAGGCAGCTTCTGCAGCTTGGCTGATTTCATCATCACTTGCCTTTGGCACTTTTCCTAAAATCTCACCTGTGGCAGGATTTTCTACTTCTATCCATTTATTGGATTTGCTTTCAATAAAAGTACCGTTTATATATAATTTTTCATTGTTAAGTTTTTCAAAATTAATTAGATCACTCCTTTCATAAATTTTTACCCGAATTTTCTCCTGATTATCAAAAGGGTATAATATAGACAGATAAATTAGATTTAAATTTTAAAGGAGATATTATGAAATATTTTGGTACAGACGGATTTAGGGGAGAGGCAAATAAAAACCTTAATGTTTACCATGCTTTTAAAATAGGTAGGTTTATAGGGGATTATTTTTCAAAAAATAACCATGGTCAAGGCAAAATTCTGATAGGCAAGGATACTAGAAGGTCATCATACATGTTTGAAGATGCCTTATCTGCTGGTATCACATCATCAGGCTCAAATGCTTACCTACTCCATGTTACACCAACTCCTTCAGTTTCATATATAACAAGGACAGAAGATTTTGATTGTGGAATAATGATAACAGCAAGTCATAACCCTTATTATGACAATGGTATAAAAATAATAAATGACAAGGGAGAGAAGATGGGCGATGATTTTCTAGAAAAATTAGAAGCCTACATAGATGCCGATATCAATGAAATAGATTTGGCCTTAGGAGAAGACATAGGTAGGACTGTTGACTATATAGGAGGAAGAAATAGGTATATAGCTTATCTTATCCAAACAGTGACCAAGTCTTTTGAGGGTATAAAAGTAGGTCTTGATTGTGCTAATGGTGCAGGTTTTACAATAGCTAAACCGGTTTATGATGCCCTTGGTGCAGATACCTATGTAATAAACTCTGATCCAAATGGTTTTAATATAAACAATAAAGCAGGATCTACCCATATAGAAGTGCTTAGGGACTATGTAATAGAAAATAAGCTTGACTTTGGATTTGCCTTTGACGGAGATGCAGATAGGTGTATAGGTGTGGATGCTGAGGGCAATATTATAGATGGGGATTCTATCCTTTATATACTAGCCAACTATATGAAAAAAGAAGGAGCCCTAAATTCAAACTCAGTGGTTACAACAGTCATGTCTAACATAGGACTTTATAAAGCCTTTGATAATTTAGGTATTAATTATGAAAAAACTGATGTTGGTGATAAATATGTCCATGATAGGATGTATGAAAAAGACATAGAGCTTGGCGGTGAACAGTCTGGTCATATAATAATGAAGAAATATGCCAACACTGGAGATGGTATCCTAACTTCTCTTAAAGTTATGGAAGCTATGATCGAAGCAAAAACAGACCTAAAATCATTGGTAAGAGACCTTAAAATTTATCCACAAGTTCTAATCAATGTCAGAGTCAAAGATAAAAATACAATTTTAGATAATGAAAAAGTTGACCAGGCTATAAAAGAAGTTGAATCAAAACTAGAAGATAGTGGTAGGATACTGGTTCGTAAATCTGGAACAGAGCCACTAATAAGGGTCATGGTTGAGGCTGAAACAGAAGAGCAAGCCCAAAAATCATGCCAACATATAGTAGATGTTGTAAAAGATAATGGCCTTGCTATTGATTAGAGATCATCTTACGGGCAGAAAAATCAATATAAAAGAAAAAATGTTGATTGTAGGTGGGGATGTGTATGCAGTAGAGTCATATACTGCTTTTGATACATCTACGCTCAAAGGCTATCCACCAAAAGTATACTATGACAAATATGATAACTACCTGGGAAAAATATATGATAGAAATATTTTGGAACTAGATGATATAGAAGATATACTCCTAGCCTATCAGGATTATTGCTTTTCAAATCATGATTTGGATGATCTTAGAGATAATCTATGCAAAAAGAGAGAAAGTTTTATAAAAAACTTATTAAAAATTGATTAAGAGTATTGACAATACTAGACGTAGAGGGTATTATATTTCATTGTATGGAAGTATCCGTATAAGTAAATAGGAGGTGTTTTATGAGAACTAAAGTTAAATTAGAATGCACAGAGTGCAAAAACAGAAACTATGATACTACAAAAAACAAAACTACTCATAGTGAAAGAATTGAACTAAAAAAATACTGTCCATTTTGTAAAAAACACACAGTTCATAAAGAAACAAGGTAGGTAAATATGGCTAAGAAAAAAGATTCTTTCTTCTCTGGACTTGCTAGAGAGTTTAAAAAAGTCCAATGGCCAACAAAAAGCGTAACCGTAGAGTATTCTTTATTGGTTATAGCCATTAGTGCTATAACAGGTGTTGCAATATGGCTATTAGACTTAGTCTTCCACAATCTACTTTCTATAATAATGTAGGTGAAAGATGACTGATTCTTTAAATTTTGATCAAAACAAGGAAACAGAAGAAGAAAAATCGACACAAGTTACAGAGGCAGAAAACAAGGCTAAATGGTATGTGGTTCACACCTATACAGGATATGAAAACAGAGTATCTGACAAGATACAAATGATGATTGATAATGATCAAAATCCTGACATAGTAGATGTGACAGTACCAACTGAGGAATATGTCGATGTAAAAAACAATAGCAAAAAGCTAAAGACAAGAAAGTTATTTCCTGGCTATGTAATGGTAAAGATGGTTCATACAAGTAAAACCTGGTATATAATAAGAAATACCCAAGGGGTAACAGGATTTGTTGGACCAGATGGAGATCCAGTACCTCTTACACCAGATGAAGTTAGAAAATTTGGCATAAAAGAGAAAAAACCAGTTAAAAGCGTTGAAATCAACTTCAAAGTTGGTGATCAAGTAGAAATAACAAATGGAGTCTTTACAGGAGATATTGTTAGAGTAGAAGAAATTGACCTAGACAAGGAACAAGTAAAAGTTTATACAGATGTTTTTGGTCAAGATACTATAACTACTCTAGATATTAGAGATGTAAAAACAATTTGACGCTGTCTGAGAAGTGGGAGGGGTAACCCGAAAACACCACAAGGAGGTAAATATGGCAGAAAAAGATATTCAAGCAATAGTAAAATTACAAGTACCAGCAGGAGCTGCATCACCAGCACCACCAGTAGGAACCGCACTAGGTCCACACGGAATCAACATAATGGAATTTGTTCAAGCATTTAATGCAAAAACAGCTGACCAAGCAGGAATGATAATACCGGTTGAGATGACTATTTATACGGATAGATCATTTAAGTTCATCACAAAAACACCACCAGCACCAGTATTAATCAAAAAAGCTATCAACCTAGCAAAAGGTTCAGGAGAACCAAACAAAAACAAAGTTGGATCAATCAAGAGAAGCCAACTTGAAGAGATTGCAAAAACAAAAATGCAAGACCTTAACGCTGCAAGCTTAGAAGCAGCAGTAAGCATGATAGCTGGAACAGCAAGAAGTATGGGAGTCACTGTAGAAGATTAGTGGGAGAGTTTACTCGTTGACCACAGGAGGTATTAAATGGCTAAAAGAGGAAAAAAATATTTAGAATCAAAAGCTTCTTATGATTCGACACAAGAATATGAACTAAATGAAGCATTAGAAATTGTTGAAAAAACTGCAAAGGCAAAATTTGATGAAACTGTAGAACTACACTTCAACCTTGGAGTTGATAGTAGACATGCTGACCAACAAGTTAGAGGAACAGTTATTTTGCCACATGGTACTGGTAAGGTACAAAGAGTATTAGCTTTCGTTAAAGACGATAGAATTGACGAAGCTCTAGCAGCAGGAGCTGACTATGCTGGTAATACAGAATACGAAGAAAAAATCCAAAAAGACGGTTGGTTAGATTTTGATGTAGTTATTGCTACACCAGATATGATGGCAACAGTTGGTAAACTAGGTAGGGTACTTGGACCACAAGGCCTAATGCCAAACCCAAAAACTGGTACAGTTACACCAGATATTAAAAAAGCTATCGAAGATATTAAAGCTGGTAAGGTTGAATATAGGACAGATAAAGCAAACCTAATCCACGTACCAACAGGTAAGGTTTCATTCGGAAAAGAAAAATTAGCTGACAATATCAAAACTCTTATTTCAGCTGTTGTTAAAGCAAAACCAGCTGCAGCTAAGGGTAAATATATAAAATCTATCACTGTTTCATCAACAATGGGACCAGGAGTAAAACTACAAGCATCTAGAGCGTCTGAATTAGTCGAAAAATAATTTGCATTATTTTAAATAAGTGATATAATATAACAGTCAAATAAACAGGCTACCAAAGACTACGCAGACTTTATGTTTAATAATTGCGTATAGGTGGGAGAAGAAACTACATCCCCACCGATGTAGGCATTATTAATATGCCTATATAAGTGGGGTTTTTATATACCTACCATTAGCCTTAGGAGGTGAAAAAGTGAGCGAAAAAGCTATAGCAGCAAAACAGCTGATAGTTGACGAGATCAAAGAAAAAATCGAAGGTGCACAATCTGTTACACTTGTAGGTTTTGACCGTATGGATGTTAAGGAAGTTACAGAACTTCGTAACAAATTCAGAGAAAAAGATACTGAATATAAGGTTTACAAAAATACTATGATGAGATTTGCATTCCAAGAATTAGGATATGATGAATTAATCGAAGACCTAAAGGGAACAAATGCATTAATCTTTTCACACAGTGATTTAGTTGATGGACCAAAGATCGCAGTTGACTACAGAAACGAAAAAGACGAAAACGAAGATAAGCTAACACTTAAATCAGGTATAGTTGAAGGAAAATACCAAAATGGCGAACAAATGATGGCAATAGCTACATTACCAGCTACAGAAGTACTTCACTCAATGCTTGCTAATGTATTACAAGCACCAATTAGAACTCTTGCAGGAGATCTTAACAACACTATATCTAAACTTGCAATCGCACTTAACGAAGTTGCAAGCAAAAAAGAAAACGAAGCAGCATAATAACATATCAAAAATACAAATTATAAGGAGAATATAAAAATGGCTAACGAAAAAGTAACAAACCTATTAGAAGAAATCAAAAATCTTACAGTTCTAGAACTTTCTGAACTTGTAAAAGCAATCGAAGAAGAATTTGACGTATCTGCACAAGCAGCAGTAGCAGTAGCAGCTCCAGCAGCAGGCGGAGATGCAGCAGGCGCAGCAGCAGAAAAAACAGAATTCGACGTAGTTCTTAAATCAGCTGGACAATCTAAAATCAACGTAATCAAAGTTGTTAAAGACGCAGCTGGTCTTGGACTAAAAGAAGCTAAAGCACTTGTAGATGGTGCTCCAGCAAACGTACTTGAAGGCGTTGCTAAAGATAAAGCTGAAGAAGTTAAAGCAGCTCTAGAAGAAGCTGGTGCTGAAGTAGAATTAGCATAATAATTAATAATATAAAGCTTCCTGATTTTCAAAGTCAGGGGCTTTTTTTATTTTAAAAACATAAAGAGGTATAATGTATCTTAAGTTTTTGAATTTAAATATAAGAAGAATATAAAAAGATAGGGGTAGACCTATGCCAAGGCAATATACCAAAAATCTTATAAAAAATGAATTTATAAAGCTTTTGGATGAGATGAGCTTTAATGACATAACAATATCTTTATTGGCGGATAGATGTGATATCAATAGAAATACTTTCTATTACCACTATGAAGATATTTATAGTCTTGTAAGAGAGATACTAAACGATGAGATAGAAAAGGTAGACAATAAGTTTGATACCAGCTTTTCTATGGAAAAAAGTATCTTGCATGCAGCATCATTTTTGCTTGATAATAAAAAAGCAGCCCAGAATTTATTTGAATCTATAGATAAAAATGAAACTGATTCTTATTTATATAAGATTTGCCAGTCAGTTATAAGTAAATATGTAGAAAATGAATGTAGGTCTAAAAATATAAAAGCTAGAGATGAAGACAAGACTTTGATTATTGATTTTTATAGGGCTGCCTTTGTAGGTTTGTTGGATAAATGGATCCAAGATGGAATGATAGAAAGTCCTGACAAGTTAATCTACCGTATTGGTAATTTATTTGAAGGAAATATAGAAAGATCACTTAAAATGAGTGAAAAATTGAAAAAATTAGATCCCTTTGATCACAAGTAATGATTAGACCTAGGTTATTATGAGATATAATAGAAAAAATTGATAAAATAATATAATATAAGCTATATTGATTCTTCGTAGTCAACGAAATGTTGACATTTAGGTCTTAGGGACGTATATTATAGGTTAGTAAAGAATAAGTTAGGGGATGGATTAGTGATGACGGCATTACATAAAAAATTAAATGGTGATATTGTAGAAAATAATACCGACCAATTAAAAACCATTTTAAAAAACAAAGACATAAGAATATCTCATCAAAGATTATTAGTATTAGATTATTTGATAAAAAATCCTATCCATCCATCTGCTGAGATAATTTTTAAAGATCTCAAAGATATTGATCCACTGATAAGTCAGGCAACTGTCTACAATACCTTGAATTTATTTGTGGAAAAAAACTTGGTTAAAGAATTAGATTTCAACATGACATCTAAGAGATATGAATTTATTAAAGAAAGCCACGGACATTTTGTATGTACGTCTTGTGGTCAAATTATAGACTTATGCTTGGAGGATTTGAACTATTCTATAGACCTATTAGATTACTCAATAGACAGTGTAGATATAACCTATAGAGGCTTGTGCCCTGAGTGTAGATAAGATTTTAAACAGCTTTTTAAAAGCTGTTTTTTTGTATTTAGATAAACATTAGGGGTATAAGTTATAAAAGGGGGTCTAGGATGGATAGAAATAAAGTGAAAAATGTTAGCATAAAATCAATAATGCTTGATTATGAGAATATTGATGGATTTGATGGT
This sequence comes from Anaerococcus mediterraneensis, assembly GCF_900128415.1. Lineage (NCBI taxonomy): Bacteria > Bacillati > Bacillota > Tissierellia > Tissierellales > Peptoniphilaceae > Anaerococcus > Anaerococcus mediterraneensis. Next base: position 1,165,267 of record NZ_LT635772.1, read on the forward strand.
GAGGTTGAACAAGTTTTATCAATAGATTCAGATGGTGGTATTTCTTTAACTTCTAAAAAAATAGATTTCGAAAATAATCTTGTTTATGATTATAAATATGATGACAGGATAATCTCTACAAGCAAAGTAGATGAAATTTATGAATATTTAGACTATATTTTTGATGAGTCCTTTGAGAAGAAATTTCAGGATGGCAAATCGTATTTTGAGCTAAGACTGACTGTTGAAGATAAGATTATAAGTATAAATTCAAAATTTTTAAAAGACGATATATTGTCAAAATTTATAAGAAAAATCTTAGATGATTATAATCTTTTATTATTTGATGGTGAGAAAAACTATTATCATATCGAAAGTATTTATTTCAAATATGATAGGGTTTTGAGTAAAAATAACACTGATGATAAAGAAGACAAATATATAGGTATGTCGGAAGAGTTAATTATAAACCGCAAAGATAAGTCAATCACTATCGTGAGGGTTCTACCAAATAAGCATAAGGTAAAACAGAGATTTGAATTAGAAGATGAGGTAATAAGTTTTTTGGAATATGTAGAAAATTTCAAGATTCTAAATTATTATGATTCGTCAGAAAGAGGCTCCGATTCAAGGATTGTTTATGATGAAAATGATAAAAGATCGTATATGTACCTAATTAAATATGATAAAAAGGATATAGCTATAAGAAAGAGTTTTTATAACAAAATAAGTCTGCCTTTTTTCTATAATTTATTTGCAGAAGGACTAACATCTATATTAGAGTTTTACGGTACTAGTGATTTGTTAAATTCAAAAATTTATCAGAAAGTACTTCCTAGAGAAAATGAATTTATATATTGTAGTGTTATTTTTTCTGATGACGGTAAATCCTATTATTATAGGACTAATGATTTGAGTATTGACATAGGTGATTTGGTAATAGTTGGAGTTGGTGATGATGATAACGAAAATATAGCGAAGGTGGTAAAAATAGAGTGTTTTACAGAGGATAGTTTACCATTGCCATTAGATAAAACTAAGATCATACTAGGAAAGTTTAATTAATATATAAAAAGGAGTTTTTATGAAAGAAAAAATTGCTATTCAGGAAACATATGGTGAGAGATTTCAACATTGTTGGGGTTGTGGAGAAAAAAACGATCAGGGTCTTCATCTAAAATCATACCCAAGTGAAGATGGCAAGACTGTAGTTGCAACTATTAGGCCAGATAAAATGTACACCGGTGGCGTTCCAAACAATCTATTTGGAGGTATGATAGCCATGATTTTCGACTGCCATGGGACAGCAAGTGCTGCTTATTTTAAACACAAAGCAAAAGGCTTAGAACTTACAAAAGATACAGTTATTGGCAGATTTATCACGGCTAGGCTAGAAGTTGATTATATAAAACCAACCCCTATGAATGAAGATCTGATCCTAAGATCAAATTTAGAAGAACTAGGTGAAAGAAAAGGAATTATAAATATGACCTTAGAAGCTGCTGGAGAAATAAGAGCAAAGGCTAGGATAATAGCTGTAGCTGTGAAAGATAATATGTGATAAAAATATGAAAGCAGAAAATATAAACTACGATATTTTGTATAATTTAGCCTTTAAATACAAAGACACAAAATTGTGGAGAAAATTATCTGCATATATGCCACTAGGACTCCGACTAGATGATGGGAATATAGCCTATATAAATATTATTGGGGATATGGGAGAATATAACGCAGTAAATATTTGTTTAAATGATGAGGGATACTATTTTCTAGAAAAGCTTCTTAAAAATAATATCCTAGCGAACGATTTTGTAAAATTTTCTAATATTTTAGAGGGAAGCTTTATTCAGATGGTTTTAGGAAAGAAATCTTACCTTAATAAAGAAGAACTAGAGAGAGTTTCTAATTACAAAATAAAAAATAATTTGAAGCTTAAAGGACCATTTACTCATCCTTTCTTTAGAAAATCTAGAGAGTTTGCCCAATCTGTTGAGTTAAAAGATGAAAAAGACTTTCATATACTAAGCCAAGTTATAAATGCACTATTAAGTCTGGACTTAATCCTAAAAGATAAAAATAAAAAGGATCTTGGCATTGGATATTATTATGAAATTGAAAATATACCCCTAATGACTTATGAAAATGGATCTTATGTATTAAAAGATTCTATACCAAAACCTAAAAATATTGACATATCTTACCCTAAAGCTCAGATATTAAATATTGACTATGTCAAAAAATTAAAACAGATACCGAAAAATATCACTTTTAATACAAAACTCATCCCAATTTATAGTATGGATATATGCGAAGGAAAATTTTTCCAACCCTTGATAATAGCACCCTTTGTAGATGGGATGGATTTAATGCTAACCCTAGACATAACAGAAGGTCCTGGTGATTATCCTGATAAAATAGTTAATGATTTTTTACAAATCCTAATCGAGGAAGATACAAATCCTGCTGTAATAAATGCTTTTGACAAGAGGACATATGATTTGTTTAAAAATATATGCCCTATTCTTGATATAGGATTAAGATTGATAGATGAAGATACACAGGTAAAAAATTTTGAATCAGGATTAAATAACAATGAGTTGAGTACTTATTTTGATAATGACCGTATCTCAACTTATGCCTATGAAACTGTGATGGAATCAATAGAAAAAATACAATTTCCAGAAGCAATTGAAAGCTCTTATGAAGAAATCCTCGAAGAATTAGAATTTCTTTTGTACTACAGTAGTTTTCCTTATGTGGATTTTGAAAAACCTTTGATTTTGTCTATAAAAGAAGCAATTAAAGACATGAAAAATCATATTTAAAAATATTTTCATAGAAAAAAAGGATAAAATGAAAAATAGGAAATTAGAAATTAGGAAAGAAAAAAATAAGACTTATAAGCATGATTTCGTAGAAAAAGTGCTGAGAGATTTGCCCGATTGGTTTGGAATAGAAGATTCAATAATCCAGTATGCAGATGATAGCAAAGACTACGATACCTTTATAATAAGTATGGATGGTGAAGATCTTGGGTTTCTGACTATAAAAGAAACATCGAATCATGCAATCGACTTATATTGCCTTGGTATTTTAAGTAAATATAGGAATACGGGCCTGGGTACTACCCTTGTAGGAGAAGTTTTAGACCTATATAAAAATGATTTTAGCCTAGCCCATGTTAAAACCCTAGATGATGGTATAGATCAGTTTTATGATCAAACTATCAGATTTTATGAATCTTTAGGATTTATGAAACTTGAAACAATTAAAGAAATATGGGGTGAGGACAATCCCTGTCAAATAATGGTAAGAAGCCTTTAGATTTATACAGTCTATAGGCTTTTTTATTTTTCAATTTGTTTTTTTAAAAAATAATGGTACTATAAATGTAACATTATTAGTGCTATAAATGTAACATTGCTATTTATATTCTTTATATAAGGAGTGGTTTGTTGGAAGTAGTAATTGAAAATAGGATCAAGGAGTTTAGGACAGAAATGGGTCTGTCGCAAAATGCCTTAGCCAGGATGGTAGGGCTTAGACGCAGGTCTATTATGGCTTATGAAAATAATACCATAAGTCCAACGTTGGAGACAGCCTATAAAATTTGTAAGGTTTTTGATAAGGATATAAAAGAAGTTTTTATTTTTAAATAGGAGAAAATATGAGTTTATTATTTAATAGGGCAGAGGATATGGATAAGAAAGTAAGAGATTTTTTCGGAGATGGGGGATCATATTTAATAGTTTTTAAGCACAATAGTCCCGGAAAAAACCTGGGCAAAATGATCCTCAGTTCTCTTTACTATGTTATGGATAATTCTAGGACCTTTATTTTGTATTTCAATGAAAAAGGAATATATGAATCTGAGATTTCAAATTCTGATAAAAAAGATTTCTTATTTATGGCTTGGAATGAGATAGAAAGTTTTGACTTAATAGAGAAATCGAAGAGAATTTTAAAAATAAACCATCTAGGCAAGGTCTATGAATATGAAGTTGACCTAAATGGTAAATTATTTAAGAACAACGCAGAAAATTTGGTAAAACTAAAAGATAATAATTGGTATAAGATTAAAAATTAATGCCAATTTTAAATAAAAGGATCTATAAAAGAGAGGACATATTAAATGATCCTGTTTCTGTAAAGCCAGTCTTGGATGCCTTTAAAAATCTAAATAGACAGTTTATAAAATATGTGTGGGATATGTCAATATTTAACCTAAATAAACCAGCAGATGATGAATATAATATATATTTAGATGGGATTATGAAACAGAGAAACCCCGTTGATGCCCTCACTGCCCTTGCTAATTTTAACATTACAAATTAATATAATGGAGTGGAAAAAGAATCAGGCCATATTGATAAGATAAGATGTCCAGTTTATATTATCTATGGGTAAAAAGACCTGGTTGTAAATGTAGATTTGGCCAAAAAAACTAAAGAAGCCTTTGGTGATAGGGCAAAACTTTTTATAATAAAAGATGCAGGCCATGCGGCAATGTTTGATAGAGAAGAAGAATATTTTTCTATATTGTCAGACATTTTAGAATAAAATTTTGATTTAGATATCAAAATTATCGAAGGAGAGAAAATGTTTAAATATTTTAGGGCATTTTTTACAATGCTAAGGGCCCACAAGGGACAAAAAGACAAGGCTGGCAAGCCTTATTTTCTACATCCATTGCGAGTATCTAGGGGATGTGAAAGCAAAAGTGGCAAAATTGTAGGACTCCTACACGATGTTGTTGAGGATAATGATGGTTATAAGATAAATGATTTCACTTTTTTAAATGATCAAGAGTTATCTGCCTTAGAACTTTTAACCCATGATAAGGATGTAGATTATTTTACCTATATAGAAAAAATCAAGACAAATCCATTAGCGAAAGAAGTCAAACTATCGGATTTAAAAGATAATTCTAATCTTAATAGGCTAGCTAAGATTGAGAAAAAAGACATAGAAAGAGTAGAAAAATATAAAAAGGCCCAACAGATACTTGGATCAAGCAATTAATGAGAAAATTGTCCTTTAAAATGGAGAAAAGATGGAACTTATAAATGTAAGTGAAGAAAATTTTGATAATATTATAAAACTAAAAACCAAAGCAGAAGAACAAGGCTTTGTAGACTCTCCACTTTATTCCCTAGCTGAGTGTTTTCTTGATCATGACCACATGAGAGCCTTTGGTATATATGACAATCATATTTTAATTGGATTTACGTCTATGTACTTTAAAGATGATTTTGGGCAAATAATAAATTTTTTTATAAGTGATGAATATCAAAATAAATCCTTTGGTAGAAAGGCTGTAGGAATTTTAATTGATATCTTTAAAAAATTTTATAAGCTAGATAGTGTTTCTGTTGGAGTTTACAAAGACAATAAAGGAGCCTTTGATTTTTGGGCTAAACAGGGATTTATAGACACTGGGAATGTAGAAGGCGATTATATTTATTTGAGAAAAATTTTAAATAAGATTCTGATTTCAAAAGATCTTTATCTAGTCAATTATTTCCCTGCCTACAGGCTAAGCTTAGAATGGTATCAGGATAAAGAAACTGTGAAAATGGTTGATAATATTGATGATGTCTACAGTATAGAAGACCTTAAAAGAATGTATACCTATTTGTCAAAAAATGGTGACCTATATTATATTGTCTATGATGACAAGTTAGTAGGGGATTGTGCAATTTTCGACCATAATTTCTTAGCCATTGTTATAGGTAAAAATTTTAGGAATATGAATATTGGCAAAAAAGTCTTGGATAAACTTATAGATTTAGGTAGAGAAAAGGACCTAGATTACCTACAAGCGGAAATTTATGATTTTAACCAGGCGAGTCTTGCCTTATTTAAAGGCAAAGGTTTTAAGAAAATAAAAAAAGAACTTTATAGGTTGGATTTATGACTGTAGATATAAAGAGAAATATAAATTTTTATAGGAATTTTGATAAAAATAATGACTTGTGGTGCGATTGTGTTTATTGCAAATTTTATAGGTCAAAAATTGGAAAAATATATCCAGAAATTAGTAAATATCTTGAAAAATTGGCAATTGATATAAATAAACCCTATGAATCATCTCTTCCTTTTTTGTCAGAGGATAATAAATTATCATATGATTTTGCCTGGTATATTTGCTTTGGGGATGAAGATGGTCTCAATAATATAGAAATAGACGGAGCAAATATTAGAAAAACTCTTGATTACCCAGATCCTGGACTAGATAGCCAATATTTTATTTTAGAGATTGGCCCCTTGTATTTAGGTGATAAATCAGATTATGCAAACTTAGGATAAAAAAACCAACTTTACAAAGTTGGTTCAGAGCGTCGACAAACCCACTAATAAATTGGGAGTGTTGGCGCTTTTTCTATATTTATTTTAAAATATATTAATTTTTCAAATAATAACGTAAACTCTTTAGTAAACAGAGGAAAATTACCTCCATCTCCGTCTAATCTATCCAGTAATTTTGCTAATTTTTTTATATTTAGGCACGCAAAAGTTAGTGCCGCTTTCATACTCATTTTTTCCTTACCTATCATATTGGTATATCTAAAACTATGGTATTCTTTAGCACTTCCGAATTGTCTTTCTATTGTTTCTTTTCTTTGCTTATATTCTGCTTTTCCTGCTTTGGTTAGTCTGTACCATTCACAATAGTCTATGTATCCTTGCCATATATGCCTTATTATTACTTTTACCTTGCTTTTACTTTTTGTACATTTGCTTAAAGATGGGCAGTCTTCACATAAGCTTTTCTTGCTTTTATATATTCTGTAGCCTTCTCGTTTTGTTGTTGAGTACAGGAGTATTTTGTTTTCTGGGCATATGTAGCAGTCGTTCGTTTCGTCATATTTATATTCTTTTGGATAGAAAGATTCTTTATCGTTTCTTCTTCCTTTTGGTTTTGTATATGGTAAGACTGGCATTATTCCTTTTTCTATTAGTTCTTTTGCTATTGCTGGTATTTTGTATCCTGCATCCATTACTATCTTTTCTGACTTGTATTTTTCTAATTTTTCTTTGAAGAATGATGGGAAGGTTGTTGAGTCGTGTAGGTTTCCTGGATAGGCTTTGTATCCTAAGATCCATCCATTTTTATCACATGATGTTTGGATTGAGTATGCGTATACTTCTTTGTGGTTTCCTTTATGGAATAGTCCACTTTCTGGATCTGTTGTTGATTGACTTATTTCTTTTTCTTCTAATATTTCACCATCTGGGTAATCAAAGTCATCTTTTCCATTTTTGTTTCTGTCTTCATTTACTTCTTTTTCTAGTTTTCTTTGATAGGATTTTACTTTTTTCTTTATTTTTACTTTTTGACTTTTATGTCTGTTGGCGTGGGCTTTTACATGGGTTGAGTCTACAAATTGTATTTTTGTGTCTACGAATCCATAGCTCATTGCTTGGTCTAGGATGTTTTCGAATATTTGATTGAATATGTCTGTGTTTTTAAATCTTCTTTCATAGTTTTTCCCGAAGGTTGAAAAGTGTGGAACTTTATCGTAGAAGTCTAGACCTAAAAACCATCGATAGGCTATGTTTACTTCTACTTCTTTTATTGTTTGCCTCATGCTGTTTATGTTGAAGAAGTATTGTAGGATTACAAGCTTTATTAATACTACTGGGTCTATACTTGGTCTTCCTGTTGTTTGTGAGTATTTATCTTCTACTAGATCGTATATGAAGTTGAAGTCTATGTATTTGTCTATTTTTCTTAATATGTGATCTTTTGGGACCAATTGTTCTACTGATACCATTTGAACTTGTTCGGTGTTATTTTTTTCATTTTTGTATAGCATAACTTCCTCCATCTTTAGTATACTTATACCCAAAAATGGCTTGATTTAAGCGTTTATCGCATAGAAAAAGTAGATGAAGTTTTGTTTTTCATCTACTTTGTCTACAGTCTGAACCAACTTTACAAAGTTGGTTTTTTTTATTCTACATTTTCTTCTAGGCTAAATTCTAATAAAACTGGGTTGTGATCTGAATTAATGTAGCCTAAGTCTTGGCCTTGGACCTTGTTTACTTTAACATTTTTAGAAACTATAAATCCATCTATGATGCATTCATAAGCAGTGGCTGGATCATAAGGCTTGTCATTTAGTCTGGATGTGGTGACCTTGTCATCAAAAATAATATTAAATGAATCTGTTATAAACTGGTAAGGAAATACAGATGGATTCCACATACCATCGGGTATATTTGCTTTATGGTTTTCTCTTAACTCTTGGTTAAAATCACCACCTACTATAACATAGTTTCCCTTTTTGTATTCTTCTGCCATAAAGGCTAAAATTTGTTTGGATTGGGCAATCCTACCATCAGAACCTGATTCGTAGGCATCTAAGTGGACATTAATCAAAACTAACTCTTTGTCTGTATCTTTTACTGGAAGATACGATACATTGAATCCTCTTTTTAGGTTTGCAAGTTTAGTTGGCCACTTGTGTGGATTTGGCTGTTTGTACCTGTATGATGAATCAATTTTATATTTAGATTTTGTATAAATACCAGAACTAACCCTACCCATTGGTGGTATAGGAAATGGCACGAAAGCAACCTTATAATTATAAGCAAAAGTAGAAGCTCCTACAAGCCTGGAATCAAAAAACTCTACTTCATTGATATTGTAAGTTCTAGATGAATTGCTATCTACTTCTTGTAATAAAAGTAGGTCTGGGTCTATATTTTGTATTGATTTATCGATACCATCAAGGGCATTTAGAACATGGTCTTTAGAAATAGGGTTGACCATTTTTCCTCCATCCATAAAAAAGTCTGTATCTTTATCTAAACCTCCATAACCGATATTCCAGGTGAGTAGTTTATAGTCTTCATCCAAGGATAAAATATCTTTTGATGATCCTGATATAGCGACATCTTCTATATCTTTTGGCTTGTATTCTGTGACACTTAGGAAGACCAACAAGGCCGCAAATAGGATTAAAAATATAATTAGAATAAATGATAAAAATTTTAAAACTCTTTTCATAAATACCTCATTTCTTTAAGATAAGCTTAACATTTATCGACATTAAAGTAAATAGATTTATGAAAAAATTATAAGTAGTAAAATAAATATATGATTGATATTATAAAGAATCTTATATAGGAGATAGTATATGAAAAAAATTTTATGGGATATAGATGGAACCTTGTTAAATTTTGACTTGGCCGAAACAAAGGCAATAAAAGTCTCATTTGAAAAATTTAATTTAAAAAGTCCTAGTCAAGACCTTATATTAGATTATAAAAAGACAAACAACAAGTGTTGGAAAATGTTAGAAAGGGGTGAAGTTACTAGGCAAGAGGTATTAATCGGTAGGTTTTTAGAATTTTTCAAAAAGCATAATATAAAAGTAGATTCAGCAGAAGATTTTAATAGGACTTACCAAATAGAGTTAGGAAAAACCTACGTTTTTTATCCTCATGGTGAAAGCGTCGTAAAAGAATTGGCTAAATCATATGACCAATATGCAGTTACTAATGGGTCTTTGACAGCCCAGAGGGGTAAACTTGAAGGATCTAACCTAAATAAGATTTTTAAAAGATCTTTTATTTCAGAATTAGTAGGTTTTGAAAAACCAGATCCAAGGTTTTTTTCTTATGTCTTCGATCATATAGGAAGTAAAAATCCGAGTGATTATGTAATAATTGGTGATTCTTTGACATCAGATATGCTGGGAGGCATAAATGCAGGAATAAAAACTATTTGGTTCAATCCAGAAAATTTAAAAAATGATCTTGATCTAAAAATCGATTATACAATAAAATCCCTAGATGAGGTTATTCCTCTATTAAGTGAGATATTTTCATAAATTGAATTTAATTGCTAAAAATGTATAATGTTATGGTGATTAAGATTTTAATTATTATAAAAAGGAGAAAAAATGGATAATAGCTCGCCCAGTAGGACGCAAAACTTATTAATTTGTAACTGATAATGGTAAATTTATTTGCCATTATAGGAACCTAACCGTTCAAAGGAGTTTTAAGTGGCAGATAGAAAATATGATGTTAACAACCTAAAGCAATTGCAAGAAGAAATCAACAAAATGAACCCAGTTGATATAGCTGATAGGTTGGAAGTTTTACCAGATAAGTCTGTAGCAATTTGGATTAAATTATTAAACAAAGACCTGCTTGCAGATACTTTTACAGAATTAAGACCAGAAAATAAAGATAGGATTTTATCCATCCTCTCAGAAGAAAATATAAAAGACCTAATCAAAGAATTGGATGAGGACGAGTTGGTAGATACTCTCCAAGAGCTACCAGCAAATATGGTCAAGAAGTTGATGACAAGCCATATAGACCCAAACAGAAGAGAGATAGTCAATGAGCTTTTAGGCTATCCAGAAGAATCTGTTGGTTCTATCATGACAGTCAATTTTTTATCAGTAAAATCAAGTGATAGTCCAGCCCAAGCTATGGATAAGGTTATGAAATCAGATCTAGATGCTGAAAAACTTGAGCAAATATGGGTTACTAATGATTCATTAGTCCTAATAGGATTCTTATACATAGCCGACCTTATCAGAAATAAAAAATCAGATATTAATTCGATTTTAGAACCGATAACAGTAACAGTAAGCCCTACTGATGACCAAGAAGTGGTTGCAAAGTATTCTATAAAGTACGATCTTGGTGAGGTCCCAGTTACAGATTCAGAAGGTAGACTCATTGGTATAGTACCAGCAGAAGATGTAATCGACGTTGTTCATGAAGAGTTACAAGAAGACTTTGCAAATATAACCGGTATTTCTGATCAATCAGAATCTTATATTGATGAGTCCAGTTTTAAAATAGCAAAGAATAGGACAACATGGCTTGTAATCTGTCTTATAACAGCAACTATGACAGGCTTTATTATACAAAGATATGAAAGCCTACTAGCCAGTGCAGTTGCCCTTACGGCCTATATACCAATGCTGATGGATTCTGGCGGTAATGCTGGCAGCCAGGCATCAACTACAATTATGACCCAGCTTTATTCGGGGACCTTGACATTTAAGGACTTTTTTAAGGTTATTTTCAAGGAAATGAAGGTAGGATCTATAGTTAGTTTGGTACTAGTAGCTATTAATTTTATCAGAATTTTGATAGTAGATGATGTTAGTCTAGCTGTAAATTTGACTGTTTCATTAACTTTGTTTTTGACAATAGTAATAAGTAATATAATAGGTGGTGTATTACCACTTATAGCTGAAAAACTAAATATAGACCCAACAGTAATGGCAGGGCCATTAATAACAACAATAGTAGATACCGGCGTACTTTTGATATATTTTGAGGTGGCGTCTATATTACTAGGTATATAAATTAAAAGAGCACTAGCTTTTATAGCTATGTGTTCTTTTTTATTGTAATTATCACATAAAAATAGATTTATATAAATATTTATCAAAAAATATTTGACAAAATAATAAGTATATCATATAATACGATTATCAAATAAAAGCGAAGACGTGGAAGAGTAGTAAGTATAGTCTTTCAGAGAGGTGCTGGTAGGTGAAAAGCACTAAGATAAAACTTTCGAAAATCACCACCAAGCTGTTTCGCCGAAAAGTAGGCGGATTCGGGAGCTCCCGTTATAGAGCTATTCATTATGTGAATTGAGTGCATCAATTGATGAAGAAGAGTGGTACCGCGGAGAGTTTTAAATTTACAACCTTCGTCTCTTTAACCTATGGGTTTAAAGAGACGAAGGTTTTTTTATTCCCAAAAATATATGGAGGAAATTATGAATCTAAGAAAAAAATTTGCAGTTGGAATGTTACTAGCAGGGATGTTTTTATCAGCATGCTCAAACTCTGATAAGCCTTCAGAAAATAATGATTCCAAGGCAGGTAAAGAAAAAAGTCAAGCTGGAGATACTATAAAACTTGGTAACTCAGCTCCTCTTACAGGTCCTGTATCTGTCTATGGAATCACAACCAATAATGGTATTAAACTAGCTATAGAAGAAATAAATAAAGATGGTGGAATCCTAGATAAACAAATTGAATGGTTTGAGATGGATGATAAGGGAGAGATAACAGATGCTGTTACGAACTATAACAAGCTAATGCAAAACGAAGTAAGCGCTATATTTGGAGGTGTACCATCAAAGCCAGCCCTAGCAATAGCAGAGTCTGCAGCTAACGATGATGTAGTTTATATAACTCCAACTGGTACTCTAGCTAACATCACAGAAGGAAAAGAAAATGCATTTAGAACTTGCTTTATTGATCCATTCCAAGGTGAGGTTCTAGCTAGATTTTCTAAAGATAAACTATCAGCTAAGAAAGTAGCAGTTCTAAGAAATCAATCTTCTGATTTTTCTATGGGAGTGGCAAATATATTTGTAGAAAAAGCCAAAGAATTGGGCATGGAAGTAGTAGCGGATGAGTCGTACGGAGATAATGATACAGACTTTAAGGCACAGCTAACAAATATCAAAAGCCAAAATCCTGATGTATTATTTATACCAGATTATTATGAAAAAGTAGCCTTGATGGTTCCACAAGTAAGACAAGCTGATATAGACGCAACTCTAGTTGGTGCAGATGGATGGGATACAGTTTTATCAGTAATGGACCCATCAAACTTTGAAGCGATAGAAGGCTCATATTTTGCAAACCAATTTACCCTAGAAGATCCAAGTGAAAGAGTACAAAAATTTATAAAAGAATACAAAGAGAAATACGGCGAAGACCCATCAACATTTGCAGCAGAAGGCTATGATACAGTTTACCTATACAAACAAGCAGTAGAAGAAGCTGGTAGCACAGATACAAAGGCAGTTTGCCAGGCTTTAAAAAATATAAAATTTGATGGTTTAACTGGATCATTTACCTATGATGAGAATAACAATCCTGTAAAATCAGCAAAAATGATAAAAATAGAAAATGGCAAGTATAAATTTGATTCTGAGGTAGATCCTAATTAAAAAATTTGACAAAAATCAAATATGAGTATAAAATGACTGCATAAAGATAAAGACTAAGAAGTGGAAAAGACCCCATTATAGTTTTATCAGAGAGTTGCTGGTTGGTGAGAAGCAATAAAGCATAAAGGGTCGGTTCGCCACGGAGTTGTTCACTGAAATTTTAGTATGTGGTACCGTAAGCTCACGTTATAGAGATATTCATTAGATTGAAGCTGAGTGCATCAAAAGGATGAAGAAGAGTGGTACCGCGGGGCTAATTGTAATTTCAAACCTCGTCTCTTTGCATATTATGTAGAAGAGACGAGGTTTTTTCTACGTTTAGGAGGAAAATATGAACACAAAAAGAAAATTATTAGCAGTCGCAACAAGTTTAGCCTTGATATTAGCAGGATGCAATGGCAAGGCTGGTACTAATGAAAATGTTGAAAACAAAGATAATGATACGGTTAAACTTGGAGTAATAACTCCACAAACAGGTCCTGTATCAATATATGGCAAGGCTAATGAAAATGGGATCAAACTTGCCGCAAAAGAGATAAATGAAAAAGGCGGCATAGATGGTAAAAAAATCGAACTAATAATCATGGATGATAAGGGAGAATTAACAGAAGCTGTCACTTCATATAATAAATTATTAGAAGAAAATGTTGACCTAGTCATAGGAGCCTTTACATCCAAACCATCCTTGGCCGTAGCTGAAACAGCTGTGAATTATGACCTACCAGTTATAACACCAGGTGGTACCCAAGAAGAAATCACCCAAGGAAAGGAAAATGTTTTTAGGCAGACTTTTACAAATTCTTACCAAGGATCACTTCTTGCAATTTTTGCCAAGGACAATCTAAAAGCAAAAACCGCAGCTATTCTAAAAAACAGTTCTGACGATTATTCTACTGGTATAGCCAAAGCCTTTTCAGATAAGGCCAAGGAATTGGGCATAGAAATTGTAGCAGAGGAATCTTATGGAGCTAATGATACGGATTTCAAAGCCCAGCTTACAAGTATTAGAAAAGAGAATCCTGATATCTTATTATTGCCAGATTATTATGAAAAGCTCACACTGATAATGCCACAGGCTAGAGAAGTTGGAATACAATCAACCTTTATAGGTCCTGATGGCTGGGCTGGATTCTTACAAGCCCTTGATAAGTCTTCTTATGAGGATGTAAACAATTCTTACTATAATGATCATTTTGCTATAGATTCTACAGAAGATATAGTAGCAGATTTTGTAAAAAACTATAGAGAGGAATACAAAGAAGATCCAATATCACCATCGGCCCTAGGCTATGATAGTGTATATTTAGCAAAACAGGCTCTAGAAGAAGCAAAAACAACTGATCATAAAGAGGTCACAAAAGCTTTGAAAAATATAGATTTCAAAGGAGTCACTGGAAGTTTTAAATTTGATGAAAATAATAATCCAGTCAAATCTTCGACAATGATAAAAATCGAAGACGGGAAATACAAATTTGAAACTGTAGTCAAACCAAGATAATTAAATATTCAAAAAAAAGTATTATTATTTAAAAAATGATTGACAAATAGATTTATGAACATATAATATCTTCATACAAATCTAAAAGCTAAGAAGTGGAATATTATAAGTCATTCATTTTTATAGAGAGGTATTGTTTGGTGCAAAATACCAAAATGAACCTTAGAACTAGCCACCAAGCCACACATTGAACTAATAGTAGGTGTTGTCGGGAACTCCCGTTACAGAGTTATTCATTAAAATGATCAAAGTGCATCAATTGATGAAGAAGAGTGGCACCGCGGAGTTGGTTAATAAATAATAATACCCTTCGTCTCTTCTACCATAGGTAGGAAAGACGAAGGGTTTTTTCCTACCAAAAACTTAGGAGGAAAAATGAAAAAGAAATTATTTGGTATTTTGGCAATAGGAGCAATTATATTTGCTGGATGTGGAAAAAATGAAAAAGAAGCTAAAAATGACAACGTAGTCAATATTGGAGCTATATTTCCACTTACAGGTCAGTATTCTAATTATGGCCTATCTACTGTAAATGGTATAAACATGGCAATAGATGAAATAAATAAAAACGGTGGGATAAATGGCAAAGAGATTGTTTTAGAATCTTTAGATGATAAGGGCGAGTTAACAGATTCTGTAACTAGCTATAGTAAACTAGTAGCCAAAGGTGTATCAGCAATTATTGGTACAAACACATCTACACCTTCACAAGCCATAGCAGAAGCATCTGTAGAAGATGGATTGCCAGTTATAACACCAACTGGTACTGAGGTGTCAATCACAGAGGGAAAAGCAAATGTATTTAGGACTTGCTTCACAAACCCTTATCAAGGAGAATTGCTTGCAATATTTGCAAATGATAGCCTAAAAGCAAAGACAGCTGCTATAATGGTAAATTCGTCCAGTGATTACTCTACAGGAATAGCTGAATCATTTGAGAAAAAAGCTAATGAGCTTGGTATAAAGATAGTAGCCAAGGAGTCATATGGGGATAATGATACAGACTTCAAGGCTCAGCTAACAACAATAGCAAACAAAAACCCAGATGTATTGCTATTACCAGAATATTATGAGAAATTATCACTAATCACACCTCAAGCCAGGTCTGCTGGGATCAAAGCATCATTTTTAGGTGGTGATGGCTGGGATGGGATACTTAAAACAATGGATCCATCAAGTTATGACATTATCCAGGATTCATATTTTACAAATCACTTTAGTATAGAAGATAAAAATCCTAAGGTTCAAGATTTTATTGAAAAATATAGAAATCTTTATAATGAAGATCCAACAGCATTTTCAGCCTTGGGATATGATACAGTTTATATAATAAAAAATGGATTTGAAGCTGCTAAATCAGATTCAAATGAAGATAGGAATGCTGCTATAAAAGCTTTAAATTTTGATGGGATAACAGGATCATTTACCTTTGATGAGAACAATAATCCACAAAAAGCGGCATCAATTATGAAGGTAGATAAGGGAGAATATAGGTTTGATTCAATAGTCAACCATAGATAGGAAAAGGAGAAATTAATGGATTTTATAACCCAATTATTCAATGGGCTACAATTAGGTTCTATATACGCCCTAGTAGCCCTAGGATATACCATGGTTTATGGAATAGCAAAGTTAATAAACTTTGCCCATGGTGATATCATAATGGTAGGAGGATATACAGTTTTCCTTGCCATACAAATGCCAATGTTTAAGGCAGGCTTGCCACTTTGGCTAACAATTGTACCAACAGTTATACTATGTACAATTTTAGGTGTTGTTATTGAGAGAGTAGCTTATAGGCCTTTGAGAAATTCATCGAGGATATCTCTTCTAATAACAACTATAGGTGTGTCACTATTTTTACAAAACTTGTTTGTAAAGATCTTTACATCTTCAGCTAAACCTATACCAGCCTTGTTTCCACAAAAATCAGTAAGTTTTGGTGGAGTTCACCTATCACTAGCAACAATTATTACCATAGTTTCAACAATCATTTTGACTTATTTGTTAAATCTATTTGTAAACAAAACTAAACATGGTAAATCAATGCTAGCTGTAAGCGAAGATTACGGAGCTGCTGAGCTTGTAGGTATAAATGTAAATAAGGTTATGACAATGACCTTTGCTATAGGATCAGCCTTAGCAGGTGTTGCTTCAGTATTATATGTATCAAGCTATCCACAAATCCAACCGTTTATGGGTTCTATGCTTGGTATAAAAGCATTTACAGCGGCAGTACTCGGTGGTATTGGAAATATACCAGGAGCGGTAATAGGTGGTTTGATTCTTGGAATAATAGAAGTATTGACCAGGGCTTATTTATCAAGTGCCTATGCTGATGCTATCGTATTTGTTGTTTTGATAATTGTTTTATTAGTTCAACCAAATGGTTTGTTTGGTAAACTAGAGAAAGAAAAGGTGTGATATATGTCTAAAAATAGAAGAAAAACTTATATTGTCACAACTGTTTTAGTATTACTTTTATATATATTATGTCAAGGTCTAATTAGTGCGGGACTTATAGATAGGTATTGGCAAAATATATTGACCCTAATTTGCATAAATATGATCATGGCTACAAGCCTTAACCTAACCGTAGGTGTTCTCGGGCAAATAAATCTAGGACACGCTGGTTTTATGGCAGTAGGTGCTTATTCAGCAGCACTCTTCCTAAAAAGTGGTCTAGTTGGTGGCTTTGCAGGTTTTATAATTAGCCTTTTAATAGCAGGTGTTGTATCAGCTATATTCGGAGTTTTGATAGGCCTACCTGTACTTAGACTCACTGGTGATTACCTAGCTATAGTTACACTTGCATTTGGTGAGATAATTAGGGTTTTGATAGAAAATCTTTCCTTTACTGGTGGAGCCCAAGGACTTGCCGGCATACCAACAACAAATGATTTTGGAAAATATTATTTTTTGGCAGTTTTTGTTATTGCAATGATTTTTACTTATGCTGGATGTAGGCATGGAAGGGCAGTTTTATCAATTAGGGATAATGAACTAGCTAGCCAGTCATGTGGTATAAATATAACAAAATATAAGACTTTTGCTTTTGCTTTATCTGCTGTATTTGCAGGTATTGCTGGAGCCTTATATGCACAGAGTTTTGGAGTTTTGGCAGCAAATATATTCAACTATAACAAGTCTTTTGACTATCTAGTTATGGTTGTATTAGGAGGAATGGGTTCTATAACAGGAGCTATTTTCTCATCAATAGGCCTTACAATATTACCAGAAATCCTAAGGCCTCTTGCTGATTGGAGAATGGTAATATATGCTCTGATATTGATTATAGTTATGATATTTAGACCACAGGGACTTTTGGGTAGGAAAGAATTTTCTATAAGAAGTTTCTTGAAGATAGATAAGTATGACAAAGGAGATGTAGAGTGTGAACAGTAAAGAAGTATTAAATGAAAATGTGCTTGAAGTTAAAGACCTAAGTATTTCCTTTGGAGGACTTAAAGCAGTACAAAATGTAAGTTTCAACCTAAAAAGAGGCGAGCTTCTAGGTCTTATTGGTCCAAATGGAGCAGGAAAAACCACTCTTTTTAATATGCTATCAGGAGTATATACTCCAACTAGCGGAGAGATTTTGTTAGATGGTGAAAAAATAAATGGTTTATCCCCTGACAATCTCTCAAAATTAGGAGTAGCCAGGACCTTTCAAAATATAAGATTATTTGATAACCTAACTGTGCTAGACAATGTAAAACTAGCCATGAACCAATATATGGAATATGGAGTATTGACAGGTATGCTTAGACTTCCAAAATATTGGAAAGAGGAAAATGAAGCTACAGAAAAAGCAAAAGAAATCCTAAGACTATTTGATCTTGAAAGATATTTTAGGGCCTTTGCAGGTAACTTGCCATATGGAGCCCAAAGGAAACTAGAGATAGCAAGGGCTATGGCAACTAGACCAAAACTATTGCTACTTGACGAACCTGCAGCAGGTATGAATGAATCTGAAACTCAGGATTTGATGGATTCTATAAAAATTATTAGAGAAAAAACTGGTGTTTCTATCCTACTTATAGAGCATGATATGAATTTGGTTTTAGGTATATCAGAAAGACTTGTCGTTTTAAACTATGGAGAAATTCTAGCATCTGGAGATCCTAGAGAAGTAATAGAAAACGAAGAAGTAGTAAAGGCCTATCTAGGTAGCTAGAGAGAGGATATTATGACTATATTAAGAATAGAAAATTTGAGTGTATTTTATGGAAATATCCAAGCTTTGAAGGGTATAAGCCTAAAAGTAGAAGAAGGTGAAGTAGTTTCCCTAATAGGGGCCAATGGTGCAGGAAAAACTACGACCTTGCAGACTATATCAGGACTACTAAAACCAAAAACTGGCGATATCTTTTTTAGGGAAAAATCCATTATAAAAGAAAAAACCTATCAGATAACAAGAGAAGGCATAGCCCAAGTTCCAGAGGGTAGGCGAGTTTTTAGTGGTCTATCAGTAGAAGACAACCTTTTGATGGGAGCTATCTCAGTTGATAGGAGTGATGAAGAAAATAAAAAAGAATTAGAAAAAATTTACAGCTTGTTTCCGGTTTTGAAAGAAAGAAAAAAACAAAAGGCAGGGACCTTATCTGGTGGAGAACAACAAATGCTAGCAATGGGTAGGGCACTTCTGACAAATCCAGATGTTCTCTTGCTAGATGAGCCATCTATGGGGCTTTCACCACTTTTTGTAGACAAGATATTTGATACAATTAGGATCTTAAAAGACCAGGGTAGGACCATACTTATGGTGGAACAAAATGCTAATTTAGCCTTAGATGTAGCAGATAGGGCCTATGTACTTGAGACAGGCAAGATTGTAAAAGAAGGTAAGGCAAATGATTTAAAATCAGATCCAGATGTAAAAGCTGCTTATTTAGGTATATAAAAAAAGCCTCTCTTTGCTGAAAATACCAGCAAGGAGGGCTTTTTTTAGTAGCAAATTTAGAAATCCTTAGCTAATTGATAAAGGGTTTTAACATGAACTCCTGTTGCACCCTTGCCATTTATGCCCTGTGGGGCAGATAGGTAGGCAGTACCAGCTATATCCAAGTGGACCCAAGGATAAGCTTCTACAAAGTTTTCAATAAATTGACCAGCTGTTATTGAACCAGCCATTGGCCCGCCAGAATTTTTCACATCTCCGTTTTCTGATTCATTATAAGTTTTGTAGAATGGATCATTTGGTAATAGCCAAATTTTCTCATCCATTTTTTTGCTTGCATCAAGAACTTTGGAAAAAGCTTTTTCGTCATTCGTAATTGATGCAGTATAGGTCTCACCAAGAGCACCAACAGCAGCTCCTGTCAATGTAGCAAGGTCTACTAATAGGCTTGGTTTATATTCTGTTGCAGCAAAGTTAACTGCATCAGCAAGTGTAATCCTGCCTTCTGCATCAGTATTATCTACATCGATTGTCATACCATTTCTAGCCTTTATTATATCACCTGGTTTGTATGATCTTCCAGAAATGAGGTTTTCACAAGCTGCTACTATAGCTACAACATTTACCTTAAGTTTATTTAGGGCTATAGCTCTCATGGCTCCTATCACACTAGCAGATCCACCCATGTCTGAGTGCATAGTTTTCATTCCATTTGATGTTTTTATAGAATAACCGCCTGCATCATAGGTTAGACCCTTGCCTACAAGGGCAATTGGCGCTTTTTTAGGATCTGCCTTTAGGTATTCCATAACAATAAACTTAGGGTCTTTGTCAGAGCCCTTTGCTACCTCATAAAAAGCACTTAGACCCATAGCGAGGATCTCATCTCTGTCATATACTTTTACATTTACTCCAAGATCTGATAGGTTTTCACAAGCTTTCTTTGCCAAGGTTTCTGGATATATATCATTTGATCTTAGGTTTACCAAATTTCTAGCCAAAAACTGACCATCTAGTACATTTCTTAGCTCATCTATATCTTCTTTGTATGAAGCAAATCTCTCATCAAAACTTACTTGAACAAAGTGGTTTTCTTTCTTCTCAGACTTATAATAATCAAAATCATAAGAAGAAACCAAAATGGCTTCTGCTAGACTAAGGACAAAAGTTTTATCATCCAAATTTGTAGGATTCTCTTTAATCGATAAACTTTCTATATCCTTATCTTTAGCAAATTTCCCTAAGCTACAAATAGCTTGTTTGAAAACTTCCTTATCAAACTTTTCTTCATCCCCAAGACCTAAAAGGATCTTGCCTTGAAAAGCAGAAATCTCAGCTTTTTCACCTTTGAAATATTCATCTTCAATTTCATTTTTAAAGGCAAATTTAACTAGGTTTTTATCATTTATACTATAATTAAATTCCATCTAATCCTCCTAATATTATCATACAATATAAAATATTATCTTCACATATTTATCCAGATTTTGATAAAGGGATATAATATCTATAAGGAGCTATTATGAAAAATCAAATCATTTTAGAAGATAAGACAAAAATATATTACGAAGAATATGGAAGTGGTGAAGACTTATTTCTCCTTCACGGTAATGATGGAGATATGACGTATTTTGAGTATCAGATAGGGTATTTGTCAAAATATTTTCACCTAATTTTGATAGACTTCAGAGATCACGGATTTTCAACTAATAATTCTAAAAACCTAACTTTTGAAATAATGGCTAATGACCTAAAGCAAGTTTTTGATTATCTAGGTATAAAGACAGCGTCAATATTAGGATTTTCTGATGGAGCCAATTTATGCCTGATTTTTTATAAACTCTATGGCGAGAGAATAAATAAAATGATCCTAAATGCGCCAAATGCAAGGTTTGATGGGATAACACTTTGGGGAAAAGTTTTGATAATTTGTGAGAATATATTTTGGAAAATATTACCATTTTTCAAGAGAAATAAAAGGGTTGCAAGACTTCTTTTGACTGATCTAAAAATTGATAAAGAAGATTTAAGAAAAATCGATAAACCAACATTAATTATAGTTGGATCTAATGATATAATTAGGTTAACTCATATAAGGGGAATAGCAGAAAATATTTCTAATTCAAAATTATACATTATAAAAAACCAAGGACACAAATTGGCTAGGAAAGCGCCAGATATTTTTAACAAACTTGTTTATGATTTTATGAAAGGAGCCTAGATGAAATTATTAAAAAAATATAAATATCTAATAAAAAAATTTATTATTTACTTTTTATTAGTGTGGACTATATATTATATAGGAAAAACAACTACTGGTCTTAGGACAAGCTTAATATTAGGCATACTTTTACTAATAAGCATGGCCTACTTATTTTATAAATCCAAATCTCATATTATAAAATTAAAAGAAAAGTATGGGGACTTAGCCCTTAGGTTAAGCAAAGAGGTTTTGCAAAAAATCAACTCCTTATTTATAGGTATATATGGACTTACATTTATACTTGGTGCAAATTTGACTGGCTACTTAAACTATTTTCCTTTTAATGAACTATCTTATATAAGCTTGGGCATTTTGAGGGGATATATAGAATATTTGATAGGTTTTACCTTTATCATATGTGCCAGGTTGTCTTTTGATAGGAATAAAAATTTCCCTAAAATCTTATATCCCCTACTAGGTCTTAGTGGCTTATATTTGATATTTGTAAATGAAAGTCTTTTTACCCTTTTCCCTTTAATTTTTATAGGGTTTTTAAGCTATAATACAAGAGATGTATTAGTTAGGGAGAGTTTTATTTATAGCAGTGAAGAGTCAGTCCTTGGACTAGGATTTGCTCTTTTTTCTACAAGTATCTACATTGAAAATGCATCAAATTATCAGATTTTCTCATTAGTGCCACCAGTCTATAAGATTGTATATTTTATAATCCTATTGGTATCACTCTTTGTTCTTTTTTATTTTGTTTTAAGATTTGTTAAGAAATCAGAAACGATGATGGAAAATCCAAACTTAGAAGAATATAGATTATTTTTAGAAAATAATAGTCCAACAGGATCTACAACTGCTGCCCTAGGTCTATTAAATGATAAGTATATTTATTATTATAAAAATAAAGAAGGAGAAAAACTCTTAGCATTTTTATATCAGATCGTTAATAACAAGATTATTGTGATGGGCGAGCCCATTGGCCAAAAAGAATATTTTGATGAGGGATTAAATGAGTTTTTGATAAAATGTGAGAAACTCTCCCTTAATCCTGTTTTTTATGAGGTAGGGGAAAAATTCACCCTTAGTCTCCATGATTATGGATTTGATTTTATAAAATATGGAGAAAATGCCTTTGTAGATTTGGACGAATTTAGCTTGGTGGGTAGAAAAAAATCTAGTCTTAGAAATATATTAAATAGGTTTGAGAAGGATGGATATAGGTTTGAAATATTAGACCCACCTTATGATGATGATTTATTAGAAAGGTTAAAAACTATATCTGATAAATGGCTTAAAAACAGAGAAGAAAAGGGATTTTCCATGGGTTTTTTTGATAAATATTATCTAAATAGTTCACGATTAGCTCTTGTATATGATAGGGATAATGAAGTCACAGCCTTTACAAACATTATGCCAAACTCTAATCCATCTACTGTCACAATAGATTTAATGCGCTATGATGTGGATATGAATGTAAACTCTATGATGGATTATCTGTTTTTAAATTTATTTATAAAAGCAAAGGAAGATGGATGCAAATTTTTTAATCTAGGTATGGCTCCTCTGGCGAATGTTGGAATATACAAGTCATCGTATTTATCAGAGAGAATTGCCTATATGGTTTACAAACACGCAGATAGCCTATATCCATTCAAAGGACTTAGAAACTACAAATCTAAATATGCAAGCCACTGGCTACCTGTTTATACAGCTTTTGCCAAAGGTAATATGATTCTGCCATCAATGATTTCTATACTCGCAGCTGACAAGGGACAGTTAATTGAGGAAAAAGACTATATTGATTATAAATAATGGTAAGATATATAAGGAAGAGTATTATCTTTAAGCTTTAATTAAAAATATATTTAAAGATAATGCTTACAAATTTTAATTTTTTAAGGAGGAAAAAATGAAAATATTATGTTATAAAAATTGTTCAACCTGCAAAGCAGTTTTGAAGACTATGGATGAGAAGAATATTAAATATGATTTAAGGGATATAAAGGATGAGAATCCTAGTAAAGAAGAAATTAAAAAGTGGCATGAAGCTAGCGACTACGATATCAAGAAATTTTTTAATACTTCTGGCAAGATTTATAGAGATAATAATCTTAAAGATAAATTACCAGAAATGGACCTTGATGCAAAATATGATTTACTATCAACAGACGGCATGCTTGTCAAAAGGCCAATACTAATAAAAGATGATGGAGAAATCCTAGTAGGACCAGACGTAAGAAAATATGTTGAAAGTTTATAAAAAATTGAAATTCTTATCACTTTGCTGTATTATATAAAAAAAGTGAGAGGTTAAGAATGAAAAAAACATTAAAAATTTCAGAAAATATACTAATCGGCTCCCTATTATTTGGCCTGTTTTTTGGGGCGGGTAACTTAATATTCCCATTAGAACTTGGCCAAAAATCTGGGGCCAATTTACTACCAGTTACTATAGGGTTTCTATTGTCGGCAGTAAGCTTACCAATCCTAGCTGTAGCTGCAACTGCAGCTAGTGATAGTGAAAGTCTATTTGATTTATCAAAAACTGCTGGAAAAAAATTTGCGTATTTCTTTACAACTTTATTATATTTGACGATAGGACCTGGCTTTGCCATACCTAGAACAGCAACTACTTCTTATGAAGTGGCCTTTGAAGGCTTCAAAAATTTACATAATAATTTAGCCTTGTTTTTATTTTCATTAGTATTTTTTGGCCTCGTCTTATTTTTTTCTATAAGAAAAGCTAGTTTAATTAATACTATCGGAAAATACATGACACCTATATTTTTGATACTTTTATCTATTCTTTTGATTTTATCAATTTTTAAACCAATGGGGGATATTGGTGTTGGTCAAGCTGATCCAAAGTATATGAGATTTCCGCTTGCCACAGGCTTTATAGATGGATATAACACCTTGGATGCTCCAGCTGGTTTGGCCTTTGCTATAATTATAATTTCTAATATAAAAGATTTGGGTGTAAGTGATAAAAAATATATGGCTAAAGAAACTTTAAAGTCAGGAATTGTATGCCTTATAGCAATGTCAATTATATATGCTGGTCTTGCCTTTATGGGCGCTGGATCAGTTAATATAATGGATGAATTTGCTAATGGAGCAGTTATTTTATCTGCAATATCTAACTATTACCTAGGATCGGTTGGCCATTTGTTATTAGGGCTTATTGTTTTTTTAGCATGTATAAAAACAGCAATTGGTCTAGTTTCGGCTTGTTCAGAGATGTTTGAAGAGATGTTTGATTTTAATATTTCTTATAAAGGATATTGTCTCATTTTCACAATTGTCTCATTTCTGATAGCTAATTTGGGCCTTGAGAAAATCATAGCTTTGTCATTGCCTGTACTCTTATTTATTTATCCTCTATCAATTGCATTGATTGTTTTGTCAATCCTATCAATTTTTATGGGAAAAAGAGAGATAGTATATAAGGTTAGTTTATTATTTACTGGTATTTTTGCATTTTTAGATTTTCTAAAAGCCCTACCAGAAATATTAAGATCAAATGTATTTGTAGAATCAATACTTGCTTTTTCTAAGAATTACTTACCAGGTTTTAAACTTGGTTTTGCTTGGGTATTGCCTGCAATTATAGGATTTTTTATAGGATTAATTATTGACAGAATTATATATAACAATTGATTATATTATTTGCCAAAGGTATAATAACACTTAAATATGAAGAGGTAAATATGAGTGATTTTATACTAAGTACATCGTCGACAGTCGATATAGATAAGAAACTTTTAGATAAAGAAGATATCAAATGGATAGCTTATAATTATCAAATTGATGATAAAGAATATAAAGAAGATTTTGGAAAAACTATATCTTTTAACAAATTTTATAAAAAAATGATAAATGGTTCTATAACAAGGACAAGTCAGATAAGTTATAAGTCTTATATGGAATATTTTGAGTCTTTTCTAAGAGAAGACCTAGATATTATCCACCTATGCTTATCATCTGGTATTTCTGGGGGCTATAACCAAGCTTTGATGGCAAAAAATGATTTAGAGGAAAAATATCCGGACAGAAAGATATATGTTATAGATTCTCTAACAGCTACATCTTGCCAATCTCTTTTGCTTTTAGCAATGAACGAACAAAAAAAGGCTGGGAAAACTATAGATCAAATTTATGACTGGTCAATAAAAAATAGACTACATACTCACGCCTGGTTTTTCACATCTGATCTTACATACTTGGTAAGGGGAGGTAGGCTATCAAAATTGGAAGGCTCTTTTGGCAACCTTCTCAATATATGTCCCTTGATAGAAGTTAATGCTGAGGGTAAACTTATTTTAAGGAAGAAAATTAGAACTAAGAAAAAAGCTGTAAAAAGTCTGCTTTCAAAAATAGAAGAATTGAGAGTGGAAGACCCATCTTACAGCAATGATATTTTGATTGTCCACACTCATAATATTGATGAGGCTAAAGAACTAAAAGTATTAATAAAAGAAACTTTTCCTGATTTTACAGGAGAGATTAAGATTTGTGAAATAGGAGCGACCATTGGTGCACATTTGGGGCCAGGTGCCTTAGGTGTATGCTTTTGGGGAAAAGAGAAAATTGTATAAAAGGATGCTGCTTCCGTCAGCAGCCTTTTTTTTGTGAGGAGATTTATGAGATTAAGACATAAGGCTAATGCCATACCAGAGATGAAAGAAAGTCAAAAGATTATTTTTGATCCAGAAGAATACAAGGGAAAATGGAGAGAATTATTTGGGAATGATAGAAAAATAGAATTAGAAATAGGAGCGGGCAAGGGAGAGTTTATCAGTCAAAAAGCCATAATAAATAAAGACATAAACTACTTAGCATTGGAAATGAACACAAATGCCTTTGTAGCAGCCTGTAGAAAAATATTAGAAAATGATCTTGAGAATGTGTATGGAATAGTAGGCAAGGCTGAAAATTTGTTAGATTATTTTGATGATGGTGAGATTTCAAAATTATATCTAAATTTTTCTACACCATGGCCCAAAAAACGTCACAATAAAAGAAGACTTTCTCATGAGAATTTTTTAAAACTATATGAAGTTATCTTAGAAAAAAGTTCTGAAATAGAATTAAAAACTGATAATGAAGATTTTTTTGAAGATTCTATTTTATATTTTGAGGAATTCGGATTAGAAATTTTAGAAATAAATAGGGACTTAGATGAAAGTGACTCAATAGTAAGTGAATATGAAGAAAAATTTAGGAATAAAAATATGCCTATTTATTTTTTAAGGGCAAAATTCAAATAGACTATCAATTAAATTGAAGTATAGTTTATTAAAATTAATATCTAAGGAGGTATAATGAAAAAAACCAAAAGACTTATTTTTTCGCTTTTTGGAGTGCTTATACTAGTATTTGCTTCTTACTTTTTTGGAATGAAGGCAAATTTATTTAACAAAGAGACTGTTACTAATTCAGATACGATAAAAAATCAAATATTATCGGTCAAAGAGCTTACAACACTAAAATATAAATATACTAATGTGGGAAGTTTTGAAAATCAAGCTGAATTTTATGGGGTAAAACTTCCATTTACACAGAAGAAATTTGTGATATCCTATGATGGAGAGCTAAATGCAGGTATAGATTTAGAAAATTGTAATGTTGAAATTGATAATAAAGAAAAAATTGTAAGTATAAATCTGCCAAAAGCGAAGATCTTAAACCACTTTATAGATGAAAATTCCCTAACAATATTTGATGAAAAAAATTCTATATTTAACCAACTTGAGATAAAAGATTTTTCTGATTTTAGAAAAGATGAGATGAAAAAGGTAGAAGAAAAGCTATTGTCTCAAGGATTTTTAGACCAAGCGAACCAAAAAACAAGGCAAGCTATAAGTGAAATCCTAAAAATAAATCCATTTTTAGAAGATTATAAAATTGAATTTAAGTAAAACGAAAACCACCCGAGTCAAATGTTGACTGAGTGGTTTTTTATTTAAAAATAAAGCTAACCAGAGGGTAGAGGATTATCTGATGGGCTAAATAAATTGTCATCGAGTGCCTACCGATTTTGCTGATTAGGTTTTCTTTGCCCCTATAAGAGAAAAAATCTCTTTTTATTAGATACTTGCCCAAACTTATACCAGCTAAATAAGGAAAAATCCAAGGTATTAGTGGAAAATAATCTGTAGATGAAAATATTTGACTAGGAAAACCTAAAGGGAAGATATTTTTATCATATAGACTTTTGAAAAAACTTATGCTATAAAGATTCCCTGCTGGTATTTTATATGTAAGTACAAAAAAAATCATAAGTATTGGCCAATGATAGATTTTTATATATTTTTTTAGAAATTCTCCAAAAATTATTGATAATCCAATACCATTAAGGACTCCCCATAAAATAAGTTGGTCTTTGGCAAATAAAAATGTAAAAAGACTAATAGAAAAACCTATTATCGATATATAGATACCTCTTTTTATATTCTTATTTTTTGATAAAAAATTTGAAGTTATTCCAGAAATTACAAAAAAAGATATGGCTATCGAGAGTTGCCAACACCTATTAAAAACTGTTCCATCATAAAAATTTAGCCTATGATAGTAATTTATATTATAAAATAAATGAAATAATACCATAGAAATAATAGTCAAACCTCTTATGGTATCAAGTATATGAATTCTTTTCATAAAAACACCTCAATTTATTATAACATATGGTAAAATAATTTATAAGTATTAGGAGGGTATTATGGAAAATTTTGATCAAAGTTTAGAATATGTTTACTCCAGAGGAGCATCAAATGGTGATCATAATCTTGAAAAAATTAAGAGGATGTTAGAATTTTTTGACAATCCCCAAGATAAGATAAAGACAATCCATATAGCAGGGACAAATGGAAAAGGATCTACAGCAAAGATGCTAGCAAACGTCCTGGGCAAAAAAGTAAAATGTGGAATTTTCACATCACCTTTTATGGAAAAAATAAATGAAGAGATATCTATAAATGGTGTGGATATATCAGATGAAGATTTTATAAATCTTGTAAATAGGCTTAGGCCTTTTGCTGAAAAGCTTGATGATGATGGCTACCATATAACATATTTTGAATTTCTAACAGCAATGATGTATTTATATTTTTATGAAAAAGAAGTTGATGTTGCTGTTATAGAAGTAGGATTGGGTGGGACACTTGATTCTACAAATATAATAAAAAAACCTCTTGCATCTGTCATCACATCAATCTCTATGGACCATACAAATATTTTGGGATCTAGCTTGGAGGAAATAGCAGAAAATAAGGCTGGGATTATAAAGGAAAATATAGATGTGTTTTCATATCCGCAAAAAGATCAAGCCTTTAAGGTTATAGAAAAAGTAGCTAAGGAAAAAAAATCCAATCTATATACTTTTGATAAAGATGAGATTAAGATTATAAGTGAGGATGAAAATGGAAATACTTTCGATTTCAGGACCTACAAAAATATAAAAACTAAAATTATTGGTGACCATCAGATCTATAATGCATGCCTGACCTTAATGGTTTTAGATTCTATAAAAAATGAATTTGGTTTAGAAGAGAAAGATATAAGGGATGGGATATATGAAACCTATAATCCAGCAAGGTTAGACATTATTTGCAAAAATCCTAGAATCATCCTAGATGGTAGTCATAACAAAGAATCAATAGATGCCCTAGTTGATAGTTTAAAATTATTTGATTATGAAAAACTAATAGTCGGATTTTCTGTACTCAAAGACAAAGACCATAAATACATTATAGAAAAAATTGCAAACAAGGCTGATAAATTAATAGTAACACAAATTGATGACAATCCGAGAGCTATGGATGCCTATGATATACAAAAAGAAGCGAAAATTTTTATGGATGATGTAGAGGTCATAAAAGACAATGAAGAGGCTTTTGTATATAGTAAAAGCCAGGCAGGAAAAAATGACCTTATAATTTGGTGTGGGTCCTTGTATCTGGTAGGTAGATTATTAGCTTTCAAAGATGAGAGAGATGATTGATATAAAAATAAAATTTTTATATTATAATTGAGATAAAAAATCCGGATGGTCTGTAAAATATCCGGATTTTTGTTTAATTATTTTTTATCAAAAATTAGTTGAAAAAAGAGAAGAACTCAGAAGGCTGGGTTTTTTTATTATTTCTCTTTTTTATTGATAATAAATAGAGCTTTTCTTTAGCTCTAGTCATCCCTACATACATTATTCGCCTTTCTTCTTCTAGGTGTTTTTCTGGATCCTCGTCATAATCTATAACAGGGAACTCGTTTTTTATTAAGTCTATTATGAAGACATTTTCATATTCTAAGCCTTTTGACCTGTGAATAGTAGATAAAATAAGATTTGAGTCGAAATTTAAAGAAATTTGTTTTTTTAGACTCATAAGCTTGTTATCAAAATCATTTATAGTTTTTAGACCCTTGGTAAAGTTTATGAGACTTTCTACAAAAAGATCTTTATTCATGATTTCTTCGCCAAATTTATTTGATCTTAATCTTGTATAGTCCATATATCCCATATATTTGTAAATATAATTGATTTGTTTGTCCAGGTCTAATCTTTTTATGTGGTTCAATTTTTTTTCTATATCATAAAGGGTGTTTGTTTGATCGTAATCAAGTTTATCATAAAAATAATCAAAAACATCCATATTATCAGGCTTTAGCTCTAGACTTTCTATATCAGATTTTTTTAGATAAGTTTTTATCTTGTAGTAAATATTGCTAAAGGATTCCGTATCATAAAAGTCATTTGCAAATTTTATTATGTCAAAAAAATCATCTACTATTTGAGACTTGAAGTATTCTAAGAAGTCTGGACTAATTGTAAAATTGATCTTATCTTCTAGAAGAAAAGTCACAATATTTATAGCTGAAATATTATTTCTAAAAAGGATTGCGTTGGTTTGATTAGGATTTATATGCTTTTTTATAAAGCCATATTGAGCATTTGTATCTTTTAGGACTTTGATTATTACTTGACCTTCTAGACTAGGAATAGGGATAATATCTTTTTTGTAACGAAAATTATTTTGTTCGATAAATTCATTGGCATTTTTAGAAATTTCTTTTCCTGACCTGTGGTTTTCATTCATTATTATTATTTTAGGATTCTTATAATAGTTTGAAAAGTTGAGCAGATATGAGGGATTTGCAGCTCTAAAGGAGTATATTGACTGGTCATCATCAGTTACTACAATGAGATTATTATTTTTGCTTACAATTTTTTTTAGGATTTCAAATTGAATAACAGATGTGTCTTGGCCCTCATCTAGTTGAAAATAATCGTATTTATTTTGTATGGCTCTAAGAAGTTTTGGATCTTTCTCTAAGATTTTCAAAGCTAAGACCTGCATATCATCAAAGTCTATTAGAAAATGTGATTTTTTGAAATTTTCGTAATTATGATAGAGTTTTTCTACATTTTTAATCCTTATTTTTTCAAGGTAGGACTCATCCAACATAGCATTTTTCATGTAGGAAGTCTGCGTGAAAAAAGTTTGTATATCTTCCCTGGATATATTTTTATTGTTTATATCAAAATATATATCCCTTATCAAATCATACTTATTGTAGCTATCATCAGATTCTATCAATCTTAGGTTTTTATTATAATTTTTCAAATAGTTTCTGATGATAAGATAACAAAAAGCGTGGATTGTCATGAAATTGCTATCATCTAGTCCATATCTATTTTTCATATCTATAGATTGGCTTTTTGAAAAAGTAAGAGTTAATATTTTCTTTGGATTTGTAAGTTTTTTTAGGTTTTTTATTCGCTCAAGAAGCATTGTAGTCTTGCCAGCGCCTGGAACAGCAAGGACTAGGCATGGTCCATCAATATGGCTTGCAGCTTGATTTTGTATTTTAGTTAACTTCATATTATAATCATACCTTAATATTTTATTTAAAATATGGTAGAATAAGAGTAAGATATAATTAATGGGGGATATTATGCTTACAACACAATTTTTAAAATCAAGAACATCAACAAGAGATTTCATTGAAACAACTCTTGATGATAAGACACTAGCAAAAGTTAACAAAATCGTAGAAGAAGAAGCTATAAAACTCGGTAAGGAAGACCTAAGATTTATAGTTAGAAATGATGGAGCAGATGTTTATCAAGCCCTATCTGGTATAGCTGGTTATAGGGGAGTAATGATAGATGCTCCATGCTATCTTGCACTAAATACTTTAAATGATGATCCGGCTTCTTTAGTAAAAGGCGCTTATGGTATAGAAGATCTAATAACAAAACTAGATGAAATAGGTCTTGGAAGCTGCTGGATAACTCTAAATGATTTAAGTGAAGATATAAAAAAATCATTATTCAACTATGATCACGGTGATATAGAAGTACTTCTAGCTATAGGTCACCCTGTAGATCAAACTGTTAGAGAACACAAGTTTGATGATAGAAAAGGCATTGGCGAATTCGTTTATTTAAACGATTTTTCAAAGCTTGCTACAAGTGAAGACCTAGAACACAGAGGACTTGAAGACATTTTTTCTTATGCTAGATTTGCACCATCAGCTTACAACAACCAACCTTGGAGATTTGTAATAGTAGATGATATTATAAAACTATATATCAAAGACTACAAGGGAAGTGTCAACCTTTTAGATGCTGGAATTATGATGTACTATATCGATAAACTTGGTGAATCTATCTCTATGAACTCAGACTGGGATATCAAACCTGAGATAAACTCTGATGAGTATGTTTATATAGCAAGCAAACAGCTATAAGATTAGTAGAAAATGGGACGCTTAGGCGTCCTTTTTTAGGAGTAAAATTTGATAAGAATATATAGTAAAAAAGATTTTGAAAAAATGAGAGCAGCTGCTGAAATATTATGTCAGACTCATTTGGCCCTTAAAGAAGTAATAAGAGAAGGACTTACGACCTTAGACCTAGATAAATTTGCAAATAAATTTATCGTTGATCATAAAAAAGCTATTCCGGCTCAGCTTGGTTATAGTGGATTTCCTTTCACACTTTGTACATCAGTCAATGATGAGATATGTCATGGCTATCCAAATAATAGACCACTACAAGAAGGAGATATCCTATCTATAGACAATGTTGTCAATTTGGATGGGGGTCTTGCTGATTCTTGTTGGACATATACTATTGGACAAATGTCTGAAGTGGATCAAAAATTGGTAGATGTAAACTTAGAGGCCCTAAATAGAGCTGTTAAAAAAGCTATACCTGGAAATAGAATTGGGGATATTGGTGCTGAAATCCAAGCCTATGTCGAGGAAGAAAACGGATTTTCTGTCATCAGAGATTTCATCGGCCACGGTATAGGAAAGGAAATGCACGAAGATCCTCAGGTACCACATTACGGAATAGCAGGTAGAGGACCAAGGATCCAAGCAGGTATGGTCTTTACAATAGAGCCGATGATAGCTATAGGCGATTGGCATATGAAGTTAGATGACAATGGCTGGACAGCTAGAACAGTTGATGGATCAAAGGTTAGCCAGTTTGAACACCAGCTTATAATTCATGAAGATGGTCCTGAAATAATAACAGACCAATCAAAATATAGGTTGACAAAAGAAGATATGGAATTCATAAAAAATTATAAATTCTAAAAAAACTCCTAGTTCCTTTCAAATAGGAACTAGGAGTTTTTATTTTTCTAAATCAATTTTCATCTGATTTTTAGTTTTTTCTCTTTCATTCATTTTTTCTGTGTAGCAAGCCCTGCAAAGTGGTTCGTAGAGATCTTTAGATCCTATTTGTATCCTTGAATCATCACTTGATTTTCTATAGGATGCCCAGGCATCTTCCCCACAAGAAGCACAGATGGCGTGGTGTTTTATAAGCTCATCGGCTAGGGGCATTATTTCTTTTATAATCTCAAATGGCTGAGTTTTATAGTCCATATCAAGGCCTGATACTACAATTGTAATATTTTTTTGCATGAGTTTATTAAAGATATCGACAACTTGCTTTGGTTCATTTGGGAAAAATTGTAGTTCGTCAATTCCTATGGCATCTACCTCGTGATTATTTACATAGGATAAAATTTCCTCGAGATTGTCAATTTTTATAGCATCCAAGGATAAATTATCATGAGATACGATTTTTTTCTCATCGTCCCTACTATCTACGGAGGGTTTAAAGGCGACAGTTTTATAATTTGCTATAGTCATCCTATAAAGCTCTCTCCATAGAGATGTTGTTTTTCCAGAAAACATTGAGCCAGTGTGGACGATTAGCTTTGCTTGTTTTTTCATTTTCAACCTATACATTGAATTTGAAATTAACCACATCGCCATCTTGCATGATGTAGTCCTTGCCTTCCATACGTAGTTTGCCTAGCTCTTTAGCATGGTTCATAGTACCTGCCTTAACTAAATCATCATAGGAAACAATATCAGCCATGATAAAACCACGGGCTATATCAGAGTGGATCTTGCCAGCAGCATCTTGGGCCCTGGTGCCTTTTGTAATTGTCCAAGCCCTGGTTTCCATTTCACCTGTTGTCAGATAAGAAATAAGATTCAGGGTCTTGTAAGAGTCTTTTATAACCCTATCTGTTCCAGATTCTTCTAGGCCAATCATCTCCAAGAATTCTAATCTTTCCTCTTCTGTTTCAAGCTCTGAAATCTCTTGTTCTATTTTAGCGGACACTACAGAAACTTCTGCACCTTCGCTTTTAGCAAATTCTCTTACAATTTCTACGTACTTGTTGCCAGCACCATCGTCTGCAGCGTCTTCTTCGTTGACATTGCATACATAGATTATTGGTTTTGTAGATAGGAGCTGATAAGACCTTAATAATTTTTTCTCTTCTTCTTTTAGATCAAGAATTCTTGCAGATTTTCCTTCTTCTAGGACACTTATGATTTTTTCTAAAACTTCAACTTCTGCCCTAGCACTCTTATCAGCTTTAGCAACTTTTCTTTTCTTTTCTAAGACCTTATCAACAAGCTCTAGGTCTGAAAGGATTAGTTCAAGGTTTATAGTTTCTATATCCCTAAGAGGATCAACGCTACCATCAACGTGGGTTACATTTGGGTCATCAAAGCATCTTAAAACCTCGACAATTGCATCTGTTTCTCTTATGTTTGATAAAAATTTATTACCGAGACCTTCGCCTTTGGATGCGCCTTTTACCAGTCCAGCTATATCATAAAATTCAACAACAGCTGGTACAATTTTTTTAGAAGAAGAGATCTTAGATAGTACATTAAGTCTCTCATCAGGTACATTTACAAGTCCGACATTAGGATCGATTGTAGCAAATGGATAGTTTGCTACCAAAGCTCCTGCTTTTGTAATGGCATTAAATAATGTAGATTTTCCGACATTTGGTAAGCCGACAATTCCTAGTTTCATCTTTTTCACTCTCTCTTTTTTAATATTTCTATAACGTTTATATTATAATGGTTTTATTTTAAAAATCAATCACCATAAATCTTATTATTAGGTCCAATTTATAGGAGATTTTAATAGAAAAATTTTGAAAATATGATAAGATACTAATAATAGTTATTATGATATTTAGTATTAGTTTTAAGGAGGAAATATGGATATAAATACTAGAATTGAGAAATTAAGATCTTTAATGAGAGATAGAAAAATAGATGCTTATGTAATACCAACATCAGATCCTCATCAGTCAGAGTATATATCAGATTATTATAAAACAAGGGAATTTATAAGTGGATTTGATGGATCAGCCGGAACCGCCCTTATAACCTTAGATCAAGCAAAATTATGGACTGACTCAAGGTATTTTTTGCAAGCAAAAAAGCAATTAGCTAATTCTGAATTTGAGTTAATGAAAATGGGAGATGAATCTTATCCAACTTTGGTAGAATATCTTGATGAAAATATAAATGAATTTGGAAAAATCGCCTTTGATGGACAGTGTTATTCACTTGCGGATTATAAAAATTTATCAGAAAATTTAGGATCAAGAATGTTAATTTCTGACCTTGACTATATCTCACAAATTTGGTTAGATAGGCCAGAAAAACCAAAAGATAAGGTTTGGATCCATGATGAGAAATATTGTGGACAAAGCTTGCCAGAAAAACTTGCTATACTTAGAGAAAAAATGGCAAATGCTGGATATGACTATAATTTTATTGGCTCACCTGAAGATATTTGTTATCTTCTAAACATCAGGGGAAATGATGTTGATTACAATCCTGTAGTCTTATCATATATGCTTATAAGTGAGGATAGGGCCTACCTATGTATAGATGAAGAAAAAATCGATGATAATGTCAGATCTTATTTAGAATCAAATGGCATAGATATTTGTAGATATGATTATATTTATACTTTATTAAAAGATATAGCTGGCAAAAAAAGAATATACCTAGATCCTGCGAGGACAAATGTAGCAGTTTTTGATGCTATAAATTCAAATGTCAAAATCAGCCAAGGTCGCAACCTAACAACAGATATGAAGGCTGTAAAAACTGATAGAGAAATAGAAAGTATAAAAAAAGCATACATCTACGATGGGGTTAGCCTGGTGAAATTCTTTAATTGGCTAGAAATTGGAGCTAAAACAGGATCCCTAAATGAAATGGTAGCAAGTAACAAACTACATGATATTAGAAAAGAAAACCCAAGTTTTATAGAAGATTCTTTTGAAACAATTGCAGGATATAAAGAAAATGCGGCAATAGTTCACTATGCTCCAGGAAAAACTGGTTCTAAAACAATAGCCACAGAGGGCATGATTTTAGTAGATTCAGGTGGACACTATCAAGAAGGAACAACAGATATTACAAGAACAATAGCCTTGGGTAGCCTAAAAGAAGATGAAAAAATAGATTATACTCTTGTCCTAAAATCATTTTTGTCATTGTTTTTAGCTAAATTCAAAAACAAGACAAGTGGTCAAAGGCTAGATGCTATAGCAAAATATCCTCTATGGAAGGCTGGCAAGGACTTTTTCCACGGAACAGGTCACGGAGTAGGGTTTGTCCTTACAGTTCATGAAGGTCCTCAATCTATTTCACAAGTAAATAATATTGGATTTGTAGAAAACATGACAACATCTATAGAACCAGGATTATATATCGAAGATAGCCATGGAATAAGGATTGAAAATGAAGCTTACGTAAAAAAAGCATTTGAAAACGAATTTGGTAACTTCTTAGAATTTGAAACTTTGACCTATGTGCCAATTGATACTAGACCTATAAAAATAGAAATGTTAAGCACCGAAGAGATAGAATGGCTAAATTCATATAACAAAGCTTGCTATGATAAACTTAGTCCATACCTAGAAGGGGATGATTTAGAATATTTGAAGGAAAGATGTAAAGAAATTTGAGCAAAATCCAAATAAAAGATAAATTAAAAGACTTACCTGATAAACCAGGCGTTTATATAATGAGAGATAAAAATGGTCAAATAATATATGTTGGCAAAGCCATCTCTCTAAAAAATAGGGTCAAACAATATTTCGATAAAAGTAAAAATAAGGGCGCCAAAGTCATGGCTATGGTAAGCCATATTGTTGACTTTGAATACATCATTGTACAAAACGAAGTAGAAGCCTTGGTTTTGGAATCAAACCTTATAAAAAAGAATAGACCTAAATACAATATAGTCCTTAGGGATGATAAACAGTACCCATATATAAAAATCACTAGGGAAAAATTCCCGAGGATACAAAAAGTTAGGCAAGTAAAAAAAGATGGGGCCAATTATTTTGGGCCCTATCCTGACGCCTATGCAGTAAATGATGCTATAGACTTTTTTCATTCTTATTATAGGTTTAGAACTTGTAATCTAAATTTTGACAAGGGACAAAGTCTAGAAAGACCCTGCTTAAATTATTTTATCAAAAGATGCAATGGTCCGTGTATTGGCAAAGAAGATGAAAAAAGATACATGGAAAAAATAGATGAGGTAAAGAAGTTTTTAGAAAAAAAAGACAGACTTATTCCAGATCAAGTATTAGACAAGATGAACCAAGCATCTAAAATTTTAGACTTCGAACAGGCAGCCAAATATAGAGATTATTATAGGGCCTTATCAGTGATATCAGAAAAGCAAAATATTACAGAGACAACTGGAGACGATGTTGATATCATAGCTATGAGCAAGGGTTTATCTGTAATAGTTATGCAGGTGTTTTTTATGAGAAAGGGAAAAATTGTAGACAGGGAACATTTTATAATAAAAAATGATTTTGCTGAAAAAGATGCAGACATTATTGGATCCTTTTTAAAGCAATTCTATCTAGATCTATTATTCATCCCTAAGGAAATATATCTCCAAACTATGCCCAGCGAACTAGAGTCAATAAATGCCTATCTTGATAAGAAAAAGGGATCTAAGGTTAGTCTGCACCAGCCAAAACTTGGAAAAAAACATGAACTTGTAAGGATGGCTGCAAGCAATGCTTACGACATGAGAATAAAATATGAAAGAAGGCTAAACAAAAAAGAGCGAAATAAATCAAGTGGTCTTAGTCAGCTAAAGGATATCCTCAATTTATCAAAAATAAATAGAATAGAAGCTTATGATATTTCTAATACCTCTGGAGTCCAATCTGTTGGGTCTATGGTAGTATTTGAAAATGGTATTGCATCTCCAAAAGAATATAGGAAATTTAAAATACGATCGGTAGAAGGACCAGATGACTATGCTTCCCTTAGAGAAGTTTTGATGCGTAGATTTGATAATGCAAAAAAAGAAATTCTAAAGGGAAATACAATTACAGGATTTGGGAAACTTCCAGACTTGATCCTCATGGATGGTGGCAAGGGACAGGTAAGCATTGCGAAAGAAGTATTAGATAGTCTCGGAATGAATATAGAAGTGGCAGGTCTTGTAAAAGATGATAAGCACACAACCAGGGGAATAATATACGAAAAAGAGGAGATCTTTATAAAAAAATCAGATCCTGTTTATAGACTAATATATGAAATTCAGGAAGAAGCTCACAGGTTTGCTATAAATTACCACAGATCACTGATGAGAAAGACGATGAAAAAGTCTGACCTAGATAATATCAAGGGTGTAGGAGAAAAAACAAAGGCAAATTTATATGAACATTTCAAAACTATTTCTAATATAAAGAAAGCAAGTGTTGAAGAATTGATGGAAGTCCCTCTAGTTGGAAAAACAGCGGCTCTTGAGATATACAAATATTTTAGGTTGAAAGGATAAGATATGACCGAAGGATATGAGATCGATGATAAAAGTGAACATATAGAAAAAGAAGTAACTGCAGGTGAGAGTACAAAAACTATTCACCTGCACAAAGTAGTAGAAAATTTAGGCCTAGAGATTGTAAGTGCATCATCTGATTATAAGGAAATAGAACTTGAAAATGCCGATGTCAATAGACCTGGATTACAATTAACCGGCTATATGGAAGAGTTTCCCTATAAAAGACTACAAGTCATAGGTACAGTTGAGTACACATACTTGACAAGCCTAGATAGTAAGATGCAATATGAGAGATTTAGAGGAATTCTATCTTACGACATACCTGCAGTGATATTTTCCTACAATAGAGAGATTAACCAAGACATTATCGATCTTGCTATGTATTATGATGTCACCCTCTTGAGATCCCCAGCAAAAACTACAAAGCTTATATCAGATATATCTGACCAACTTGAATATCAACTAGCCCCATCAACCAATGTTCATGGTGAACTTTTAGAGGTATATGGTGTTGGTGTTTTGATAATGGGAAAATCATCAGTTGGTAAGTCAGAAACTGCTCTCGAACTGGTCAATAGGGGCCATAGGCTTATAGCAGATGATATGGTTGATATATCTGCAATTGATAAGAGATTAGTTGGTGCAGCACCAGAAAATATTAGACACTTTATGGAAATTAGAGGACTTGGTATAATCAATGTTAGAAGATTATATGGATCTGGTTCTGTCAAATTAAGAAAGGCAATTGATTTAGTTATTGAATTAGAACAATGGAAAGATGATTACGAATATGACAGGCTAGGTATTGATGAACATCATATAGATCTTTTGGGTGTGAAAGTCCCACACCTAGTCGTGCCAGTAAGGGCAGGTAGGAACCTAGCACTTATAGTAGAAGTAGCTGCTATGAACCAAAGGGAGAAAAACTTTGGATATAATGCGGCAAGGGTTTTGACTAATAATATTTTTCACCCGGAATCAAATACTCTAGCAGATGGTGATTTATAATTAAAATTAAAAGTCCATTACATAAGTAGTGGATTTTTTTATGTGAATAATTATTTTTTTTAAAACCCAATCATAATTTTATTTATATAATTTGCAATGATTTTTACTCATGAAAGTATAAATCTATATTTGGCTGTAAATACAGGAAATGTGCAAAAAATAGTAAAATTGTTTGGAAATTATGAAAAAAAGTCTGATCGACTTGACATTTTTTTTGAAAAACTTTATACTAAAAGTAAGTGTTAACGATAATTGCTTATAATTATTTTAGGAGGTCTAGATGACAATTACTAGAGCAATGAAGACAATGGATGGTAACACAGCAGCAGCGCACGTATCATACGCATTTACTGATGTAGCTACTATATATCCAATCACACCTTCTTCACCAATGCCAGAAGCTGTGGACGTTTGGGCAGCAAATGGACGTAAAAACTTATTTGGTCAAGAAGTAAAAGTAAAAGAAATGCAATCCGAAGCAGGCGCAGCAGCAGCTATGCACGGTTCTTTAGCAGCAGGAGCACTTACTACTACATACACAGCAAGTCAGGGTCTACTACTAATGATTCCTAACATGTACAAGATTGCTGGAGAAAGATTACCAGGTGTATTCCACGTTTCTGCTAGAACAGTAGCAACACACGCCCTATCTATCTATGGAGACCATTCTGACGTTATGGCAGCAAGACAAACTGGTTGTGCTATGCTTGTTTCAAACTCAGTACAAGAAGTTATGGATATCGCTCCAATAGCTCACTTATCAAGTATAGAAGGAAGAATCCCATTTGTACATTTCTTTGATGGATTTAGAACAAGTCACGAAATCCAAAAAATAGCTGTTTGGGATTATAAAGACCTTGCTCCAATGCTTGATTTTGAAGCAGTAGAAGAATTTAAAAATCATTCACTCAACCCAGAAAGACCAAAACATATGGGTACAGCTGAAAAGAATATCTTCTTCCAAAGAACAGAAGCAAGCAACACTGCTTATACAGATATAGTTGGCATAGTTGAAAAATATATGGGCAAAGTAAATGAATTACTAGGCACAAACTATGATCTATTTACTTACTACGGTGCAGATGATGCAGAAGAAATTATCGTAGCTATGGGATCTGTATGTCAAGCAGCTAGAGAAACTATTGATGTTCTTCTAAAAGAAGGCAGAAAAGTTGGTATGGTAGAAGTTCACCTTTACAGACCATTCTCAAAAAATCATTTACTAAAAGCTATTCCAAAATCAGTTAAGAAGATAGCTGTTCTTGATAGAACAAAAGAAAAGGGAGCAGTTGGTAGCCCACTTTACTTAGATGTAAAATCTAGCTACTATGATGAAGAAGAAAGACCACTTATAATTGGTGGTATATACGGACTTTCATCAAAAGATACTATCCCAGCTGACGTAAAAGCAGTATTTGACAATCTTGCAAAAGATGAACCAAAACATGACTTCACATTATCAATTACAGATGATGTTACAAACAAATCACTACCAAGAGATGACTTCAAAGTTAGACACGAAGGTACAAGCAGATGTAAATTCTGGGGATTCGGTTCTGACGGTACAGTAGGTGCTAATAAACAAGCTATCAAAATCATCGGTGATAATACAGACATGTATGCACAAGGTTATTTTGACTATGACTCTAAAAAATCTGGTGGTTTGACAGTATCTCACTTGAGATTTGGTGTTGAGCCAATCCTATCAACATACCTACTAGACGAAGCAGACTTTATTTCATGCTCTAAACAAGCATATGTTAACCAATATGACTTGTTAGCAGGTATCAAAGAAGGCGGTACATTCTTACTAAATACAGTTTGGTCTGAAGAAGAATTAGAAGAACACCTACCAGCTAAAATGAAGAGAACACTTGCAGAGAAAAATATTGATTTCTATATACTTGATGCAAGCCATATAGCACAAAATATTGGTCTTGGTGGAAGAACAAACATGATAATGCAATCAGCATTCTTTAACTTAACAAAAGTTATACCAGTAGAAGATGCTGTTAAATTCCTAAAAGATTCTATAGTTAAATCATACGGACACAAAGGTGAAGATATAGTTAACATGAACTACAAAGCTGTAGATAGTGGACTTGACGCACCTATCAAAGTAGAAGTACCTGCATCATGGAAAGACGCTGTTGATGAAGTTAAAGAAGAAAAAGAACTTCCAGAATTCATCAAAAATATCGTTAAACCAATGCTTGAACAAAAAGAAGATGAAATCCCAGTTTCTGCCTTCACAGGTATAGAAAACGGTGAATTCGAATCAGGTACAACAGCATATGAAAAGAGAGGTATAGCTCTTAACGTTCCTGAATGGAAAATAGACAACTGTATCCAATGTA
The DNA here is from genome assembly GCF_900128415.1 of Anaerococcus mediterraneensis. Taxonomy (NCBI): domain Bacteria; kingdom Bacillati; phylum Bacillota; class Tissierellia; order Tissierellales; family Peptoniphilaceae; genus Anaerococcus; species Anaerococcus mediterraneensis. The sequence goes on from NZ_LT635772.1 coordinate 1,207,349, forward strand.
ACCAATGTTCATATGTATGTCCACATGCTGTTATAAGACCATTCTTAGTAACAGAAGATGAAAAAGCAAAGGCACCAGAAGGTTTTGAAACTAAAAAAGCCATTGGTAAAGGAATGGATGGATACGACTTTAGAATTCAAGTATCTCCATTAGACTGTACAGGTTGTGGTAACTGTGCTGATGTTTGTCCAGCTCCTAAGAAAGCTCTAGAAATGAAACCTTTCGAAGAAGAAGTTGTAAAAGAAAAAGACAACTGGACTTATGCACACGAAGTTGTTGGCTACAAAGAAGATGTTATGGATGACATGACTCTAAAAGGAAGCCAATTCAAACAACCACTTCTAGAATTCTCTGGCGCATGTGCTGGCTGTGGTGAAACTCCATATGCAAAACTTATTACACAATTATTTGGTGATAGAATGTATATAGCTAACGCTACAGGATGTTCTTCAATTTGGGGAGCAAGTGCACCAGCTATGTCATATACAAAGAACCTATCTAGTGGTAGAGGTCCAGCTTGGGGTAACTCTTTATTTGAAGATGCAGCAGAATACGGTTATGGTATGAAACTTGCTGCAGAAGCAAATACACACCTACTAGAAGATAATATGAATAAATTCCTAGAACTAGGTCTAGATTCAGCATATAATGAAGCATTTAAAGCTTGGTTAGAAGGAAAAGATGATGTAAAAGCTTCTAAAGAAGCAACAGCTGCAATCCTAAATGTTAAAGAAGATATTCAAGGTGAAGACGCTAATAAATATCTAAATAATATTCTAAAACTAAAAGATTACATGATCAAAAAATCTGTATGGATCTTTGGTGGTGACGGATGGAGCTATGACATCGGATTTGGTGGTGTAGACCATGTACTAGCAAGCGGTGAAAACATCAACATATTCGTATTCGATACAGAAGTTTACTCTAACACAGGTGGACAAAGTTCTAAATCTACACCATTATCAGCGGTAGCACAATTTGCTGCATCTGGTAAAAAAGTTAGAAAGAAAGACCTTGGCCTAATGATGACTTCCTATGGATATATATATGTAGCTCAAGTAGCTATGGGTGCAAACCAAAATCAAACTCTAAAAGCTATAAGAGAAGCTGAAAGCTACAATGGTCCATCAATCATTATAGCTTATGCACCATGTATCAACCACGGAATCAGAATTGGTATGGGTAAATCACAATATAGAGAAAAACAAGCAGTTGCTGCTGGTTACTGGCACCTATGGAGATTTGACCCAAGACTTGCTGACGAGGGCAAAAATCCATTCCAGTTAGACTCTAAGGAACCAACCGAGTCATTCCAAGAATTCATCCAAGGCGAAGTTAGATACTCTTCACTAAAGAGATCCTTCCCAGAAACAGCTGATGAATTGTATCAAGAAGCAGAAAAAGCAGCTAAAGAAAGATATGAATCATATAAGAAATTAGCTGGTAAATAAATAGCAAATCATTAAAAGCACAGGATTAAATCCTGTGCTTTTTTATATAGATTTGTGATATTATAAAAATAATAAAAAAATAAGAAAAAGACAAATACTAAGTGAAATCAGCAAAAGAATATAGAAAACCGTACAAGACATTTATTTATACTCATTATATTTTTTATTGATTCAAAAAATATGGTATAATAAAGTAAAATAGACTATAAACTTATAATACATTGGAGGTATTATGACGATTAGATATGTAAATAATTTAGGAAAAGTAACAATTGATGATTCAGTTATAGCAAATATAGCAGTAGCTTCTGTTATGCAATCTTATGGAGTAGTTGGGCTTGCAAGTAGGTCTGCTAAAGATGGCATATATAAACTTCTTGGTGTTAATAATATGCAAAGAGGAGTTAAGGTTATAAGAAATGATAATGGAACAGTATCTATCTTTATTTCTTTATTTTTAGAATATGGAATCAGAATACCTGTTGTATCGCAAAATATAATTGAGAATGTTAAATATAATATTGAGAACTCCTTGAATGTAAAAGTAGCAGAAGTGAATATTTTTGTTCAAGGTATCAATAGATAGGAGTAGTATGAAAGTAATAGATGCAAATAAGCTCCAACAGATGATAGTTGGAGCATTTAAGTATTTAGAAGAAAATAAATCTTTGGTCGATGAACTCAATGTTTTCCCTGTTCCAGATGGGGATACAGGTACTAATATGACCATGACAATGAAATCTGGTGTTGATAAGGTTAGTCAATTAGCTGGAGCAAGCGTTGGCGAACTCAGCAAGGCCCTTAGTCAAGGAACCCTAATGGGGGCAAGAGGTAATTCTGGTGTTATCTTATCCCAACTTGTCAGAGGTATGTCAAAAACTCTAAAAGATAAAGATGTAATAGAAGCAGCAGAAGTCAAAGAAATTTTTGTTAATGCCTCAAAAACTGCCTATAAAGCTGTTATGCAACCCACTGAAGGAACAATACTTACAGTGGCTAGAAAAATGGCTGAAAAAGCAGAAGAAGCTTTTGATGATTCTTTAGAGCTTGATGATTATTTATTTGAAATAATATCTGAAGGTCAGATAGCCCTCGATAATACACCAAAGCAATTACCTGTTCTTAAAGAAGCTGGAGTAGTAGATTCTGGGGGACAAGGTTTATTATTTCTACTGAGAGGAGCACTTAACGCTCTAAATAATGAAATAGATAGGGACGTAGACTTATCCAGCAAAAATAGCGACTCAGAAGGGTCTTATAGTTTAAAATTTGAACTTGGACTAAATGAGAAAAATGTTGAAAAAATTGAGAACTCTTTAGATAATTTAGCAAGTAATATAAATCTTGATTTTTCTAATGATATATTAAAAGCATCATTATTTACAGACTACCCTCAACAAGTTATATCTGTTTTATTGCTTGATGGAGTACTACTTAAGGTTGAATTAGAAAATTTAAATAAAGATGTAAAAATAGAAAAAACTAGTGACGAAAAATCTAAAAAATATGGATTTATTGCTGTATCTAGAGGAGATGGCTATGATGAAATATTAAAATCTATGAATATAGACAAAATTATTTCTGGTGGCCAAACTATGAACCCATCTACAGAGGATATATACAATAATTTAGAAGAGATAAATGCGGAGAATATTATAATTTTCCCAAATAATAAAAACATAATTATGTCTGCTAAACAAGCTTGTGAGCTTACAGAAAAAAATGCTATGGTTTTAGAGACTAGGTCAATACCAGAGTCTTTTACAGCAATGTTAGAATTTGATGAGTCAGAATCTCTAGAAGATAATATTGAAAATATGAGTGATGTTATCGAAGATATGCACACTATAGAGGTTTCGATATCCATTAGAGATACATCTGTAAATAATATTCAAATTAAAAAAGATGATTATATAGGAATATTAGATGGAAAAATAGTAGCTACAGATTCTAAGATTGAAGAAACTGCAAGGCTTGCTATTGCAAAAGCATTAGATGAAGATGATGATATTTCCTTGGTAACTATTTATTATGGACAAGATGCTGACAAGAAAAAGGCGAATGACCTTGGCAAGAAGATATCAAAATCTTATAAAAATGTTGATGTAGAGATTATCTACGGTGGACAACCGGTTTATTATTATCAAGCTACCCTTGAATAAAGACATAAAGACCCTCAAAGGTATAGGTCCTAAAAAAGCCCAAGCATTAAACAATTTAGGAATATATACAATAAGTGACCTATATAATTATTATCCAAGAGAGTATGAAGACAGACGTGTAAGAATGAGTCTCTCCAAAGCTAAAGAAGATAGAAAATACTTTTTTGTATGGAAATCCATCTCTAGGCCCTATGTAACTAGGGCTAAAAATATGACTGTTTCATATATGTATTTTGCTGAAGGGGATTTTAAAAAAATTAGAGTGGTTTGGTTTAATGATAAATTTTCAATAAGAAAAATTTCTTATGGACAGACTTATAAATTTTATACAAAAGTCGAATACAAGGATGGTTATTACCAAGCTATAAATCCAGTTTTTGAAGATATGCAAGGTCATAATATTGGTGGAATTTATTCTGTATATAGACTTGGTAGGGGAATTAGTCACAAAGATTTGAAGAAATTTATTAGTGAGAGTTTAAAAGTATTTGATAAAAATGAAGAGATTTTAGATAAATCTATGTTAGATAAATTTGAACTATCAAGTAAAGAATATGCAATTAGTCAAGTTCACTTTCCATCTGACTTAGAAGCTTTGCTTACGGCAAAGTCTGATCTTAAGATTCTAAACCTTTTGAGAGAATTAATATATTTAGATTATCTGACTAAGTATTCTAGATTTGATCAAGAATTAAAATTAAATTATGATCTCGAAAACATACTTTCGAAAATCACTTTCAGCTTAACGAGAGATCAAAGGAAATCTCTAGAAGAAATTCTCTCAGATTGTAAACAGAATCAGACGATGAATAGACTTTTAGTTGGAGATGTAGGATCTGGAAAGACTATTGTTGCTATAATATCTATGATTGTTTTTGGCCTAAATAATTACCAATCGGCTATGATGGTGCCGACTGAAATTCTTGCAATACAACAATATGAAAAAAACAGGGATTTAATCGAATCTTTTGGTTTAAAAGTGGCTCTATTAACAGGATCTGTAAATAATAAAAATAAAATAAAAAAAGATCTCAAAGATGGTTCAATTGATTTAGTTATAGGCACTCATGCACTAATCCAAGAAGATGTTGACTTTAAAAATTTGCGTCTTGTTATTAATGATGAACAACATAGGTTTGGTGTAAAGCAGAGACTTGATCTTGCCCAAAAAGGCAAAGAAGTTAATTATCTCACAATGACAGCCACACCTATACCTAGAACAATGTCATTAAAATTAAATAGAATTTTAGACTTATCTATAATAAATGAGCTACCCCAAGGTAGGGCCGATGTAATAACTCAAATAATTATGGAAAACAGAGAAAAACTCTTGTTTGAAAAAATTATAGAAAATATTTCAGATGGTAGACAAGTTTATGTGGTAACCAACAATATTGATTCTGATGATCCAAATTCTTTAGAAAATCTCTATAAGAGATATAAAAATAATATAAAAAATTCTAGGATTGAAAAACTTCATGGAAAATTAAATCCAGCTTTAAAGGAAGAAGTTTTGTATAAGTTTTCAAAGGGAGAAATAGATATTTTGATATCAACAACGGTTATAGAGGTAGGTATAGATGTGGCAAATGCCAATACTATGGTAATATACAATGCATCTAATTTTGGCCTATCTCAATTACACCAACTCAGGGGCAGAGTTGGCAGAGGACCTTACTTATCCTATTGTTTTTTGATGGATAAAGATGGAGAGATAAATCCTAAGCTTAATATTTTAGAAAAAAGTCAAGACGGATTCGAGATTTCCCAAAAGGACTATGAACTTAGGGGTGGAGGTAAAATCTTATCATTAATTCAACATGGTAACAATCTGTCGGAGATAGAAAGTCTAAATATGAGTCAGGAAGACACAGATAGGGCTTTTATGATATTTGATTATTTGAAAGAAAAAGAATTTAAAGGCGCTAACTTAGAATATATAAAAAAATATTTTGGAGAAGATAAGGATATAATTTTAAACTGATGAAAGTAGTAGCAGGAAAATATAAGGGATTTAATCTATTAAGTCCCAAATCGAAAACATCTAGACCTACTGATAATAAGGTGAAGGAAGCTATATTTGATATGTTGTATCCTTATAGGGACAAATTTACTGCCCTAGACTTATTTGCTGGAACAGGTCAAATGGGCATAGAATTTTTGTCAAGAGGAGCATTGCAGGTATATTTTAATGAGAAAAATTTTTCTAATTTTTCATTATTAAAAGAAAATATCAAAAAAATAAAGACTGAAAATGCTATACTAACAAAAGCTGACTATATCAAATGTTTAAAGGATCTAGGAGAAAAAAATGTCAAGTTTAACTATATTTTTTTAGACCCACCTTATGAAACAGATTTTATCGATAAGTCCCTATATTGGATTATAGAATATGACTTATTAAATGAAGACGGTATAGTTATAACAGAATCAAGTATGGACTTAGATTTTTCTGAAAAATATGATTTACATATATGTAAGGATAAATCTTATGGAAGGAAATTTATAAAAATTTATTCGAAATGAAAGTTATTTACCCAGGTAGCTTCGACCCATTGACAAATGGTCATATGGATATGATCAAAAGGCTCAGCCTTATGTTTGATGAGGTAATCGTTGCTATATTAAAAAATGAAAATAAAAATTCATTATTTACAGTCAAGGAAAGAGAAGAGATTGTAAATGATGTTATAAAAAAAGAAAAACTAAAAAATATTAAAATTAAATCTTTTGATGGACTTTTGGTTAATTTTGCAAAGTCTGAAAATGTGAAAGTCATTGCTAGGGGCCTTAGGGCTGTAACTGACTATGAATATGAAAAAAATATTGCAAGGATAAATTCAAAGCTATATGATGGGCTTGAAACAATTTTTTTACTTAGTAACCCAACATATTCATATGTAAGCTCCAGCGGAGTTAGAGAAATTGCTATATTTAAAGGTGATGTATCAGCTTTTGTAGACCCAAGTGTAGAAAAAAGAATTAAAGAAAAATTCAATTATTAGGAGGAAAGATGGCAAATAAAATAACTGATTTAATCAATGAGATGGAAGACATAATGGATGAAGCTAGCTCTGTACCATTTTCAAGAAAGGTATCTGTTGATCCTGATGAGATCTATGATATCTTAAATGAAATGAAGGAATCATTGCCAGAAGAAATCAAGCAAGCACAGTGGGTTACAGATGAAAAAGATAGAATTTTATCTGAAGCTAGTAGTGAAGCTGATAGTAGACTAAGCCAAGCTGAGGGAGAAATCAAAAACTTCAAAGAGCAGGCTAAAAGTCAATTCCAAAGAATGGTTAGCGAACATGAAATAACCCAACAGGCAAGAAGCGAAGCTGATAGGATACTCCAAGAAGCTACTGCAGAAGCAAAACAAATTAGAGAACAATCATACCAATATATTGATAAATTATTCTCAGGTTCAATTGACAATTTCAGCGCTCTTGCTCAACAATTGGAAAAAAACAGACAAAAAATACTTGAAAGCAAATAAAATAATAGACCTATCAGTTGATAGGTCTATTATTGTGCAAATAATCATAGTTTATTTTTGTATTAGTAAGTAAACTATATAAATTAGAAGCGTCAATCATATTTTTATATATTAAAAGACTGTTTGATTTTAGTTTACAAGAATCAGACTTGTTTATAACAATTTGCATATTTTTGCTAATGTCAGAAAAATAATTAGTAGATTTTTTATTATAGGCGAGTATTTTTATAAAGTCTATATCCAAATTGTTAAAATACTCTTCATTAGCAAGTATATAGTTAAGAGTTAATCTTCTAATCCTAGATTTTGTATATCTCTGGCTAGTAGCTTGGTTCAAAAAGTCCTCAAAAGATGAATTATCTTTTATAATCTTTCTAAAATAATTATCCATTCCCTCTTCAAAGGATAAAATTTGATCCATTGGTTTTTTCTCTATAAAAAGTTTATATTTTAAAATATTATAAAGGTACTTATCGTCCTTAACAGTAAATAAATCCCTATATTTATCTAGTATATTAAATGATATTTCTGGCATAAAATTTACTATATTTTTATTTATATTATTCCTAATAGCTGTAGATGATGCAAATCTTTCATCAAGAAAATCCTTGTCTTGATTTAAAGATTTCATCCTTTTTATGGGGTAAGGAGTTATATTAGAGCCTATTTCCCTAATTGAAGATATATATTCGAGGGCAAGGATATTATTTGAAGTCAGAAAATCTTGGTCTATAAATTTGCTTATAGCCATATTTTTAGATCTTGTAAAGGATAATCCTTGCTTCATATAAGACTTTTGTAAAGCAAGTATATTTTCTTTATTAGATAGAATAATATCACAATTAGATAAAAATTCTTTAGGATCAATTTTTTCAATCCCAAAAACTAAATAGTCAACCTTGATTTTATCTAGGATTTCTATAGATTTTCTTGCGAAAAACTCAGCAGCTTGTAGGCTTATAAAATTGGGCATTTCTATTACAAGATCAAATCCTAATTTTACAGCGCAATAAGCTCTCTTATATTTACCAAGGATGGAGGCATCTCCTCTTTGAACAAAGTCTCCGCTCATTAAACTTATTGATAAATCTGCATTCAGTTCTTCTTTTGCTTTGTCTAAGAGATATTTGTGTCCATTATGAAAGGGATTAAATTCAGAAATTATTGCTAAATTATTCATATAAACTCCTATAATTTATGGTTATTATACTAAAATATTGATAAATTCACAATATCTTACTTAGAAAGAGATATTTGTAATGAATAAAATTTTTAATATTTCGATAAAAATGGTATAATAATTAAAGAAATACCAATTAGGAGGAATTATGATTTCAGCAAATGATTTAAGAAAAGGTATAACTTTTGTATATGATAACGATGTATATCAAGTGGTTGATTTTCAACACGTAAAACCAGGTAAGGGTGCAGCTTTTGTTAGGGCTAAAATCAGATCAGTAATGCAAGGCGGAGCTAAGGATGTAACCTTTAACCCAAATGAAAAATTTGAAAATGCAGTTATTTCTACAAAAGAAATGCAATATTTATACAATGATGGTCAATTGTATTATTTTATGGATCCAGAAACTTTTGAGCAAATCGGTATAGAAGAAGAAGCAGTAAAAGAAGCCATCATATATGTAAGAGAAAATGATACGGTAATGATAAAATTCTATGAAGGCAAACCATTCTCAATCGAACCACAAAATTTTGTTGAGCTTGCTGTAATACAAACTGAACCTGGGGTTAAAGGGGATACAGCTACAAATGTAACAAAGCCAGCTACAGTAGAAACCGGTGCTGTAATAAACGTGCCAATTTTTGTCAATGAAGGTGATGTTATAAAAATAGATACTAGAAGTGGAGATTATCTATCAAGAGTATAGGAGATAAATAATGGCTAATAGATTTAAAGATGGGTCAGTAAAAATTGCTGATGAAATAATAGATCAAATTGCAATTCAAGCAACAAATGAAATATATGGAGTATATGAAGAAAACTCAGACGAGGGTTTTATCGAATCTCTCCAAAATAGAACAACTAAAACAAATGTAAGAAAAGTTGAAGGTGGACTTGTAATTGATCTAAATATTTCATTGGATAAAAATGTTAATGTGAGAAAGACAGTTAAAAAAATACAAGAAAATGTCAAAAACGTTGTTGAAACAATGACGGGAATATATGTAAATAGAGTTAACGTGAATGTTAACAAATTAGAGATTTAATGAATAGAGTAGAACAAAGAGAATGGGTATTGAAACTCATTTATCAAGATACTATTAATAAAATTGATGACACAATAAGTTTGTTTGAAAATCACAACATAGATCAAAAAGAAACATTTATTATAGATTCTATCAATTCGTATAAAAAAAATTACGATCAAATCGAAAAAAAATTAGAAGAAAATCTATTAGATAAACATACAATTATAAGCAAGATGGTAAGGTCTATATTATATTTATCAATAAATGAGATTTATTTTATGGATATACCAGTCTCAGTTTCTATAAATGAAGCAGTTAATCTAAGCAAAAAGTTTTCAGATACTGATGATTATAAATTAGTTAATTTGATACTTGGAAACATAGTAAGAAAAGATAATAAATGAGAAAGCCCCTAAGTGTAAAACAGTTTAATGAGTATATAAAATCAAATATAAAACATGATCCCATTTTTCAAAGAGTCTACATAAAAGGTGAACTTGCTAATATCAGGTTTAACAATTCTCACCTCTATTTCTCTTTGAAAGAGGATCTAGAGATAATAGATTGTGTGATATATTATTATGAAGATAAGGATATAAATTTTGAATTTAATCCAGGTCAGGAAATCATGCTTAGGGGAAATTTATATTTTAACAATTATTCTTCAAGACTTGTAATCGTAGCAAGTGAGGTCACAGATGTAGGACTTTCTGAAAAATATAAAGAATTTCTTTTGATGAAAGAAGACTTAAGATCAAATGGTTATTTTGATATAGAGAAGAAAAAAACTATAGATAGGTTAGCCAAAAGAATCGGTCTTATCACATCAAAAGATGGGGCAGCTCTTGTTGACTTTCTTGCTATGATAAATACCAAGCCAAATGATATACATATATACTTTTCTCCAGTCAAAGTCCAAGGAGAACAATCCATAAATCAAATATCTAGGGCTATAAAAAATCTAGATGATATGAATTTAGATCTAATAGTTATAACTAGGGGAGGCGGATCTAATGAAGATCTTTCAACCTTTAATGAAAGAAAGATTCTTGATGCTTGTTTTTATGCCAAAACACCAATAGTTTCTGCAGTTGGACACAATATAGATACAAATTTAATTGATTATGTGAGTGATTTAAGCTTGCAAACACCAACAGAAGCAGGATCTTTTATTATTAGTTTATATGATGATTACAAGAAAAAAATTGATGACAAATTTAAAGAAGCTCTATTGACCATCAATAAATCAATAGATATTAATGAAATAAAGTTGGATTCTTTGGGATCTAGAATAGGATTTCTAAATCCAAAAAATAATATTGAACAAAAGTTAAGTGACTTGGAACTGTTGATGGAGAAGATCTCAGCAAGTGTAAGTAAAAACTTGGAATACAGAAAAATAAAACTTGATTCTGTAAAACTAAAATTAGACATGGTTCAAAAACTCATAGAATTAAATAAAGATATTATAAGTATAAAAAAAGATGGGACAAAAGTATATTCAAAGCACTCATTGTCTAGAGGAGATTTATTAAAAATTGGATTTTCTGATGGTGATGTTTTGGTAGAGGTAGTTGGTTGATGGATAAGACATTTGAAGAAAAATATAAGAGAATAGAAGAAATTTTACAAGAAATTGAATCTAATAAAGATAATTTGGATATGAGTATAAAATTGTATGATCAAGCAAAAGAACTATATAAAGATCTTGAAAACTCATTGACAGAATACAAAGCTAAGGTGGAAATAATTGAAAGTGACCAGTAAAGAAGAATTTATAAAACAATTAATTCAAAATAAGGAAATAATAGATAAAGAAGTAAATGATTATTTTTCCCCTGATATATTTATAGAAGAGCTTATGCTTTATGGATCTGATGGTGGAAAGAGGGTCAGGGCCAGTTTATATCTAGAGAGTAAGAAAATGTTTTCACATAATTTAACTAGTCTTGATTATAGATTTGCCCTAGCTATAGAATTTATTCATGCTTATTCACTAATTCATGATGATTTACCCCCTATGGACAATGATGACTACAGACGAGGTAGAGAAAGCTTACATAAAAAATTTGGAGAAGATTTGGGAATACTTGCTGGGGATGCTTTGCTAAATGAAGCGGCAATAATCCTAATGTCTATATGTATGGCAGATAATTCATTTATAAAAGCTTCTAAATATTTATTAGAAAGATCATCAAAGTCGGGCATGATCAATGGTCAGATTTTAGACCTTAGACATCCAGAGTGTTATGATTTGGAATATATATTAGAAGTATATGCTAGAAAAACATCTGACCTTTTTAGGGCTAGTTGTGTTGGTGCTGCACTAAGTGCTGGTATTTGCGGTGAAGACTTAGAAAATATTGAAAATTATGCATATAATTTAGGCTTATCTTTTCAGATCCAGGATGATTTGCTTGAGGAAAATTATGAAGATGAGCTAAATATATTGAATGTTTTGAGTAGGTCCGATGCTATAAGCCTACTGAAAGAACTAAATTTTAAAGCTAAAAAAGCTATAAGTCGATTTGATAAAAATGAATTTTTGACTTACATAGTGGATTATTTGTCTGCGAGAACTTATTAGGGGATACTATGAAGAAATACACAAGACAAAGATTAATATTAGATATAATTCAAAATAATGATGTTAGAACCCAGAGTCAATTATCTGATATACTAAAACAACAGGGAGTAGAGGCCACCCAGGCTACAATATCAAGGGATATAAAAGAATTAAGAATATCCAAAGTTCAAAGTGATGATTATGAATATAAATATACTGTTGTAGATGCTGTTTACGATACATTAACAGAAAGGATAGAAAAAATATTTAAAGAAGCCGTCCTATCTGTTGAATTGTCAAGCCAAATGATCGTTATAAAAACAATTTCATATTGCGCGACAGTCTGCGGTCAGTACATAACAAATGCTAAATTAGATAATATTGGAGGCATGGTTACGGGAATAGATACAATATTTATAACGCCTAAAAATACAGATCAGATAGAAGATCTTTTAGAAGAACTAAGGAGCCTTGTTAGATAATGTTATCTGAGCTTTATATAGATAATTTTATTATAATTAAAAAAAATCATATTTTTTTAGAAGATGGTTTTAATGTTATAACTGGAGAGACAGGTTCAGGTAAGTCTATAATTCTAGAAGCAATCAATCTTCTGCTTGGTAAAAGAGCTAACAAAGATTCTATAGGAAAGTATAAAGATAGGACTCTGATAGAAGGGGTTTTTATACTAGGTAAGGATTTTATTAATTTATTTGAAGAAAAAGGAATAAGTTTTGATGATGATAAGCTTATAATAAGTAGAAATATTGGCAAATCCTCTTCATCAATTAGGATAAACGGGAGACTTGCAAGTTTAAATATCCTAAAGGAACTAAGTCCTTATCTTATTGATATTTACAAGCAGGGAGATTCAAATATATATATGAATAGGTCTAATTATATAAAATTGATTGACTCATATAAAAATGATCAAGAAACTAAAGACCTTTTACACAAGCTTTCTGAACTTGTTAGCAAAAGAAATGAAAATATAAAAAAATATGAAAACCTAGACCTTAGTGAAGAAGAAGTCACCAGAGAAAGAGACCTTTTAAATTATCAAATTGATGAAATAGAAGAGATTGATATATTTAATCTAGATGAAGAAAGTTTAGATGCCGAATATAAGAGATTATCAAACATTTCCAGTCTCAGAGATGCATATTATAAATTGTTGGGTCTAATTGAATCTGATGATTATAACGCACCATCAATATCAAAAATGCTTAGTGATGCTATAGCTAGCATTGATGATTTTACATCTATAGATCAAAAAACTTCTGAATTATATGATAGGCTTGTAGGTCTATCTGATGAACTTAACCAAATATATTCTGATGCTGATTATTATGTGGATATTTTAGCCACAGATCCAGAAAAACTTCAAGAGCTTGAATCAATTAATAATAAATTATTTTCAATAAAAAGAAAATATGGCAACTCAATAGAAGATATAAAGTCCTATTATGAATCTATGAAAGAAAGACTTAATGAACTTGAACAAATTGAGGATTTGAGAATAAATATAGGGGACATTATAAAAGCTTTTGATCAAGAGATTGAGCAAGTGAGTCAAAAACTTCACGAAATCAGAATTGATAAGGCAAAAAGTTTGGAAAAATCAATAAATAAAGAAATACTAGATTTAAACATAAAAAATGGTAAATTTAAAATCGTAATCACTAAAAAAGACAATTTTGATAAGTCTGGTTGCGACGATGTTGATTTTTTGATTAGGACCAACAAGGGTGAGGATCTCACAAGTCTTGACAAGACTGCGTCAGGTGGTGAGATTTCAAGGATCATGCTTGCTTTTAAACAAGTATTTTCAAACTATGATAATATTGATACTATGATTTTTGATGAAATAGATACTGGTATCAGCGGCAGGACTGCTCAAATTGTTGGGGAAAAAATTTTAGATATATCAAAAAATAGACAGATAATAGCTATAAGTCATTTGCCTCAGATAGCATCTCTTGCAAATAATCATATACTTATTAGCAAAGAAGATAATGAAGATTCTACTATCTCTACTTCAAAAACGATTATTGGAGATGATAGAACATTGGAGATAGCTAGGCTTATTGGTGGGGTTGACATTACAGAAACAACCAAAAAGTCAGCTAGAGAAATTTTAGAGATGGCGGAGGATTTGAGAAATGAATAATGATAAATTTTATGAAAAGACCATAAAATCAGATAGTATTTATGATGGTAAAATACTCAAACTTAGGGTTGAAACAGTTGAGCTTGAAAACAAGAGATATTCTAAAAGAGAGATAGTAGACCATCAAAAAGGTGTGGGTATAATCGCCTATGATGGAGACGATAAGATTTGGATGGTTAAACAATACAGAAAAGCACTTGATAAAATGACTCTTGAGATACCAGCAGGACTAGTGGATCCGGGAGAACTACCAATAGAAGCTGCAAAAAGAGAACTTCAAGAAGAAGTTGGATATTTGCCAAATACAATAATATATTTGTTCGATATGCACTCTTCGCCTGGATTTACCAATGATAAACTTTCATTTTTTGTCGGCAAAAACCTAGAAAGATCAAGCCTTGATCAAGATGAAGATGAAAATGTTATTGCAGAGTCTTTTTATATAAAAGAACTTTATCAGATGGTAGAAAATGGTGAGATTACTGATGCTAAATCAATAATAGCTATATTGTATGCTTTGAAAGGTTTAGATGAAGCTTAATATAAAATTAGAGGAATTTGAGGGACCATTTGATCTTCTTTTAAAACTTATTGATAGAGAAAAAATCGATATATATGATGTAAAGATAGAAGATATAACTACACCGTTTTTAGAAGAAGTTTCTAAGATGTCTATAGATATAGGATCATTATCTGAGTTTATATATACTTCATCTATATTATTGACAATAAAGGCGAATAAGCTTTTACCTAAAGAAGAGAATCAAAATCTAGAAGAAGACTTCTTATCATATTTGATAGAATATAAAAAAATAAAGTCTGTACAAGATGATTTTAAGCTAATGGAGAATGAAGCTAGAAAAATCCATGTGAAATATCAAGAAGATTTGACTGGTTTCTATAATGAAGAAATAATCATAAATCAGGATATAAAGATCTTATCAGAAGAATTTAAAAAACTTCTAGAAAAACTAGAAGCGGATGAAAGAACAGAAGAAAAAATCTTTGATAGAGAAAAACTGCCAGATGTCAATTCCTACTTGATAAGTCTAAGAAAAACCCTTAATTTTTCTAAAGAGCTAAATCTACATGATATAACTCGTAGAATAAATTCTAAGGCAGAGTGTGTAGCTACTTTTTTGGCCTTATTAGAGATGGTAAAATTAAAAGAGATATATCTTAACCAAGCTGATATAAATTCTTTTAAAATTATAAAGAGGACTATATGACAAATGAGTATTTAATGGGTCTTATAGAAGAAATACTATATGTTTGGGCTGAACCACTAGATTTAGACGACCTTTCAAAAATAATATATGATTATGACAAAAATCAAATAAAAAAAGCCTTAGATTGCCTTATAAAAGAAAAAAATGAAAAAGAAAGCGGATTATTTATTAGGATTTATAACGGCGCTTATCAATTTACTAGTCGTAAAGAACATGACAAATATTTTGAAAAACTGGTCAGTAAAACAGAGAAAAAACTTAGCTCTTCTACACTGGAAACCCTGTCATTGATTGCATACAAGCAACCTATAACTAGGGTTGAAATTGATAAAATCAGAGGGGTAAATTCCCAGTCAACTATAGATTCACTTTTATCTAAGGGCTTAATAAAAGAAAAAGGACGACTAGATAAGATCGGTAAACCCATTATATACGGGACTACAGATTTATTTTTGCAATATTTTGATATAGGATCACTAGAGGACCTACCAGAAATTAGAATAGAGAGTAAGGATGAGGATTAATAAATTTATAGCTCAAAGTGGATATACATCTAGGAGAAAAGCTGATCTTCTAATAAAAAATGGAAAAGTAAGGGTAAATGGAAAAAATATATCTGAACCAGGTATGATAGTTGATAAAAATGATCTAGTAGAAATAGAGGGGAAAAAGCTCGTTCTAGAAGATAAGTTTTATATAAAACTATATAAACCAGTATCCTTTATCACAAGCAATTATGATCCTTATAATGACAAGGACCTAAATGATCTTGTTAACATTGAACAAAGATTTTTTGCAGCTGGTAGGCTTGATAAGGATAGTGAAGGACTCCTTATAATCACGAATGACGGAGAATTTACAAATAATATTATCCACCCTAGATTTAAACTTGAAAAGGAATATATAGTTAAGACGGATAAGGCATTAAGTAAGGATCAAATTAAAAAGTTTTGTCAGGGTTTGAATATCGGCAATGGAGAAATCACCTCAGATTCAAAAATAAAACTAATAGGTAAAAATACCTATAGGGTTATAATTCACCAAGGATACAACAGACAGATTAGAAGGATGTTTGACTATTTTGGTTCTAAGGTTATAAGTCTAAAAAGAATAAGGATTGGATCTATAAAACTTGGTGACCTAAAGAAAAAAGAGTATAGATATTTTACTAAAGAAGAAATGAAATTTGTTGAGAAAATATTAAGATAGGTAACTATCTTTTTTTATGAGAAAATTTATGATAAATATAGGAATTATTGGTGGTGGTCCAGCAGGATTAATGGCTGCAATTACCGCAAAGTCAAAAAATAATAATATTACAATATTAGAGTCAAATCCTCAAATAGGCAAAAAACTAATGATAACTGGTGGAGGTAGGTGTAATATCACAAATGAATGCCTCTATGATCAGTTTTTGCAAAATGTTGTTAGAAATAAAAAGTTCATATATTCTTGCTTTAATAAGTTTGATAACTTTGCTCTTATGGAAAACCTTAGAAATGAAGGTATAGAGTTGATAAGTGAAGAAGATGGACGTGTTTTTCCAAAAAGTCAAGATGCAGGAGAAATAGTTGATTTTTTCTATAAGAAGATAGTAGACTTAGGCATTGATTTAGAAACCAATTCTAAAGTGCTGGCTGTAGAAAAAAATGATAAATTTATTGTAAAAACTAAGGATAGTAAATATATTTTTGATGCATTGATAATAGCAACTGGGGGCAAATCATATAAAATAACTGGATCAGACGGTACAGGATATAAAATTGCAGAAGATCTTGGTCATAAAATAATAGAAACAAAACCAGTATTAGTTCCTATTTTTATTAAAGATAAGCTTCCTATTAAAGCTTTGTCTTTTGATAAGTTAAGCTTATATGCAAAAACCAAAACCGATGAAATCAATATCGAAGGACCACTTATGATAAATTCTAATTTTATAACTGGACCTTTAGTGCTAAAAGCAAGTTCTTTGCTTGATAGTAAAAAAATTGATCAGATGAGCATAGATTTTTTTAATGATTTATCCTATAATGACTTAGATAAACTTCTAGTAAATCAAATTGAAAAGCATTCAAAAAAGACAATTGCAAATGTCTTAAAAACTATTATTAGCGATTCTTTAGTTGATTTTATACTAGATAGGTTATTTATTGATAAGGATATTTCTGCATCTTATCTAAAAAAAGATGCCAGGAATCTCATAGTAAAATCCCTAAAAGAGTTTAAATTGACATTTGATCACTATGGGGGATTTGGAAATGCTGTCGTCACAAGAGGTGGTGTTGATGTTAAAGAGATCAATCCTACCAACATGATGTCCAAAAAAATTGAAAATTTATTTTTTGTAGGTGAAATAATCGATGTGGATTCTTTGACTGGTGGATATAATTTACAAATCTACTTATCAACAGCTTTCGCCTGTGGTAAATATATAAAGGAGAATTTATGACTTATATTATAGCAATAGACGGACCTAGTGGTTCTGGAAAATCTACAATTTCAGAAATTCTAGCAAAAAAATTAAATATTGAGTATCTAAATACTGGATTGATGTATAGGGCTGTGGCAAAATATTTTTTGGACCAGGGTTTTGATGAGGATACTGATGAAAAAATATTGAAAAAATCTTTAGACGATATAAATATAAGTTTTGTAAATAATAAGTTATTTATTAATTGTAAAGATGTTACTGATAAACTTAGAACTGATGATGTCACAAAGAATGTATCTTGGGTTTCTGCTATAGATTTTGTTAGGGGAAAAATGGTTGATCTTCAAAGAGAAATTGCAAAAAATACTTCTTTTATATTAGACGGTAGGGATATAGGTAGTGTAGTTTTTCCTGATGCAAAATACAAGTTCTATTTGACTGCAAGCCCTTATGTAAGAGCAAAGAGAAGATTTGACCAGCATGAGTCAGATCTTGATATAAAAGACCTAGAAGAATCTATAATAAAAAGAGATGAATATGACTCAAATAGAAAAGTTTCACCATTAAAAATGGCAGAGGATGCACATTTGATTGATAATTCTGCACTCAGTATAGATCAAACAGTAGATCTGATTCTATCTTTTATGGAGGATGAGGATGTTTTATAGGATTATTTTAGCCATACTAAAAGTTGTTTTCTTTCCTTTTTTTAGAATAAGGGTACACAATAAAGAAAAACTTCCTAATAGTTCTGATATTATAGTTTGTGCTAATCATTGGTCCAATTTAGATCCTATATTTTTAGGTATCGCCTTACCTTATGAATTTAATTTTATGGCAAAAAAAGAGCTTTTTGAAAATGCTTTGCTTAATAAAATTTTGACTGGACTGAATGCTTTCCCTATTGATAGACAATCAAATGACTTAAAGGCTTTAAGATATTCAATAAAATTGATAAAAGAAGATAAGACATTGGGGATCTTTCCGGAAGGAACAAGGGTTAAATCTATAGACAGGAATAATATGAAAGAGGGGGTAGCTTTTATAGCTAGTAAGGCAAAGGCAGATATACTCCCTGTAGAAATTGTGACAACTTATAGAATATTTTCCAAAGTTGATATATATGTAAAAGATTTGATAGCGATCAACCAATATGAAGATTTGAAAAATAAAGAAGCCATGAAAATCATTAGTGATAGAGTGTTTGAAGAAATTTATGATGAGAGATTATCGTTAGAAAGTAGAGAATATGCAGATATTAATAGCTGAAAATTCTGGATTTTGTTTTGGTGTAAAAAGAAGCGTAGACCTTGCAAAAAAAGCACTAGAGGCTGGCAAGAAAGCCTATTGCCTGGGCCCTTTGATTCATAATCCACAGTTAGTAGAAGAATTTAGCCGTAAAGGTCTAGAGGTCATTGATCATAAGAATGCACTAGAAATAAAAGATTCTTTAATTGTCATAAGAGCGCATGGAGAAGATAAAAAGTTCAAGGAACTTCTAAAAGAAAATGGAAATGAACTTTATGATGCGACATGTCCAGTTCTTAATAACATATATAAAAAAATAAAAGATAAAGAGAATGATGGATATCAAATAATAATTATTGGAGATAAAAGTCATCCAGAAATAATTGCTATGGACTCTTTTGTAAATAATGGTATAGTTATTTCAGATGAGACTGAAGCAAAAAATATTAAGAATTATAAAAAGCTATATGTAGTAAGCCAGACTACAAATAGACTTGAATATTTCATGAATATTGCTAACAAGTTAGAAGAAAATAATGATAGTGTAGTAATAGAAAACACAATCTGCAATGCAACTAAACTTAGACAGGATTCTGCAAGAAAATTGGCTAGTCAGGTTGATTGTATGATTGTAGTTGGTGGTTTTAATAGTTCTAATACAAACAAGTTATATAAGGTAGCTAGTTTGTTTTGTAAAAATGTTTTAAGGATTGAAACTGTTAAAGATCTACCTTTGCAAAAGCTCTCTAAATTTAAAAAAGTAGGAATAATCGCAGGTGCGTCTACGCCTGATACGATTATCGAGGAGGTAGTAAGTAGTATGGATGAATTCACAAAAGAAGAATTTATGAACAGTCTGGAAAATAGTTTAAGAAAGATTTACCCAAAAGAGGTAATCACAGGTACAGTTATCAACGTAAAAGATGATGAAGTATTTGTTGACATCCAATATCGCGCAGATGGTATTGTTAAACTAGATGAAATGACTGAAGAAGAAGCAAATGATCCTAAAAACAGTTTTGAAGTTGGTGAGGATATAGACGTTTACGTTATCAAACTAGATGATGGCGAAGGCAACGTAGCTTTATCTACAAGAAGAGTAGAGGGCATGAAAGCTTGGACAGAATTAGCTGAAAAGTTTGAAAACGAAGAATTAGTTCACGGTAAAGTTAATGGATTTAACAAGGGCGGACTAACTGTTGAAGTTAATGGCGTTAATGGTTTTATACCAGCTAGCCAAATTGCAACATATTTTGTTAAAAATCTTAAAAAATTCGTTGGTGAAGAATGGGATCTTAAGATCGTAAGCATCGATGAGAGAAAAAATAGACTTGTTTTATCTAGAAGAGAAGTTCTTGAAGAAGAACTTGATAGCCTATGGGAAGAACTAGAAGAAGGTCAAGTAGTTAAAGGTAAAGTGGCTAGACTTACAGACTTTGGTGCTTTTGTAGAAGTTAATGGTCTTGATGGTTTGCTACACGTTTCTGATATTGCTTGGACAAGAGTTGAACACCCTTCTGATGTTTTAAACGTTGGCGATGAAATCGAAGTTAAGATATTAAAACTTAATAAAGAGAAGAACAGAATTTCACTTGGACGTAAACAACTTATAGAAAAACCATTTGAAAGTTTTGCTAACAACCACCAAGTTGGCGATGTTGTAGAAGGAAAGGTAGTAAACCTACTTGACTTTGGAGCATTTGTTGAAATAGCAGACGGAGTAGAAGGTTTAGTTCACGTATCTGAGATTTCTTGGGAACACGTAGAAAAACCATCAGATGAACTAAACGTTGGTGACAGCGTAGAAGTTAAAATCATCTCTATCGACAAAGAAGAAGAAAAAGTTGGTCTAAGCATAAAGGCTCTTAAAGAAGCTCCAGAGAGACCTGAAAGAAAGCCAAGAAAACAAGTTAGAAATAACGATAGACCAAGAAGAAAAGTTGAAAGAGAAAACACAAACTCATTCGGTGATGACGATCTAAACAACAACCTAGGAGATATGCTTGCACAAGCTTTATCAGAACAAGGTTCTGAAGATCTACTTGGTTCAATCGAAGAAGATGCTGAATAATTTTTATAATTAAAAGAGATGAATCTAATCATCTCTTTTTTCTTTAAGGAGCAATATGGCAAATATAGATAAATATAGAGATTTTTTTAAAGGAAAAACATACAATATAACAACTTTTGGTTGCCAAATGAATGAGCACGATTCAGAAAGAATTTCATTTATACTAGAGGATCTGGGTTATGTCTATGAAGAAGATAGAAAAAAAGCAGATTTTATCTTATTTAATACTTGTCTAGTCAGAGAAAATGCAGAACTAAAATTATATGGACAGGTCTCTTCTCTAAAAAAAATAAAGAAAGAAAATCCTGAAAAAATTATCGCTGTATCAGGTTGTATGATGCAGACTGAGGTTGCCAGACAAGTTATAATCGACAAACATGATGAAGTAGATATAATTTTTGGAACTAAAAACATCAATTCTCTTTCAGACCTTATATTTAGGTATCTAGAGACTAATGAAAGAGTTGTAGATATATCAACAGATAATGCAAAAGATGACTTTGTAAAATATAATACACCAAATGACTTCCAAGCCTATGTTAATATAATGACAGGTTGCGATAATTTCTGTTCTTATTGTATTGTACCAGAATCAAGAGGTAGGGAAGATTCAAGAAGACCTTCTTCTATAATCCAAGAGGTAGAATATTTAGTTAACCAAGGATACAAGGAAATCACTCTTTTGGGACAAAATGTAAATTCATACGGTAATAAATCTGATTTTAAACACACATTCCCTGAATTATTGGAAAAGATAGCACAAATCCCAAATTTAAAAAGACTAAGATTTACGACAAGCCATCCAAAAGATTTGTCTGATGAATTGATCGAAGTTATAAAAAGATATGATAATATATGTAAATATTTTCACTTGCCTTTACAGTCAGGTTCAGATAAGGT
Organism: Anaerococcus mediterraneensis; assembly: GCF_900128415.1. Lineage (NCBI taxonomy): Bacteria > Bacillati > Bacillota > Tissierellia > Tissierellales > Peptoniphilaceae > Anaerococcus > Anaerococcus mediterraneensis. The sequence goes on from NZ_LT635772.1 coordinate 1,229,284, forward strand.
TTTAAAAGATATGAATCGTAGATATGATCAAAAAAAATACCTTGAAAGAGTAAATAAACTTAGAGAAGCTATACCAGACATAGCCATATCTACAGATATCATAGTTGGGTATCCAACAGAGACAGAAGAGGACTTTTTAGAAACTATAAAGGTATGTGAAATCGTAGAATATGATACAGCATTTACATTTAAATACTCACCAAGGCCAAAGACAAGAGCAGCAAAACTTAAACCTTTAGATGATGACATTATACAAGATAGGTTTGATAGACTATTAGATACTATCTATCCAATTTTTTATGAAAAAAACAAAAAATATATAGGAAAAACTGTAGAAGTTCTTTTGGAATCAGAAAGTAAAAATAATCCAGAAGTTTTGACAGGCCGTACTGATGATTATAAGTTAGTTCATGTAAAGGCAGATAAAAGTTTGATTGGTCAATTTGTAAATGTAAAAATAAAAGATAATACATCATTCACTATTAGTGGAGATTTGGTAGTATAATATAAGCTTTAATAATATTTATTATATATAAAACACAATAAATATTATTAAAGCTTTTCTTTTGAAAAAAATTCAGGTAAAATATACCATTGTGGAAAGGAGGTTATATGAAAGATGTTTGTGTAAAAGCAAAATCAAAATTATCTAGACTGCTGGATGATGATCTAGTAGAAAATTTGTTAAGAGAAGACGATGTGTATATAAAAATAGAATATTTAAAGAATAAATATGAATTTTTATCATCTTGTGGTAAAAAATTAGATGTCGAAAATGCTCTATATAATGACTTTTATAAGCAAATAAAAAGTCTTGATTATTTTTTAAGAGACGTAGATAATATATTTTTTCAGAAATATTTCTCGATCTTTAGGATTTATTTGATACAAGAAATCATCACTAGTATTGTAAATGGATCATTAGAATCAAATTATTTGAATTTTATAAATAGTCCATTTTTTTATGGACTGGTTCTTAAAGAAAACTATTCAATTAAAGATTTTGTAAGATCAATAGATGATAACCATATTAGAAGAGTTCTTGAGCCATTCATGAACAAAAATATGGACCAAGAACTTTTGATATTTTTATCATCAAATTCATTGATAAAGTCTTATTATAGAGATTTACTCAAGCTAAGTAATAAGTTTTCTAGAGAAGAAAGAAAACTCATAAAAAGATTTATATCTGAAGAAATCAACCTTGAAAATTTTCAAATGCTTTATAGGCTAAAATCTTTTTTTGAAATCAGCGATGCAGATATTTTTAACTATCTTATTGAGGGTGGATATCTATTTAATGGACAAAGACTTAGAGAGCTATCTAACCTAAATAAGAATGAATTTTTAGAGTACTTTTCATCAAGTAAATACAAAGATATTTTTAAAGATCAGGATTTGTTTTATAAAAACATACAAGATAGAAAAACAAAACTTTACAAAGATGAAATAATCAATGAGAAATCAGATGTTTTGTATTGTATCTCGGCTATAAACCTATTGTATATAGATTTGAAAAATATTATTTGTATGATTGAGATGGGTGAAAATTATACCTATGAAGATAAGAAAGAATTAGTGATAGGAAGGTAATTATGGCAGTAGAAAAAATGTACCTAGTAAATATTATATCAAGGCTAGATAATCTTACAGAGCTGTTAAAAGATGTGATAAATATAGGTCAAATTGAACCAATAGATGCCTTTAATCAAGTGGAAAGTAGGGCTTTTTCTGTAAAGGCTAGTAGCGAAAATGTTGAGCTGACCGAGGATATGAACAGTATAACAAGTTTTGAAGGATTATCAAAAGATGATTTAGAAAAGATAAATTATTTGAAAAAATTTTTAAATCTCAATAATGATGATTTTGGTAGGAATTTAAAGAACTTAAATATACTGGATAAAAAAGACCTAGGAAAGTTTTATGAAAAAATCCAACCAATGATGGAAAAACAAAAAGAGCTCAAAAATAAAAAAGAGATGCTAATGATTTATAAGGAAAACCTTGAAATACTTGATAAGGCTAAAATAGATATAGATAAAATTAAAAATCTAAATTATTTTGATTTTAGATATGGAGAAGTGACCAAGGATGGAAGATTCATACTAAAAAATAATTATGACAATATTCCTTCTTTGATAATACACTTGGATAATGATGCTCCAGAAAATATTGGGGCTTTAGATGACCTTATAGATTTGGATAAAAAGACAAGTATAAGACGTGCTGATGTAGATGATATTATTGATAATGAGAGAAATGAAAGTCTAATTCTAGCAGAAAAGATCGATAAGACATACAATGACAAAATTGTAGACAAGGTTAATCAACTAAATAGACAATATGATGCTAATATTAATAATGAATCTATAAAAATAAAGGAAGACTATAGTAAACTAAAATTAAAAATTTCAGATATTTATAATGAGAAGGTAGATTCTCTAATTGATCAGGCACTTGAAAAAATAACGGGGGAGATATAAATGGCAAATAAATTAAATAACTCAAATGAAAACTATTTGCTAGTATACCCAAAACAAGTAAATGAAGATATAAAAAGAGCTGTTAATACTATGGGATTTTTAGATAAAGATCTCCCAGAAGAAAGTTTATCATCTATAGAGAATCAAATAAGAGAAATCGAAAAAGAAATAAAGGACACTGAAATAGAAATAGATAGATTAGAAAAAGAAAATAAAGATATTATCAACGCTTTACCAGCTACTATAGATTACTATGAAAAAAGTGAGAAAGTAATAGAAAAGATGGCAAAAGGTGATAAGTATTTATACCTTACAGGCTGGGTTCCAGAATCTAAGATAGAAGATTTTAAGTCTTTAACCAATAAGTATGATAAGACTTCAGTTAAGGTAAAAAACAAGGCGAATGAACATGTTCCAACCAAGCTTAAAAATAATAAATTATTTAGTCCTTTTGAGTTTTTAGTAAATATGTATGGTGCTCCAAATTATAATGAGCTTGATCCGACACCGTTTTTTGCTATAACCTACATGATTTTATATGGAATGATGTTTGGAGATATTGGCCAAGGTTTGGTCTTTGTTTTATTAAGCTTTTTTGTTGATAAAAGAAATAAAACATTCGGTGCCCTTATTAGAAGAATCGGGTTTTCTGCATGTTTCTTTGGTTTGATGTATGGTTCAGTATTTGGTATTGAAAACTTAATACCTGCCTTACTGATAAAGCCATTTGATAATATAATGAAGGTGTTAATTGCTTCAGTCGCATTTGGAATAGCTTTGTTATTTATATCTTATTGTTTAGGTATCTACAACAAAGTATATAAACAACATAATATTGAGGAAGGTATTTTTGGAAAGGAAGGACTTGCAGGACTAATGATGATGATTTCATTTGTTCTTTTAATATTAAATATTGTAAAAGTAAGTCCTCTTCCAAAAGAAGTTGGTTTAGTAATTCTAATTATTTCAATTGTAATGATAATTTTTTCAAAACCAATTGCAGCAAAGATCGAAAAAAGAGAAAAAGTATTTGAATCAAGTGCCTTTGACTATTATGTAGAAAGCTCGTTTTCAATAATTGAAGCACTTCTTTCGGTGTTTTCAAACCTTGTTTCTTTCACTAGGGTAGGAGCCTTTGCTATTAACCACGTAGGTTTATATATGGCTTTTGAAGTAATGAGTAAAATAGCTGGTGGTGGAATAAAGGGATTAATTATCTTAATCTTAGGAAATATTCTTATCATAGGTCTTGAAGGCATGATAGTGTTTATTCAAGGTTTAAGACTAGAATTTTATGAAATGTTCAGTAAATATTATCAAGGAAATGGTCGTAAATTTAGACCAATTAGAGAAAGTAAATAAAAGGAGATATTATGATTAAATATACAGCAATGCTAGCTTTAGCAGTAGTAATAATAACAATTTATTCAGGTTTATACCTATTAAAAACCAATGAGGATTCTTCAAAATCTAAAATAAGAAAAGCACTAAAGATAAATTTATTTACCTTTGTGCCTGTTATGATGATGATAGTTGTACTTATGATACCATCTGGATCAAAAGCAGCAGAAGGTGTAGCAACAGCACAAGCAGCTTCTGATGGTCTTAAATATATAGGTGCAGCCCTTTCTACAGGTCTTGCAGCTATCGGTACAGGATATGCAGTAGGTACAGTTGGTTCTGCAGCCCTTGGTGCTATTTCTGAAGACCAATCTATCTTGGGTAGGACAATTATATTCGTAGGTCTTGCTGAAGGTATAGCTATATTTGGTGTTATCATTTCAATAATGATTCTAAACGCATAAAATGAAAGCTAAGATTTTAACAGATTCAAACAGCTTGTTAACGATGTTTAGACTTGGTGCAATTGAAGGTGAATTAATATCTGATAATAATTTTGAAAATACTTTTGATAAATCGGTCAATGACGAAAGTATGGCCATTTTGATAATAACTAAGTCTGTTTACATGAGAAATAATATCAAAATTGATGATTTTAGAAAAGAAAATTCTGAACCTTTGATTGTAATCATTGATGGTTGAAAGGATGAAATATGCTAGATATAGAAGCTAAATTATCGAGCTTTAGAAAAATGATCTGGGATGAAGAGAAAGAGAAAACCGATGAGGAATTATTTTCATCAACAGAGAGAAATTCATCTTTTCTAGATGAGAAAAAAACTAAAAGAGAAGAAGAATTTCAAGCAAAGATTAAGGAAAGAGAAAACTTTCTAGAGCTTAGAAAAAATGAAGAAATTTCACGAATAAAAGAAGAAGAAAAAAATAATTATTATGCCTATAAAGAGGCATTACTAAATGACTTTTATAATAAACTTGTATTAAAACTCAAAGATTATAAAAAAAGTTCAGCCTATAAGGAAAAGTTGTCATCAGAAATAAAAAAAATAGTTAATGAACTGAATTTAGATGAGGATAAGATAATTTTTTGTCTAGTAGAAGATGACATTAATATAGTTAATTATAAAAATAAAGAAGTAATAGATAATTCTTATATAGGTGGGGTTATACTTAAAGATATAAATAATGAATTTAGATATAACTTCACTTATAGGGAGAAAATCAGAGAAAGCAAATATGAATTTGGTAAAAAAATCTACCAAATTTTTGAAAGAGAGAGTTTTAATGAATCCAATAATTAAAACAATTAATGGACCTGTAGTTCATGCTAAGAATGCAAGAAATCTTAAAATTAGAGAGATGGTATCAGTTGGAAAGAAAAAACTTATTGGCGAAGTTATATCAGTCGATGGAGATATAGCTACAATCCAAGTTTATGAAGATACCTCTGGTCTTAAAGCAAGTGAAGAGATTATACCTACAGGCATGCCACTATCAGTAAGACTGGGACCTGGTTTATTGGGTAATATGTTTGATGGTATTGAAAGGCCTTTAAAATCTATAATGGACAAATACGGGGCATTTATTCCATCAGGTATTGGTTTTGATAACCTTGATCTAGAAAAACAATGGGATGTTAGAATAAAATTTAAAACTGGTGATCATATAGAGAAATCTGATATATATGCGTGTATAAAAGAGACTGAAGTTATAGAGCACAGGCTTATGAGTAGTTTTTCTGGTGAGATAATAGAAGCAAAAGAAGATGGAAAATACAGGTTAGAGGATACGATTTTGAAGGTCAAAAATGATGAGGGTGTTTTTGACTTAAAATTATATCAATATTGGCCAGTTAGAAATCCAAGACCAGTTAAAAAGACTTTGGGTCTAAAAAATCTTTTGGTAACTGGCCAAAGGGTATTGGATGTATTTTTTCCAATAGCTAAGGGTGGTACAGTTGCTATACCAGGTGGATTTGGTACGGGAAAAACCATGCTTCAACACCAATTAGCTCAGTATTCTGATGTAGATATAATTGTTTATATAGGATGCGGTGAAAGAGGTAACGAAATGACTCAAGTTCTTGAGGAATTTCCAGAGCTAATAGACCCAAATACTGGCAAGGATTTGATGCAAAGAACTATACTTATAGCTAACACATCGAATATGCCAGTAGCAGCTAGGGAAGCTAGTATCTATACGGGTATAACTATAGCTGAATACTATAAGGATATGGGATATGATGTAGCCCTCATGGCCGACTCCAGCTCTAGATGGGCAGAAGCCCTTAGGGAAATATCTGCTAGGCTAGAAGAAATCCCAGCAGAGGAAGGATATCCAGCATACCTAGCTAGTAGACTATCAAAGTTTTATGAGAGGGCTGGATATTTTGAAAATCTAAATGGAACTAAGGGATCAGTCACCCTTATAGGAGCAGTATCTCCTTCCGGTGGAGATTTTTCTGAGCCTGTGACAGAAGCCACAAGGAGAAGTGTAAATGTATTTCTAGGATTGGATAGGAAATTAGCTTATTCTAGACATTATCCTGCTATAAACTGGTTGACATCATATACAAATTATCTAGACAAGATACAAAATTTTTATAAAGAGTCTTATAATTCGGATATTATTTCAATCAGAAATGACCTTATGAATGTTTTGATAGAAGAAGATGAAGTTAAATCAATAATGATGCTTGTAGGAAGCGATGCCTTATCTGATGAACAAAAAAATATTCTTGATGTAGCTAGTCTAATCAGAAATGGATTTTTACAACAAAATGCCTACAATGATATTGATAAGTATGTACCAATAGAAAAACAAATTATGATGTTAGAAGTCATAAATAAATACTACAATCTCAGCAAGGATGCTATAGATAAGGAAATATCTTATAAAGATATTTATGATCCAGACTTATTAAATGATATAAGCCAGATGAAATATAATATCGAAAATGACAAATTAGAAAAGCTTAACAAGCTAAGCTCTAAAGTTGAAAATTATTTTGCTAATTTAAGGAGGTAAGCTGTTGAGAAAAGAATATACAAAGATTAAAAAAATTGAATCTTCTATTATAGAAATTGAAAAGGTTGAAGATGTTGCATACAATGCTTTGGTATCTGTTCATGCTTCAGGTATGGATTTTGTTGGATCTGTTGTAATGATAGATGAAGACACAATAACAATAGAGGTATATGCTAATACAGATACTTTTTCACTTGATGATATAGTAGTTAGTTTTTATGAAAAGCCTCTAGAGCTTGCCTTAAATGAAAAAATCTTGGGCAGGACCTTTAACGGGATCGGCCAACCTATAGATAGGGGTGGAGAGATCTACTCAGATGAAACTTACCCAGTTGAAGGCTTAGCTCTTAATCCTGTTGCAAGAGAATATCCAAGAGATTTTATTCAAACAGGAATATCTGCTATAGATACTCTTACAACCCTGATCCGTGGTCAAAAATTGCCAATATTTTCAGGTTCTGGCATGCCACATAATGAAATTGCTGCACAAATTATAAGACAAGCTAAATTGAAGTCTGACGAAAACTTTGCCTTTGTCTTTGCGGCTATGGGTATTAAAAAAGATGAAGCTATGTTTTTTGAAGATGCTTTCTCTAAAGCAGGTGTCAAAGATAAGCTGGTCATGTACCAAAATTTAGCCGATTCACCAATTATGGAGCGACTTCTAGCTCCTAAATGTGCCCTTACAGCAGCAGAATATTTGTCATATAAAAAAGGCTATCATGTATTGGTAATAATGACAGATATAACCAGCTATTGTGAGGCCCTTAGAGAGGTTTCATCTATAAGAGGAGAAATACCATCTAGAAAGGGATATCCAGGATATCTTTATTCAAATCTTGCCAGCCTTTATGAGAGGGCAGGCATGATAGAAGGAGTTAAAGGATCTGTAACCTTGATCCCTATTTTAACAATGCCAAATGATGATATAACCCATCCAGTTGCTGACCTTACAGGTTATATAACTGAGGGACAAATTGTTGTTGATAGGTCTCTTTCAAACAGGGGGATATATCCGCCAATAAATATTTTGCCATCCTTATCCAGACTTATGAAGGATGGTATTGGTGAGGGATTTACAAGGTCAGACCATGAAGATTTAATGAATCAGCTTTATGAATCATATGCTAAGGTTATTGATGTTAGGAATATAGCTCAGATTGTCGGTGAGGATGATTTATCAGAAACAGATAAAAAGTATCTTGAATTTGGTATAATTTTTGAAGAAAAGTTTTTATCACAAAAACAAAATGAAAATAGAGAATTAGAAAAAAGTTTAGACTTAGGCTGGGATATACTAAATATATTGCCACGTAATGAACTTCACAGGGTTTCAAAAGAAAATCTTGATAAATTCATAGGAAAAGAAAATGAATAATGATGCTATAGCAAGTAAGGCAAATCTAATTAAAGCTAAAGAAGAATTAAATCTTTTGAAAGTTGGTCTAGATATATTGGACAAAAAAAGAAAGGCTTTGATTAATGAGCGTGACAGCAGGATAGGCGAAAGAGATTTGCTAAACAAGAAAGTAAATAAAACTATGGGAGAAGTATCTCATAGCTTTAACAAGGCTATGGCAAGTCTAGGTCAAGCTAAGTTAGAAAATCTTGCAGATCTTATACCTATAGATCATTCTATAGAAATAGAAACATATAGGTTTATGCAAACAGATATGTCAAAACTTAGCTTTAAAGAAAGAAAGTTATCCCTTTCATATTCATTTTATCAAACAAATTCTTTGTTTGATGAAGCCTTGCTTATGTTTAATAAATTAAGAGCTGATATATTTAAGCTTGCTGAGCTTGATAATATCATAAATAATTTGGAAATTCAAATCAGGAAGTCCAATAAAAAAGTAAATTCTTTGGAGAAAATCCAAATTCCACAAAAATCAGATCTTATAAAAAATATTTCCCAAAGTATAGAGGAAAAAGAAAGAGAAGAATTTTCAAAGACAAAAATTGTAAAGAAAAATAAAGCAAAAAAATCATCGTGATAGAACACGATGATTTTTTTGCTTATTTTCTTTTAGATGACCTAACCATGCTTACCCTTAGTGGGGTAACAGTATCATAATCTATGATCCCATCATCATATTGATTTTTTTGCATTGATGCTGATAGGGCAAGACCTATTGATGATAATATTATCAGTTGAAAAGTACCTCCGTTTGAGAAAAATGGTAGGGGAATCCCAGTTACTGGCATAAGCCCTATTGTCATACTAATGTTTTCAAAAACGTGGATGAATATAAGTCCTGCAATACCTGTTAGAAGTAAGCTTATAAAAGTATTGTTTGAAGATTTTGCTATAAGAATTAACCTATAAATTAAAATAGCAAACAAGGCAATCATTATTATTGACCCAATAAAACCAAGCTCTTCAGCAAGAACAGAAAAAATAAAGTCAGTTTCTTTTTCCGGTATATAACCATATTGAGATTGACTTCCCTTCAAATATCCTCTACCATTCATCATACCTGATCCTATGGCTATCATACCTTGTTGTTGTTGCCAGTTTGATCCTGAAGTATCTCTGTTAGGATTCAGGAAGTTTTCTATCCTATCAGCTCTAAAACCACTTAGGTTTGTTAGTAGGAAAACTCCAATCCCTATACCTATTATAGCTAGGATACCAATCCATTTCCAGGATATACCCACAATAAAAATCATAGCAGCTATAAAAAATACATAGACCATTGATGTGCCGAAATCTGGTTGCAAAAGGATTAATCCGATAGGTATAGCAACAAATATTAAGGTAGCTAGTAGGGTCAGAGGTGAATTAATTGTATATTTATGTTTATCCAAAAAAGCAGCTAAACAAAAAATTAATATAATTTTGCCAATTTCGGCTGGTTGGAAAGAAAATGATCCTATATAAAGCCAAGACTTTGCACCCCATTGGTCAAGACCTCTACCCAAAAATAAGGTTACTATTAAAAGTATATTCATAAGGCCATATATATACCAGTAGGCTTTTTTTACAACATCAAGATCGATTGTACATAAAATACCTATTAGAATAAAACCTAATATTGTGGCAAAAATCTGTGTTTTTATGGCAGATAGGTTTCCCCCATAGGCTGAATATAAAACTATCAAACCATATATAGATAAAGCTATGCTAGTAAAAAGTAAGATGAAATCAAAATCCTTCAAATTTTTTTTCTTTAAATTAAACATTAAATCACTCCAATTCTTATACATTATATAACAGAACTTGAGCAAATACAATTATATGCGAGTGAAAAAATATAGTATAGTATAAAATAAGGTTGGTGATATTATTTTAGAGAAAAATGAGATTATAAAGGTACTGGATATATTAGATGAAACATATCCAGATGTTGATTATTCAATGTTAGAATTTAGCACTCCATTTGAGTTGCTTGTTGCTACAATTTTATCAGCACAGGCTACAGATGTTAGTGTAAATAAGGCTACAGAAAAAATGTTTAAAAAAGCCAATACACCTGAGGATTTTGCTAGATTAGATCTAAAAACAATAGAATCTTATATAAGATCTATAGGTTTATATAAAAATAAAGCTAAGTATATACTAGCCACGAGTAAAATATTGATAAGTGATTACAACTCAGAAGTCCCTGTTGACAAAAAAGAATTGATGAAATTGCCTGGTGTTGGCAGAAAAACAGCAAATGTTGTTTTATCAAATGCCTTTGATATACCAGCGATAGCCGTTGATACTCATGTATTTAGGGTATCTAATAGGATAGGACTCGCTGAGGCTAAGAGTGTAGACCTCACAGAAAAACAATTAGAAAACAATATAGACAAATCAAGATGGAGAAAAACCCACCATCAATTAATAACTCACGGTAGGGAAATTTGTAAGGCAAGAAAGCCCTTATGTTCACAATGTCCTATCAAAGGGGTTTGCCTGTATTTTAGGAGAAAACATGATTAAATTATTCGCCTTTGACTTAGATGGTACTTTATTAGATAAAGATAGTAGACTATCAGGAGAAAATATAGAGGCCATTAAAAAATTAAATGATGCAGGTATAAAAACTGTTCTGACAAGTGGTAGAGTTTTTGCATCTGTAGCTTATTTTCAATCAATTATAGGAGTAGAAAATCCAATTATATCCACAAATGGATCTCTTATAGGTTTAAACTCAGAAGAGATATTTAAGTCATATACCTTAGATGATGATATATTATTAGAACTATACGAATTTTGCAATAAACATAAATTAAATTTTCACTTTTATGATAAGGATACCTACTATTCTAATAGGGTCATTCTTGATAGGATTTCACACTTAAAAAGAGATGATGACTATGGTATGAATTATCAAGTAGGTATGGTTATAAAAAATAACCCTGTTAAATACTTATTATCAGCAGGAAACCATGCAAATAAATTTCAAATATCAATAGACGATTGCCCTGATTATTCGAAAGAGCAAGCTAAAAAACTAATATATGATAATTTCTCAAAGGACCTGTACATAACAAGCTCTGGCGAGAGGATGTTAGAGCTTATGAGTAAAGGTGTATCAAAATGGCAGGCCATATGTGATGTTTGCGATCTTTTGGGTATAAACTATGATGAGATTGCTGCTATTGGTGATTCTTACAACGATATGCCTATGGTAAGTCAGGCTAAATTAGGATTTGCTATGGGAAATGCTAATAAAGATCTAAAGGAAAATGCAGATTTGATTGTATCTGATAATAATAGTACAGGTATAGTAGAGGCTGTTAATTATGTTTTAGAGGCTAATAAGAATGCTTAATATAGTTTTGATCATGCCTGAGTATCCAGGAAATGTAGGCAATATTTCAAGAACATGTGTTCAGACCAATTCTACACTTCATTTAGTAAGACCTTTCAAATTTGATTTTTCTGATAAGGCCCTTAGAAAAGCGGGTATAGATTATTGGGAAGACGTAAAATTAGTCATACACGATAGCTTAGAAGAATTTTTAGATTTTATAAGAGATAAAAATTTTTATTTAGCAGAAACTGGCGGCAGCAAAAATCATACACAAGCAACCTATCAAAATGGAGACTATATTATATTTGGTAGGGAAAAAGAAGGTATAGATGAACAAATTCTTAATTTATACAAGGACAGGATCATAACTATACCTATGACAAACAAAATTGATCGATCTCTAAATCTGGCAAATTCTGTATCGATTATTTTGTATGAAGCTTTGAGACAGCTAGATTTTAATTTTAATTAAGGGGTGTATATGTACGATATTATAATAATTGGAGCAGGTCCAGCTGGACTTACAGCAGGTCTTTACGCAGGTAGGAGCAAACTAAATACTCTTATCATAGAAAAAGAAATATCTGGTGGTCAGATATCTGGGACTTCCTATGTAGAAAATTATCCAGGTTCTATCGAAGACCCAACAGGTATGGCTCTTTCTGAAAGAATGGAAGAACAAGCTAAAGAATACGCAAAAATTGTATATGAAGATGTTGTAGAAGTAGATCTTGAGGGAGAAGTCAAGAAGGTAAAGACTGATTCAAATGAATATGAAGCAAAAGTAATTATTATTTCAACTGGTGCTAAGCATAGACATTTGGGTGTAAAAGGCGAAGAAGAGTTTGCAAATAGGGGAGTTTCTTATTGTGCAACTTGTGATGGACCATTTTATACTGGCTTAGATATTTATGTGATAGGTGGTGGTGATAGTGCACTAGAAGAGGCAAACTACTTAACCAAATTTGGTAAATCAGTTACAATAGTTCACAGGAGAGATGAATTTAGGGCGAGTGGTGTTGTTGTTGAAAATGTAAAAAACAATGACAAAATAAAATTTGAACTAAACTCTGTTCTCAAAGAAATCAAAGGAAATAAAGAAGTAGAGGAACTTGTATTAGAAAATACACAAACTGGCGAAACTAAGATAGTAAAATCAGAAGACAGTTCGCCATTAGGAGTGTTTATATTTGTTGGAAATGTGGCTCAGACTGAAATATTTGAAGGAAAATTAGATATGGATGGTGGGTATATACTAACAGATGAAGATATGAAAACAAATATAGAGGGTGTTTTTGCAGTTGGTGACACTAGAAAGAAAAGTGTAAGACAAGCGGTAACTGCAGCAGGTGATGGATGTATAGCGGCAGTCATGGCAAATAGGTATTTAGAGAGCAAAACCTGGTAAACCATATTGACAAAATGCTAACAACTAAGTATATTCTATGTGTAGAAAGAATTTAAGGAGGCAATAATGACAACAAGAGTAGCAATTAACGGATTCGGTAGAATAGGACGTTTGACCCTAAGAAGAATCGCAGAAGTAGAAGATAACATTGAGGTAGTAGCAATTAATGACCTTATTGACAAAGAGGGTCTATTATATGCTTTTAAATATGATACAGCCCAAGGTAGATTCAATGGAGATGCTGAATTAACAGAAGATGGATTTAGAATAAACGGCAAAGAAATCAAAGTTTTTGCTGAAAGAAACCCAGAAGATCTTCCATGGAAAGATTTAAACGTAGACATCGTTCTTGAATGTACAGGATTCTTTACTGAAAAAGAAAAAGCTGAAGCTCACATCAAAGCTGGAGCTAAGAAAGTTCTTATTTCAGCACCAGGTAAGGGTGATCTTAAAACAATCGTATTTGGTGTAAACCATGAAATCCTTGACGGATCAGAAACAGTTGTTTCAGGCGCAAGCTGTACAACGAACTGTCTAGCACCAATGGTAAACGTACTATTAAAAGAATTTGGCTTTGTATCAGGACAAATGTCAACAATTCACGCATATACAGCAACTCAAGCTATCCAAGATACACCAGCTAGTAAAAAAGACCTTAGAGGAGGAAGAGCAGCAGCTCAAAATACAATTCCAGCATCAACAGGTGCAGCTAAGGCTGTAGGAAAAGTAATACCTGAAGTTGATGGTATCCTTGACGGATCAGCTCTAAGAGTTCCAACAATCACAGGATCTGTTACTGAACTTTACTCAATCCTTGAAAAGAAAGTTACTGTTGAAGAAGTTAATGCAGCTATGAAAAAATATTCTAATGATGCATTTGCTTACGAAACAGATGATATAGTGTCAAGTGATATAATTGGTTATCCAGCTGGTTCTGTATTTGATTCAAAACTTACAAAAATAGTTGAAGGAGCAAACGGAACACAAGTTGTTAAGACTGTTGCTTGGTATGACAACGAAATGGGATACGTTTCTAACTTAGTTAGAACACTTGATTATCTAGCAAATCTTTAAGAGAAATAAATAGGCGAGATCTTTCTCGCCTTTTTTAGAGGTATATAATGAATAAAAAAACACTAAGAGATTTAGACGTAAAGGGTAAAAAAGTCCTTGTAAGAGTAGATTTTAACGTACCATTATCAAAAGAAAATAGAGAAGATATAGCTGATGATACTAGAATAAGAGCAGCACTTCCTACTATAGATTACTTGGTAGAAAATGGCGCAAAAGTCATTCTTATGAGCCACCTAGGAAGACCAAAAGGAGAAGCAAATCCTGAATTTTCATTAAAACCAGTAGCTAAGTGGTTAGAAAATCATTATGGAGATAAATTCCATTTCTTGCCATGTCCAGAAGTAGTTTCTGAGAAAATTGAGGGTCAAGTAAATAATTTAAAAGATGGAGAAATATCCTTACTTGAAAATACAAGATATGTAGCAGGCGAAACAAAAAATGACCAAGAATTTGCTAAAAAACTTGCAGGACTTGCAGACCTATATGTAAATGATGCCTTTGGTACAAGCCACAGAGCTCACTCATCAAACGTTGGTGTAGCAAGTATTTTGCCATCAGCAGTTGGATTTTTGATAGAAAAAGAAATAGATGTTATGGGCAAGGCCTTAGAGTCACCAGAACATCCATTTGTATCTATACTTGGTGGTGCAAAAGTATCTGATAAAATAGGCGTAATAGAAAATCTAATTACAAAAGTAGACACAATTTTAATCGGCGGTGGAATGGCTTATACCTTCCTAAAAGCTCAAGGAAAAGAAATAGGAAAATCACTACTAGAAGAAGACAAGATGGACCTATCTCTAGAGCTTATTAAAAAAGCAGAGGCTAATGGTGTTGAGATCTTATTGCCTGTTGATGTTGTTATAGCAGATGAAATAAAAGCAGGAATTGATACTGAAATAGTAGATATTGACTCTATACCAGTAGATAAAGAGGCATTGGATATCGGACCAAAAACTGCAGAACTTTTTGCAAAGAAAATAAAAGAAGCAAAGACAGTTGTGTGGAATGGACCAATGGGAGTATTTGAAATAAAAGAATTCTCAAATGGTACTAACCAAGTTGCAAAAGCTCTTGCAGAATCTGATGCAGTAACTATAGTTGGTGGTGGAGATAGTGCCCTAGCTATAGAAATGGCAGGACTAAAAGACAAGATTACTCATGTTTCTACAGGTGGTGGAGCTAGTCTAGAGTTTTTAGAAGGTAAAGACCTACCTGGTATTACATCTATAGAAAATAAGTAAACAAGGAGAATAAATGCGCAAACCAGTAATAGTTGGAAACTGGAAAATGAATATGACAGTTTCTGAAGCAAAAAACCTACTTGAAGAAATAAAAAAACTAGACCTTGATGAAAATGTTGAGGCAGGAGTTTGTACTCCATCTATTGACCTACCAATAGCAAGAGAGATTCTTGACGGAACTAATGTTGGTTTTGGTGGACAAAATATGTATTTTGAAGAAAGCGGTGCATTTACAGGAGAGGTTTCTCCAACAATGCTAACAGATATTGGAGCCAAATATGTTATTTTGGGCCACTCTGAAAGACGTGAGTATTTTAAAGAGTGTGACTGCTTGATTAATAAAAAAGTAAAAGCAGCCCTAGAACATAATTTGATACCTATTCTTTGCTGTGGTGAAACTCTTGAAGAAAGAGAAGCAAATGAACATGAAGCAAAGGTAAAAAGCCAAATAGAAAAAGACCTTAAAGATGTTTCTAAAGAAGATATTGAAAAAGTAATTATTGCCTACGAACCAATTTGGGCTATTGGAACAGGTAAAACTGCTTCAAGTGATGATGCTGATGCTATGTGTGGCTTTATTAGAAGCTTGATAGAAGAAAAGTATGGCAAGGATGCAGCTGAAAAAATAAGGATCCAATATGGTGGATCTGTCAAGCCAAACAATGTTGTAGAGCTAATGGGCAAAGAGAATATTGACGGTGCCCTTGTCGGTGGAGCAAGCTTGAAAGCAGAAGATTTCGCTGCTTTAGTTAACTTTAATAAATAATAAGGAGAAATAAATGAGTTTAATAACAAGTGTATATGCAAGACAAATTCTAGATTCAAGAGGAAACCCAACTGTAGAAGTTGAAGTTGAAACAGAATTAGGCGGCTTTGGTAGAGCAAGTGTACCATCAGGTGCATCTACTGGAGAATGGGAAGCTGTTGAGCTTAGAGATGGAGATAAAAACTATTATCTAGGCAAATCAGTTCTAAAAGCTGTTGATAATGTAAATGAAATTATAGCAGAAGAATTAGAATATGCTTATGATGTTACAGATCAAATCGGTGTAGACAATGCTATGATCGAGCTTGATGGAACAGAAAATAAAGGTAAACTTGGTGCCAACGCTATCCTTGGTGTATCTCTAGCAGTAGCAAAGGCTGCAGCTAATGAGCTTGGTATGCCACTTTATAATTATATAGGGGGAACAAATGCTAAACTTCTACCAACACCAATGATGAACATTTTAAATGGTGGCGAGCATGCTGATAACTCTGTAGATATACAAGAATTTATGATATTTCCATTAGGTGCTGATAGCTTTGCTCATGCTCTACAAATGGGTACAGAAGTATTCCACAGTCTAAAGTCAGTTCTATCTAGCAAGGGCTACAACACAGCTGTAGGTGATGAAGGTGGATTTGCTCCAAACCTAAAATCAAACGAAGAAGCTTTAGAAATCATCTGTGAAGCAATAGAAAAAGCAGGATACACACCTGGTAAAGATGTTTATATTGCTATGGACTGTGCATCATCTGAATTCTACAACAAGGAAGATGGTAAATACCACCTTGACGGAGAAGGAACAGTTAAGACAGAAGATGAAATGATCGACTGGTTAGAAGAACTAGTTAACAAATATCCAATCATCTCAATCGAAGATGGTCTAGATGAAAATGACTGGGAAGGTTGGGCAAAACTTACAGAAAGACTTGGTAAAAAAGTACAATTAGTAGGTGATGACCTATTTGTAACAAACACAAGCAAACTTGAGAAAGGTATAGCAGAAGGCGTTGCAAACTCAATCCTAATCAAAGTTAACCAAATCGGTTCATTGACTGAAACATTAAATGCAATAGAAATGGCTAAAGAAGCTGGTTATACAGCAGTAGTATCTCACAGATCAGGAGAAACAGAAGATGTTACAATTTCTGACCTTGTAGTAGCAGTAAATGCTGGACAAATCAAAACAGGTGCACCTTCAAGAACAGATAGGGTTGCAAAATACAATCAACTACTTAGAATTGAAGATGAGCTATGGGATGATGCAAGATTTAAAGGCCTAGATGCTCTATACAATTTAAAATAAAACTTAGCTTGCCCTAGTGGCAAGCTTTTTTTATCGGGATAAAAATATCTCTTATAATTATATTGAAAAATACTAGTAAATGTGGTATTATAAAACAGTATGAACGGAGGTGTCTATATGTCTAATTTTCTAGCAATAATTATGATGATCGCATCACTTATAATAATAGTTGCGGTAACCTTACAAGATCCAAAAACAGACGGTCTTGGAGCATTGTCTGGTACTAAAACAAATGTTTTTGGTAAAAGTGCCCACAAATCAAAAAACGAAATGCTTGATAAATTTGTTATCAGTGGTGGAGTGCTTTTATTTTTAGGAAGTATAATATTTATAGCATTAAACTAAGGGGGTCAAAAAGCTATTAGCTTTGACTCCTTTTTTTATTAGACCCAAGGAGAATATATGAACATAAAAGAACTGATATATAATTTAGTCTATGATGAGTCATACCAGCCAATGACTATCAAAGAACTGGAATTATATTTAAAAGCTGACAAATATACAAAAGCAGCTATTAAAGACATTATAAAGGAACTAGAAAAAGAAGATAAGATTCGAATCTCTAATAAAAAAAGAATACTCCCTCTAAGTGACGATGATATTAACCTCACTGGAAAAATCTCTATGGCATCTGGTGGTTATGGATTTTTTATATCAAATAATGAAGATTATGATGATGTATATATTAGCCGAGATAAGATGAATAGTGCAAAAAATAATGACAAAGTTAAAATTAGTATAATTAGAGAAAAAACTAAAACAAAAAATGCAGAAGGACAGGTAGAAAAAATCCTAGAAAGAGCTAACGAAGAGATAATAGGTACCTATCAAGCAAATAAGGGATTTGGATTTGTAATCAGTGATAGCAAGTATTATACTGATGATATTTATATAGACAAAAAATATTCAAAAGGCGCCAAAGACGGTGATAAAGTAGCAGCAGAGATCTTGCTTTATCCTAAAAATGGCAATCCTGAAGGTAGGGTTGTAGACATTATTGGAAGCAAACATGATAAGAACATAGATGTATTATCTATTGTCAGACAAAATAAAATACCAAGTGATTTTTCTAAACAGACTAAAAAAGAGCTCCTATATATAGGAGATGAGGTTAGAGAAGATGAGCTTATAGGTAGGACTGATTTTACAGATTTATATACAGTTACCATAGATGGTAGGGATTCTAAGGATTTTGATGATGCAATATCCATAGAAAAAAATGAAGGCAACTATGACCTTTATGTTCATATTGCAGATGTGAGCCACTATGTGAAAAAATCAACGGATATAGATAATGATGCCTACGAAAAAGGTAATTCAACCTATTTGTATAATATAGTTTTGCCGATGTTGCCTGAAAAACTATCTAATGGTATTTGTTCCCTAAATCCTGATACTCTTAGACTAACTATCACATGCAAGATGACAATAGATCCTAATGGTAAAGTTATTGATAATAATTTTTATAAATCTTATATAGAGTCAAATAAAAGACTGGTCTATGATGATGTAAATAATTATTTGTTAGGAGATAAAGAAGTTTATGATGATCAAATATTAGAAGAGAAATTAAAATTATTTGACGAGCTTTACAAGATTCTCCACAAGTCTAGACAAAAAAGAGGATCAATAGATTTCAATTTCCAAGAAAGTCAGATTGATGTTTCAGAAAATGGTGAGGTGTTAAATATCCAAGCTCTAGAAAGAGGGCCTGGTAACAAGATGATTGAGGAATTTATGCTAGTAGCTAATGAGACAGTAGCAAGTCTTTTTGCTTATATGGATTTCCCATTCTTATATAGGATCCACGAAAAACCTAGTGAAGAAAAGCTAGAAGTATTTAAGTCAGTTTTAAATACTATGGGATATAATATAAGAGGTTTAGAGCTACATCCAAAAGATTTCCAAAATATTTTAAAGGAAGTTTCTGGCAAAAAGGAAGAGCATATTATAAATATGCTTATGCTTAGGACTATGAAAAAAGCTAAATATAGCAATTATCCAGACATTCACTTTGGACTTTCTACCAGGTTTTATACACACTTTACAGCACCAATTAGAAGATATCCTGACCTTATAGTCCACAGACTTTTGAAATCCTATATAGAAAATAGACTTACAAAAATAAATCAGACAAGTTTAGAAAAATCTCTTGAAAAAGCTGCCTATCACTTATCTATCACAGAAAGACGAAGCGAAGAGACAGAAAGAGAAGTAGAAAAACTTATGAAATGTAAGTATATGGTCAAATATATTGGTAAATCATTTACTGGTAGGATAAGCTCAATTACGGACTTTGGGTTCTTTATTGAGCTTGATAATACAGTTGAGGGTTTGTTTATGTACAAGTTTTCTGATGACAGATATGAGTTTTTAGAATCTACTCTCAAGGCATATAATACTGACACAAAAACATATTATTCTATAGGTCAAGAAGTAAGGGTCAAACTTGTAAATGTAGATATTTTGAAAAGAGATATAGATTTTTATTTGGAGGAAGATGATGAAGTTATTAGCCAATAATAAAAAAGCATATCATGATTATTTTATAGAAGAAAAATATGAAGCAGGCCTGTCCCTTGTTGGTAGCGAGGTAAAATCGATCAAGCAGGGAAAAGTTTCTATTAAAGAAGCTTTTATCTCTGATAAGAACGGTGAGATGTTTGTATACGGTATGCACGTGACCCCATATAGCGAAGCATATGATCAAAAAATAGATCCGACTAGGACCAGAAAACTCCTTCTTCATAAAAAAGAAATAAATTCCCTTATAGGTAAAAAAACCATTGATGGTTACACCTTGGTTCCTCTTAGGGTTTATGATAAGGATGGTCTTATAAAGATAGAAATAGCCCTAGCCAAGGGTAAAAAGCAATATGATAAGAGGGAATCTATAAAGAGAAAAGATGATAAGAGACGTATAGAAAGAGCCTTGAAAAATTATTAGGATAGATGATGATATTTAAAGAAATGACAATAAAAGATCTTGATATAGTAGCTAGTTTTTATATATCTTATTATAATGAAAATGAAGGTGGAAGCTGGACCTACGAAAAAGCTTATAAGAGAATAAGACAAGTATTTTTAATTGATGATTCCTACTGCTTATTGCAATATGATAATAAGGCCCTAGTTGGTTTTTTGATGGGATATATCAAGGAATATGATGATCTTAGGTCTTATTTTTTAGAAGAAATCGTCATTTCTAAAAATTACCAGGGCAAGGGTTATGGTTCTAGTTTCATGAAAGAATTAGAAGATAGATTGGTGGATAAGGATGTAAGCCTAATAGAGCTTATAAGTGTGAACGATGATAAACACCGCAAATTTTATAGAAATTTATCTTTCGGACAATCAACTAATCTAATCATGATGTCAAAATTTATTAAATGAAAATGGATCTTTAATGAGATCTATTTTTTGTTTTCATTTTAATTATAGTATATAAAAGTATAATTAGACTGAGGAGAATATATGACTGATAAACTAAGTGAAAATATTAAAAAATTTTCTATGGACTCTCTCCTTATAGAAAAATTTGATGGGGAGATTTTAGTGGATTATAGGAGTGATGAAAAAGTAAATGCCAGATCCATAAGCAAAACAATTACTAGCATGGGTTGTGGTATCTTAATTGATAAAACTGAGGGAGACTTTAATGAAGAAACTCTAGTCTATCCATTTTTACAAGATAAGGTTAATATAGAAAATAAAAATAACCTAAAATACTTAAAAAAATTAAGAGTAAAAGATTGTTTGACCCATACTGTAGGTTATAGGGATATGATACTTATGAGCAAGGACATAGTAGATTTTGATAAAGAAAAACTTTTAGAATTCGCTCTAAATTATCCAATATATTTTAGCCCTGGACAGAGATTTTTATATTCTAATGCTGGTCATTTTATTTTAGCTTGTGCAATGGAAGAATATTTAGGCTATAGCTTCTATGATTTTATGGATGAGAATTTCTTTAGTAAAATTGGTATGAAAAATATTGAGTGGACAAGGTATGGTAAATATGTAGCTGGGTCGACTAAGATATATTTAGATACTATTGACCTAATGAAAATAGGCCGTGTATTGGCAAATAATGGTTCATATAATGGTCAGACTATAGTTAGTGATAGATGGATTAAAAAAATGATTAAACCTAGGTATAAAAATATAAAAGAACATCAGGCTAGACACTACTTATCTGACGACTTCTATGGATATGGTATATGGATGGGTAAGGATGGAATCAAGTACGGGTCAGGTCTTGGTGGTCAGTATATAATCTTGGATGAAAAAACCGGTATAATAATAGTGACCACCAACAATGGAGATCTTAATAAAAGTCATGCAATAAAAAATGATATTGATTATTTGATAAATTTTTATAGAGGAGAGTAAAATGGCTTACGAATATTTAAAAAAACATACACAAACATACGAAAATCACAAAATCTTAATTGAAAAAATTAATGATATTTTAGATGAGTTTGAAAAAGAAAGAGAAGATTTTAATAAACTTGTAGAGTATTATTATAGCGAACAATTCAAAAATGACTATGATGATTCAAACGAAGGCAAAATAGATTCTTCTATTAACCAAGGTATCCTAACAGAAGATGCCATATATGACTTGATGGGGGATGATTATTACCTAGCTCTAAGATTTTTAGACCTAGCTAACAAAATGATCCAACAGAAATAAAAAGGGGTTGTTGCAAATTGTGAATAATTATCGTCCCATCGGCAGAGGGTTCTCTTAGAAAATTTTTTATATAGCCTGCCGGCTCATGGAGGCAAAATTTTCTAAGGGGTTCCTCTGGTGATATTGGGACGATTTATTCATTCTGCAACAGCCCCTTTTCTTATCTTCTTCTTTTGCTAAAGGAATTAACTACTGCACTGGCTACTAATATAGCTACAATAGATTCTGGAATACCATTTGTGATAAAGGCAGAAAAAATAGTTTTTGCGGCTAGGTCTTGACTTATACCTAGAGCCTCTACATATCTTTGGGCATAGAGGACATATATAAGTCCAAGGACTAGGCCAGAATTGGTGAGAGTTCCAAAAAAAGAACTTACAGCTATAGCAAAATTAGCTTTTTTATTTTTTACTGATAGGTAAAGTAAAACAACAGCAATTATCAAAAATATAATTGAAAAAATTTTATTTGCTAAATTAACATCAGCAGTAAAAGATTTTATTGTTAAAACTGCCAAAGCTACAACAACTATGGCCCAAAATATATTCATGAATATTCTAAGTTTGCTATTATCCTTATCTTTGAGTCCTTTGTATACAAGACCAGTCACAACACCAATTAAAACCCTAGGCACTATAGATATTAGAGGATTTAAAAACACAAAGGCTAATGGTCCAGGCGTAGTCATTGACCTAAACATAGAAAAAGCTCCAAAAATCAATCCAACTAAGCCTCCAACAATAGGTCCTTGGATTATACCAGCTATGATAACTGGTATATGAAGGCTTGTGATTGTAAGCGGACCTAGAGGTATGAAACCTAAAGGTGTCAAACCAAGCATTATAACAATCGCTCCCAAGATACCAACAGTAGTCAGATCTTTTGTTTCGAATTTCATATCAATCTCCTTATTTTTCTTATTGTCTACATTATACTTTAAAAAAAGAATTGTAAAGAAAATTTTATAAAATCTTCCATTTACTTAAAAATATGCAATTATGGTAGAATTTAAGTTAGTAGTTTAAGGAAAACTTAGCCTAGATAATTATTTTAAAACCTTAATATAATTACTTACCTATGATTAGGATAAAAAATGTAGTACAAGGTAAACAAAAGAATGGGGGGATATTATGACCGTAGTTTCACTTAGACTAAATAAAGAGGAAAATGAACTATTTAGAACATACTCTAAGCATACAGGCAAGAGCTTATCAGAATTATTTAAAACTGCCTTGACAGAGCAAATTGAAGATGAGTTAGACTATGAAACGGGTATCAAAGCTTTAAGAGACTTTGAGAAGAATCCTGTCACTTACTCCATTGATGATATAATTGCGGAATTAGAAAATGACATATAGACTTCTAATATCAGATGATGTAAAAAAGAAGTTAAGTAAAATGGACAAATATTTGGCCCTTATGTTAGCAAAGGATATGAGAAAAAACTTGATGGCCTAGAAAATCCGAGAAGAATAGGAAAGGCTCTTGTTGGTGATCATAAAGGTTTATGGAGATATAGAATAGGACTTATAGGGTTATTTGCCAAATACGAGATGATGAGTTAGTAGTTTTGGCCATTGATATAGGTCATATGAATAATATATATAAGTAAGATCAGCCGTCATGGGTTTGATCTTTTTTATTATTTTTTGTCTTAGATTTGAACAAGTGACAAATGATGGGGTTGATAAGTAGTTGATTGTAGAAATCTGCTATAATTGATGTTAAAATATAAAAAGAGGTCGTTTCAGACCTCTTTTTAGTTGCCCACATCTTTCCCACACATTTATAAGAACGTTGAGTTTTCAATGTTTGCTTTATATTATTGGTGCACCATCAGAGACTCGAACTCTGGACACCCTGATTAAGAGTCAGGTGCTCTACCAACTGAGCTAATGGTGCTTGATAACTACCTTTATAGTTTACCATGCACCTGCTATATTGTCAAGATTTTTTTGAAAATCCCCAAATTTTCATTATCTGATCAGAGAAATCATTAAAATCCCATTCTATTATAGAGTTTTTTACACTATTTGGATCATTAATTATAAATTTGCCATTTTGATATGAATCAATTACTAGAATGTGCCCGTAAAGAGTAAAATAACCTCTTGACACAGAGATCATTACAGGTCCTTTTTTTAGTGCCTCTATTACAGCTTTTTCATCTAGGTTTATTTCTTCTACATTTATATTATATTTCTCAGCTTCATGACTAATAAAAAGCCAGTCCATGCCACTATCGTTCATGAATTTCTCTGCATCTTTTGCTATCTCGTTTGGATATTTCATTTGACCTGTTAGCCTTGAAATAACCATGGACATAGAAGTAGGACCACAACCAGAAACGCCAATATTTGTTGGATACAAATTATTATAGGCCCATCTATTATCCCATTGAAGAAAATAGGGGGTTTGTCGTTTTAGTTTGACAGATTCGCCTTCATAAAAATCAAATTCTGTTAAATTATGATTTTTATTATAGACAAACTCTATAGTATCTGGATCATTACCAGTTAAATAAGCATCAACATCTGATAAATTGTAGAAGTTATTGTAAATCCATTTGGCTTTCTTGTCTTTCTTTGCTTCCTCTTCGACATTTTTTATTATTTCTTCTTTTATATCAGATTTTTTTATTGGTTCTTGTTTATATTTAAAGTCTAAAAAATTTTTTGTTGCAAATGTATCGCTAGCTAGAGATTTTATATCTTCTATTATTTGTACACTTTCTTCATCTATAAATCCTTTTATATCAAATTTTTCCTCACTATTGCAAGATGTTAGGATTAGGGATGAAAAAATAATTAAAAATAGCTTTTTCATACTCTTACTTTACTAGATAATACTATATGCTTCAAATATTATGGGATTCTTACAAAAATATTAAGTAATTATTGTAATAATATATTTGTAGATAGATGACGGATATAAAAAGATAAGGTAGTTTTATGATTTATTTTTATTTTCTTGAAAAAGACTGAAAGTAAGTTATAGTATATCAGTAATGTTTCTTGGGACCCATTATAAAAAATATCAAGGAGAAAAAAATGAAAGAAAAAACTTATGATTTTACTGACACTAATTTTATTGTGAAATCTGCAGTAGTAGCGGCACTTTATGCGGTACTAACATTGTTGTTACCGGTGGCATCTTATGGACCTATACAGTTTAGGTTTAGCGAGATCTTGGTTTTATTAGTATTTTATAATAAAAGATTTATCCCTGGTCTAGTCTTAGGATGTGCTATAGCAAACATGTTTAGTCCTATGATGGCTTTTGATGTTGTGTTTGGAACCTTATCATCATTTGTAGCTTTTAAACTAATGGAAAGAGCAAAGAGCCTTGTAGTAGCATCATTATTTCCAGTATTATGTGTTATAGTTCCAGCTATAGGTACATGGTTAATATTGGCTAATAACGAAGTTTTGTTGGTTCTAATTTCACAGTTTATGCTAAGTGAATTTGTTATGGTAACAATAATTGGTGTAGCTATATTTAAAATACTTGAACAAAATTCTGTGTTTATGTCATATATAAATAATTTTTAAGAATAAAAAACCCCGATATTTTTTATATCGGGGACAGAGCGTCGACAAACCCACTAATAAATTGGGAGTGTTGGCGCTTTTTCTATATTTATTTTAAAATATATTAATTTTTCAAATAATAACGTAAACTCTTTAGTAAACAGAGGAAAATTACCTCCATCTCCGTCTAATCTATCCAGTAATTTTGCTAATTTTTTTATATTTAGGCACGCAAAAGTTAGTGCCGCTTTCATACTCATTTTTTCCTTACCTATCATATTGGTATATCTAAAACTATGGTATTCTTTAGCACTTCCGAATTGTCTTTCTATTGTTTCTTTTCTTTGCTTATATTCTGCTTTTCCTGCTTTGGTTAGTCTGTACCATTCACAATAGTCTATGTATCCTTGCCATATATGCCTTATTATTACTTTTACCTTGCTTTTACTTTTTGTACATTTGCTTAAAGATGGGCAGTCTTCACATAAGCTTTTCTTGCTTTTATATATTCTGTAGCCTTCTCGTTTTGTTGTTGAGTACAGGAGTATTTTGTTTTCTGGGCATATGTAGCAGTCGTTCGTTTCGTCATATTTATATTCTTTTGGATAGAAAGATTCTTTATCGTTTCTTCTTCCTTTTGGTTTTGTATATGGTAAGACTGGCATTATTCCTTTTTCTATTAGTTCTTTTGCTATTGCTGGTATTTTGTATCCTGCATCCATTACTATCTTTTCTGACTTGTATTTTTCTAATTTTTCTTTGAAGAATGATGGGAAGGTTGTTGAGTCGTGTAGGTTTCCTGGATAGGCTTTGTATCCTAAGATCCATCCATTTTTATCACATGATGTTTGGATTGAGTATGCGTATACTTCTTTGTGGTTTCCTTTATGGAATAGTCCACTTTCTGGATCTGTTGTTGATTGACTTATTTCTTTTTCTTCTAATATTTCACCATCTGGGTAATCAAAGTCATCTTTTCCATTTTTGTTTCTGTCTTCATTTACTTCTTTTTCTAGTTTTCTTTGGTAGGATTTTACTTTTTTCTTTATTTTTACTTTTTGACTTTTATGTCTGTTGGCGTGGGCTTTTACATGGGTTGAGTCTACAAATTGTATTTTTGTGTCTACGAATCCATAGCTCATTGCTTGGTCTAGGATGTTTTCGAATATTTGATTGAATATGTCTGTGTTTTTAAATCTTCTTTCATAGTTTTTCCCGAAGGTTGAGAAGTGTGGAACTTTATCGTAGAAGTCTAGACCTAAAAACCATCGATAGGCTATGTTTACTTCTACTTCTCTTATTGTTTGCCTCATGCTGTTTATGTTGAAGAAGTATTGTAGGATTACAAGCTTTATTAATACTACTGGGTCTATACTTGGTCTTCCTGTTGTTTGTGAGTATTTATCTTCTACTAGATCGTATATGAAGTTGAAGTCTATGTATTTGTCTATTTTTCTTAATATGTGATCTTTTGGGACCAATTGTTCTACTTATACCATTTGAACTTGTTCGGTGTTATTTTTTTCATTTTTGTATAGCATAACTTCCTCCATCTTTAGTATACTTATACCAGAAGATGGCTTGATTTAAGCGTTTATCGCATAGAAAAAGTAGATGAAGTTTTGTTTTTCATCTACTTTGTCTACAGTCTGACCCCGATATTTTTTATATCGGGGAATTTTTTTATATTTCTTCTTTTTCTTTATCTTGTTTTCTTTTTGCGTATTCTTCTTTGGTTAATACATCAACTATATTTACTTTTACAGCTGCAACCTTGATACCTGTTAGGTCAAGAACTTCCTTCTTTACAAGGTTATCTATATCTTTAAAGACTATAGCAGCTTTTTTCCCATATTCTAGGATTAATGACGCCTCAACTATACAAGTATTCTCTTCTTGGTCTACTGATATACCTGACGTTGATTCTTCATCATTTGTAAAAGAGGATGTTATTGTATTTAGCAAATTACCTTGTAGGTCTAATACACCATCCACCTTATCTACAACTTTTTTTGTAATTTTTGCTAAAACCTTGTCAGCTACAGTATATTGGCTAACTTGGTCATTAAATGGTTGATTATTGTATTCTGTCATATAAAACTCCTTTTCTCTTATATTTAACATATACCCAGTCTAAGGATTTTATAAACTATAATTTATTTAGCTTGTTGATTATTTTTTCAATTTCATCAATTTTTTCTTTGATTTCTTCTTTATCATTTTTCTCAAGACTATCATAAACACAATGTTCTAAGTGTCCCTTCAGTACATCTTTATTAATGTTTTTAAGTATTGATATGGATGCCATCAACTGATCTGAAATATCTATACAATATCTATCATTTTCAACCATTCTTATAAGGCCATCTATTTGACCACCAACAGTTTTTAACTTTTTTATTGTTTTGCTTTTGTCTGCTTTCATTATTTGTTTATCACAGATATGAATTCATATCCTGCTTCTTCGATAGCTTCTTTTATTTTTTCTTGGTCAATGTCTCCAATATAGGAAACTTCGGCATTTTTTTCTTCCAAATTCACATCAGCTACTTCTACGCCTTCTAGATCTTCTAGAGCTTTTTTTACGTGTTTTGCACAGTTGTTGCAGCTCATTCCTTCAACATTAACTAATAATTTTTTTACTTCACTCATATTTTCCTCCAATTTACTATTACTAATATTATTATTATACTCTTCATTTGAGTTTGCATAGACGAAGTTTCTAAGCCTTAGAGAGTTGAGGCAGACAAAAACAGATGATAAACTCATAGCTAAAGATGCAAACATTGGATTTAATTTTAAACCAAATTTAGGATAAAGAATACCAGCAGCTAGGGGAATCAATATTATATTGTAGAAAAATGCCCAAAATAGGTTTTCTTTTATTATTTTTATGGTTTTTCTTGATAAGTTTATAGAATTAACCAAATCCATTAATGAATTTTTAACCAAGATAACATCTGCAGAGTCAATTGCTATATCAGAACCTTGACCTATAGCTATACCAATATCGGCCCTAGCAAGGGCTGGTGCATCATTTATACCATCACCAACCATAGCAACTTTTTTGCCTAGGTTTTGGAGTTCTTTTACTACTTTGTCCTTTTCATGAGGTAGGACCTGGGCATATTTTTCATCTATGTTTAATCTTTTTCTTATTGATTCTGCTGTATTTTCACTATCGCCTGTAACCATAGCCAGCTTGTAACCATCTTTTTTTAGCTGTGCAATTGCTCTTATAGATGATTCTTTGGCCATATCTTGGACAGCGATTATTCCCAACACTTCTTTATCGTTAGAAAAATACATACAAGTTTTTCCCTCTAGTGATAAATCACTGTGTTTTTTCTTATAGGATTTAAGGTCGATCTTGTTATCCTTCATGAGTTTTTCATTTCCAGCAAAGAATATATTATTATCAATTTTCGCCTTTATTCCGTGGCCAATTATAGATTCGAATTCATCTACATTAGTTTTATTTATATTTTTATCCTTACAGTAATTAATTATTGCATCAGATAGGGGATGCTCAGATAAGTCTTCTATAGAGTAGGCAATCTCAAGGAATTCTTTCTCATCTATCTTAGTTATGATATCAGTTACTCTTGGTTTTCCTTCAGTTATAGTTCCTGTTTTATCCAGGAGTATATTTTCTACTTTATGAAGGTTTTCCAAACTTTCTGCATTTTTAAATAATAAGCCTAGTTCTGCAGACTTACCAGTTGCAACCATGATTGCCATTGGGGTTGCAAGGCCTAGCGCGCATGGGCAAGAGATAACTAATACTGAAATCATCATATTTAGAGCTAGCTCAAAATCTTTATTAATAAAGTACCAGGCAAAAAATGTAATGACCGAAATTATCATAACTAAAGGAACAAATATAGACGAGACCTTATCTGCAAGTTTTGCAATTGGTGCTTTGGTTTCATTAGCCTCATTTACTAAATTTATAATATTAGCCAGAGTTGTATCATCACCAACTCTGTTGGCTTTAAATTTGAAAGCACCCTGCTTATTTATAGTTGCAGATATTACTTCATCACCAACATTTTTGCTAACCGGAATTGATTCACCTGTAATAGCCGATTGGTCTATGAGGGAGCTTCCTTCAATGATAACTCCATCAACAGGGATTCTTTCTCCAGGTCTTATTACTATAATATCTCCCTTTACTATATCATCAGCTGGTATTTCTATTTCTTTATCATCTCTGACAACCCTTGCGGTATCTGGGGCAAGATCCATCAGTTTTTTTAGTGATGCCTTTGTTTCACCTTTGCTTCTGGATTCAAAATATTTACCTAGACTTATCAAGGTAAGTATCATCACCGCAGATTCGAAGTATAGATTGTGCCTATAATGATCTATAGTTGCAAAATCAGAAGCTCCTGCTGCATGAGCCATTCTCATGATGGCAAAAATACCATAAAATAGGGCGGATGTAGAACCTAAGGCTACAAGCGTATCCATATTTGGATTGCCATGAGCAAGAGATTTAAATCCTGATACATAAAAATGTCTATTTAAAAATATAATAGGGAGGGCTAATAAAAATTGAAGGAAAGCATTATTTATAGCTCCCTTTGTCCCGGTTATAAAATCTGGTATCTTAAGACCAATCATTGGACCCATGGCTATATACATCAATATAAACATAAAAATAAAAGAAACCCTTAGGTTTAAAATATTGAAGCTATTATCATCATTGTCTGTTTCTCTACCTATGTTTGTATCTTTAGGGTCTGATTTTAAGTAAGCCTTATATCCTGCCTTATCTACTGCATCAATAATGTCTTGGTCACTTAAAAGATTTGCATCAAAATCTACACTCATTGTTTCATTTATCAGGTTGACACTTACATCATTTACATCAAGTTTTGATACAGCTCTTGTGACTGCGGCCTGACATGCTGAGCAAGTCATACCTTTCACATCAAAACGTTGTTTCATCTTAACCTCCTACACCCCTGTGGGGTGTATATAAATTATATTTTAATGGTGATATTTTGTCAAGTATAGTGATAATTAGGAGATTATATGAAAAGATATAAAATAATATATAGGGGTAGGGTCCAGGGTGTTGGATTTAGGTGGCAATGTAAAAGACTTGCTGATAGTTTGGGTATAACTGGTGAAGTTAAAAATCTATTTGATGGAAGTGTGTCCGTATATATACAAGGAAATGATCAAGCTTTAAATGATTTTTTTAAGGGAGTAGAATATTTTTCTTATGCTAAAATTGGTAGTAAAGTAATTGATGAAGTAAAAGTAAAAGAAGATGAAAAATCTTTCGAAATAGTTTATTAATATTGAAAGATTAGCATAAAAAGGGTTTAATACTTATATGAATTTAAAAAGCAAATTAGTTAAAGCATTAGCAAAGCTAATTAGATTTGGTTTGAAGCTAATAAACAGAAATGCAACATCTCTTCCTGGATACGTTGCATATAAATTAGACAAAGACATACTAAAAGAATTGTCAAAGAACACTAAGTTTATTTTTGTAACAGGGACTAATGGCAAGACGATGACAACTCATTTTCTTTCAAGCATACTAAAAGAAGCCTATCCTCTTGTATTGACAAATGAATCAGGATCAAACATGGTTCAGGGCATAATAACATCACTTTTGGATAATCCAGAAGATAAGGAAACTGTGGCAGTTTTGGAGGTAGATGAGGCAAATATTGTTAGAATAGGTCAATATATAAAGGCAGATTACATAGTTTTAACAAATATTTTTAGAGATCAGATGGATCGTTTTGGAGAGATCTACAATATATTGGATAAGATATTAGATGGTATAAATTTGATGCCAGATGCAAGGATAATTGCTAATGGTGATTTGCCAATATTTTCTTATGATAGTATAAAAAAGTTTGATCCTGTATATTATGCCATAAGGTGCAAAGAAAATGCTGAGTATAACCTAGATGCAGAATTTAATTCTGATGGTATTTTATGTCCTAAATGTCATAGTGTACTAAAATATAGAGAAGTCAACTATTCTTCATTAGGTGATTTTGCTTGTCCTAATTGTGATTTTAAATCTCCAAATATAAAATACTGTATTAACAATATAATAAATCAGGATCCAGACCATTCAAAATTTATGTTAAATGATGAAATATACAATGTTAATGTAGGGGGTATGTACAATATCTATAATGCTCTTGCCGCTATAGCTTGTGCAAAAGAGCTTGGTCTAACTGAAAATCAGGTGGATCTAGGACTTACAAAACAGAAAAATGTTTTTGGTAGGCAAGAAAATATAAAGATAGACAATAAGAATTTAATTATAAATTTAGTGAAAAATCCAACTGGACTAAACCAAGTTATAGACTTACTCTTATTAGAAAAAGAGCCTATAAGTCTAGTTTGCCTTTTAAATGATAATTATGCTGACGGTCTAGATGTATCGTGGATTTACGATGCTAATTACGAAAGACTAAAAGCTCTAGATATAAAAGATGTATATGTATCTGGTAAAAGATATAAAGATATGAAAAGGCGACTTGAAATAGCAGATATTTATGATGATCAAATACAAACATTCGATTATGAAAATAATATAAGAGATATAATAAAAAACTCTAAGACAAACAATATCTATATACTATCTACCTATACAGCGATGCTTAGATTGAGGGAGGTGCTTGAATTATAAGTAAAATAAAAATATGTCATTTATATGGTAATTTACTTAATACATATGGTGATGTCGGCAATATCATGGCTTTTGAACATGAATTAAAGAAAAAAAATATAGATTTTGAAAGAAATATAGTATCGATAGGTGATGAATTTCATGCTGAGGACTATGATTTTGTTTTCTTTGGCGGTGGTCAAGATTATGAGCAAAATATAGTTAAGAAAGATCTCTTCAATAAGAAAGACCAGCTTGTAGAATATATCGAAAATGATGGTTTGCTTCTTTCTGTGTGTGGAGGTTATCAATTATTGGGTAAATATTACTATGACGCAGACGGACAAAAGCTGGATGGGCTTGGTATATTTGATCACTACACTGTAAATCAAGAAGATAAAAACAGGTTTACAGGTCAGATCAAAGTTGAAAGCAAAGTTTTTGATGAGCTTTGTCTAGGATTTGAAAATCATGGTGGAAAAACATACTTGGGTAAAGATCAAGACCCATTTGCATATGTTTTAGAAGGTAATGGAAATAATGGTGAGGATAAAACCGAGGGTTTTATATATAAAAACACCATTGGAACTTATTTGCACGGTCCAATCCTTGCAAGAAATGAACAATTT
Source organism: Anaerococcus mediterraneensis (assembly GCF_900128415.1). Taxonomy (NCBI): domain Bacteria; kingdom Bacillati; phylum Bacillota; class Tissierellia; order Tissierellales; family Peptoniphilaceae; genus Anaerococcus; species Anaerococcus mediterraneensis. Next base: position 1,262,206 of record NZ_LT635772.1, read on the forward strand.
TGTAAAAAATTAGTAAATATAATAATTAAGGAGTAAATGATGACAGAATCAAAACTAAGAAGTAAAGAAACAGATGAATTATTTGAAGCTATCTTAATGCTAAAAGATGTAGAAGAATGTTATGAATTCTTTACAGATATTTGTACAGCAAGAGAAATTCAATCAATATCACAAAGACTACATGTTGCAAAACTACTTAAAATTAGAAAAACCTACTCAGTAATAGAAGAAGAAACAGGTGCATCAACAGCAACTATCTCTAGGGTTAATAGATCTCTAAATTATGGAGCAGGTGGTTATGATCTAGTTTTAGAAAAACTAATTGAAAAAGACTTAAAAGAAACAAAAGAGTAAGCTTACTTACTCTTTTTTTTAAGGTATAATATTAGGGTCGAGAAAGGAAGGGAAAATGAATATAGACAGACTAAATGATAGGCAAAGGGAAGCTGTCCTACATAAAAATGGTCCCTTACTTGTCCTAGCAGGAGCTGGAAGTGGAAAAACTTCAGTACTTACAAGCTCTATTGCATATAAAATTAAGGAAGAGGGTATAGACCCTAGAAATATTTTGGCTATAACCTTTACAAATAAAGCTGCTGGCGAGATGAAAGAAAGGGTCGCTGACCTTTTGGATATGGACGTTTCATATCTATGGATCGGGACATTTCACTCAATTTGTGCTAGAATTTTAAGGATGAATATAGAAAAAATTGGTTATACTAGCAATTTTACAATTTATGATAGTCAGGATCAGAGAGCACTGATAAGAGATATTATAAAAGAGCTTGGATATAAGGATGAAATAAATCCAAAACAAGCACAAAATATAATTTCAAATTCAAAAAACAAATCTATGAGTCCAGATGATTTTAGGGAAACTTATTTTTATTTGTCAAATGTTGACGAGCTTACTGAGATATTTAAAAAATACGAAGAAAAGAAATTTGAATACAATGCACTGGACTTTGATGATTTGATAGAAAAAGTATTAGACTTATTTGCAAAAGACCCAGATGTTCTTAGCTATTACCAAAATAAATTTGATTATATTTTTGTTGATGAGTTTCAGGACACAAATAATTCCCAATATGAACTTATCAAGTTTATTGGATCTGTTCATCAAAATATAGTTGCAGTTGGGGATGCTGACCAATCTATTTATTCTTTTAGGGGAGCTGATATTAGAAATATACTAAATTTTGAGAAGGACTTCCCTGGTACAAAGATAATAAAATTGGAGCAAAATTATAGGTCAACAAGCAAAATATTAGAAGCTGCGAATAAGCTTATAGAAAATAACCTTGAAAGAAAAGATAAAAACTTGTGGACTGAGAAAACTACAGGTGACGATATTGTTTACAAAGAAACATCAGTAGAAAGCGAAGAAAGTCAATTTGTTATAGACTCAATAAAAGATCTTTTGAAAGATGGTTATAAAAAGAGTGATATAGTTATACTATATAGAACAAATGCTCAGTCCAGACCTTTTGAGGAAGCTCTATTAAAAAATTTAATAGATTATAAGGTGATTGGTGGTCTGAAATTCTATGATAGAAAAGAAATAAAAGATCTGATTGCTTATTTAAATATTCTAGTAAATAGCAAGGATGATGTTAGTTTAAAGAGGATCATAAATGAACCAAAAAGAGGTATTGGAGATAAGTCAGTAGAAAAGCTTGAAAATATAGCTAACAGTCATGGTATTTCTATGCTAGATTTGATAACTGACCCTAATTTCTCAGTTTTATTAGACGATAGGATGAGAAAATTGGCCGATAAATTTTATAAGCCATTAGAAAATATTTTTACTAATGTAGATAATTATCTGATTGTTGATTTAATCAATGATTTACTTGAAAAATCAGGATATTTAAAAAACCTGGAAAAGTCTATAGCGGTAGAAGATAGGGTTAGGATTGAAAATATAAATGAATTTATATCCTCAGCTGCAGATTACCAAGAAAATAATCCAGAAGATACATTAAGAGATTATCTAGAAAATTTATCTTTATTGTCAGAGATTGATAAAACTGTAGATAGTGATGATTCTGTATCTCTGATGACTATGCACCAGGCCAAGGGATTGGAGTTTCCTGTAGTATTTATAGTTGGGCTTGATGAGGGTATTTTCCCAAGCAAAATGAGCTTAGATGAAGGAAATCTTGAGGAAGAAAGAAGACTTTTTTATGTTGGTATAACAAGGGCAGAAGAAAAACTCTTTATAACTAGCTCTGGCCTTAGAAGAAATTATGGAAAAGTAAACTATTATAAGGCATCAAGATTTTTAGATGAGATAAAAGATCAGATTCATAAAGAACAAACCAACCAGTTTATAGACTACAAGTCAAGGGCTTATGAAAAATCGATGAATGATGATTATATGAGAGAAAAAGCCCGCCAATCTGTTCTTGATTTAAGAAAAAAAACTACTGTTAAAGATGATACTAAATACAAAGTAGGAGATAATGTAGTTCACGACAAATGGGGAAATGGAATGGTTGTCCAGGTAAAAGAAAGTGAAGACGGGAACGAATTAGTGATAGCTTTTGATAAAAAAGGACTAAAAAAACTCAACCAAGACTACGCTCCTATAAAAAAGGTTTGATATGGATAAAAAACAAGAATTGAGAAACTTAGTAGAAGAATTAAAGAAACTTGATTATCATTACTACACTTTGGATGAACCCTTAGTCTCCGACGGTGAATATGATAAACTTTATAATAAGCTTCTTGACTTAGAAAAAGAATTAGACTTAGTATATGATGATTCTCCAAGCAAAAGAGTAGGTGGACAGGTCCTAGATGGATTTGAAAGACACTACCATATTACAAGACTTTTAAGCCAGGACAAGGCCCAATCATATGATGATCTTAAAGATTGGATAGCAAGATGCAAGAAAATTATGAAAGCCTATGAAGATACTAGTGGGGAAAAACTTGCTGATTTAGAATTTATAATGGAATATAAATTTGATGGATTAACTATCAATTTGACATATGAAAATGGTATGTTAAAAACTGCTTCTACAAGGGGCAATGGTATTTATGGAGAAAATGTTACTGCTCAGGTTGAAACAATAAGGTCTGTCCCATTTGTTATCGAGGAGAAAAGTCTTTTAGAAATCCAGGGTGAGGCTCTCATGCCTATCTCTGAACTAAAAAGATATAACAAAGAGAATGAACTTCAATTAAAAAATGCCAGGAATGCCGCTGCTGGTGCGATTAGAAACTTAGATACCAGTGAAACTGCAAAAAGGAGATTGACAGCATTTTTCTATGCGGTTCCAACAAATAGCCTTGATTTCAAGGATGAGGAAGAAACGTTAGAATTTCTAAAAAATCAAAGATTTAGGGTTGATTCTTACCATGAAAAAGTTTCTAGTATAGATGAAATAATTGACCAACTAGAAAAAATAGAAATTGAAAGAAAAAAACTTGATATATTAACTGACGGTGTAGTTATTAAAATAAATGACAAGAAAACCCAAGATGTTTTAGGATATACAAATAAATTCCCTAGATGGTCCATAGCATATAAATTTGAAGCTGAAGAGTTTACTACAAAATTATTAGAAGTCCAGTGGAATGTGGGTAGGACAGGCAAGGTCACACCTTCTGCTATTGTAGATCCAGTAGATTTTTCTGGAGTTACAGTCACAAGGGCAACCTTGAATAACTATGACGATATAGAAAGAAAAAAATTAAGACTCGGATCAACAGTATTTATTAGAAGATCTAATGATGTTATACCAGAGATATTGGGTGTAGTTGATGAAAACGAAGAAGGCACTCAAAAAATAGAAAAGCCTAGCCGTTGTCCATATTGTCATAGCGAACTGATCCAAGGCAATGTCCATATAATTTGTCTGAATTCTATATCTTGTACGCCTCAACTTTTGGCGAGAATGGAGCATTATGCATCTAGAAATGCAATGGATATCGAGGGGCTTTCTGAAAAAACAATTAGTCAGCTTATTGATGAATATGGTATAAAAGAAATTTATGATATTTATGACCTTAGATATGATGATTTGATAGAATTAGATAGATTTGGACCTAAGAAAACTCAAAACCTTCTAGATGCTATAGAAGCAAGCAAAGAAGCGGACCTAAGTCATTTTATATATGCTATTGGTATACCAAATGTTGGAGAGAGAACTGCTAGGGACTTGGCAGATAAGTTTAAAACATTTGATAGGCTTAAAAATGCAGGAAATGATGAATTGATTGAAGTTGAGGATATTGGTGAAATAACAGCTGCAAATATAGTTGACTTTTTCCATGATGAGGAAATAACTAGATCAATAGATATTTTACTAGATAAGGGAATAAAACTTATAAGTCCAAAAGACCAGGATGAAAATAATAAAAACCTTGATGGTTTGAATATTGTAGTAACAGGTACTATAGACGGATATAATAGAAATGATATTAAAGACATTCTTGAAAAAAGTGGAGCAAATGTCAGGTCATCTGTTTCTAAAAATACAGATTTAGTACTAGCCGGTGAAAGTCCTGGATCAAAGAAAGAAAAAGCAATAAGTCTATCTGTGAAGATTTTAGAAGACAGTGAGCTTTATAAATTTTTATCAGATTTAAAAGGAGAATAGGATGGATGTAAAGGAAGTTGAGAGAATATACAATCTTAGTAATTTAAGTCTTGAAAATGTAGATAAAGAACTTATTTCAAAAAAGTTTAATAAAGTTTTAGACTTTATTGAAAGCATATTCGAGGTGGATACTAATGGTGTAGAGATGACAGAATATATAAAAAATCATAACGCTGTATTTAGGGAAGATCTTCCAAAAGAGTCATTAGAAAGGTCTAAGGCATTAGAAAATGCAAAAGATACTGAATACGGATATTTTAGGATAGATTGGAAATTATAGGAGCTAAGATGAATATAAAAGCTACAATCGAAGATTTTAAAAATGGAAAACTAAGTGTAGTAGAAAACACAATAAATACTTTGGAAAAAATAAAAAATGATAAGACAAATGCATACATTAGTTTTAATGAGGAAGACTCAATAAAGAGAGCACAATACCTAGATGAAAAATTAAAAAACGGGGAAAAACTAGGCAAACTTTTTGGTATACCTATATCAGTTAAAGATAATATATCATATGATAATATGAAAATGACCTGTGCTTCAAATATGTTAAGAGATTTTAAACCAATGTTTAATGCTAAAGTCATAGATAATATAATTGCAGAAGATGGGATAATAATAGCTAAAACAAATATGGATGAATTTGCTATGGGATCTAGGGGAAAGACATCAGCTTTTGGACCTACAAAAAATCCTATCGATGAAAGCAAGGTCACAGGTGGATCTTCATCTGGATCTGCTGCATCAGTTGCCAAAGGAGATGTACTTGTATCATTAGGAACAGATACTGGTGGATCAGTAAGAGGTCCAGCTAGTTATTGCAATATTCTTGGATACAAACCAACTTACTCAATGGTTAGCAGAAATGGCGTTGTATCAATGACAAATACCCTAGACCAAGTATCACTATTTGCAAAAAATATGGATGATATGAGACTAGTAGCCAGTGTTGTTGGTGGCCCAGACTCAAATGATATGACAGCAAGGCTTGAACCTTATGACTTTAAAAAAGAATCCTATAATTTTGAAGGTAAGAATATCGGATATATATCTACAGACAACCCACTTTACGAAGGTATTGAAGACCAGGTCAAAAAGGATTATCAGCTTGCTCTAGACCAATTAAAGAAAATGGGAGCGAATCTGTCTGTTGTAAACTTAGATCACAGCAAATACGCAAATCAGGTTTATAACGTGGTTATGTCTAGTGAAGTTTCATCTAACATGTCTAGGTTTGATGGAATTAGATTCGGTCACCAGGCAAGTGATTATAATTCGATCGAAGAATTATTTGTGAAATCTAGATCAGAAGGTTTTGGAGAAGAGGTTCAAAGAAGAATAGCCTTAGGAACCATGTATTTATCAGCTGATGATGACCAAAGAGTCTATAAACAAGGGTTAAAACTTAGGACTTTGATAAAAAAAGATTTAGAAGAAGCCTTTGAAAAATATGACCTACTAATAACCCCAACTACAACAAATCTCCCACCAGCCCTAGATGATGATTATCAAGATCCTTTAAGTGATTTCAAGGCTGATGGCTTTAATGTTATAGTAAACCTTGCAGGTATGTGTGGGGTATCTGTACCAGTTAGAAAAGGTATTTCAGGTTCAGTACAGTTTATAGCAAATAAAGATGAGGATAATAAATTACTAAATGCGAGCGAAGAATTTATAAGGAGTTTAAATGAAAACTAAAACAATAATCGGTCTTGAAATTCACGTAGAACTTTCAACAGATACAAAGATGTTTTGCTCCTGTAAAAATGAATTTGGAGCAGTCCCTAACACAAACGTATGTCCAATATGCTTAGGCCATCCAGGTACTTTGCCAGTAATGAACAAGAAAGCTGTAGAATATGCAGTCATGGCGGGTCTTGCATTTAATTGTAAAATAAGAAATAAACAAAAAGTTGATAGAAAAAAATATTTTTATCCAGACTTAGTGAAAGGCTATCAGATAACCCAATTTGACAAGCCATATGCCACTGAAGGATATCTTGAGCTTGAAAATGGTAAGCATATAAAAATCAGAGAAATTCATATGGAAGAAGATACAGGTAAGTCAAATCACAATGAGGATGATGTTGTACTTATGGACTATAATAGGGCAGGTGTGCCGCTCATAGAAATAGTAACTGATCCTGATATGAATTCACCAGAAGAAGCTAGAGAGTTTGTAGAAAACCTAGCAGCAACGCTCAAATTCCTTGGCATATCTGACTGTATTATGGCTGAAGGATCTATGCGTGTGGATGTCAATGTTAATATAAAAGATGAGGATACTGGCCTAAGAACAGAAATTGCAGAGATTAAAAATATAAACTCAATCAAGGCAATAGAAAATGCTCTTGAATATGAAATAAAAAGACAAAAAGACCTTCTAGAAAACGATCAAACAGGCAATAAAGAAACTAGAAGGTGGGATGATATAAAACTTGAAACCGTCCATATGAGAAATAAAGAAGTCGGTAATGACTACAGATTTTCTGCTGATGGAGATATACCTGATATTTATTTAAGTGATGAATTTATAAATAATATAAAAGAAAACTTACCAGAACTACCAAAAGATAAAGAAAAAAGGTATATGAAAGAATATAAATTGAGTCAATATGATGCAAATTTACTAAGTCATGATAGAAACCTAGCTGACCTATTTGAATCAACTGACAAACTGGTAAAAGATCCTAATACTAGTGCTAATTGGATTTTATCGGAACTTTCAAGGAGATTAAATGAAGCAGAAGAAACACCTAAGACTATGAATTTGTCTGTAGATAATTTTGCTAAACTAATAAATCTTGCAAAAAATAACAAGATAAATAACAATGTAGCTAAAAAACTTCTTAGAGAAATTTATAATTCTGATGAAGATCCAGAAGTACTAGCTAAGGAAAGAAATCTTCTACAAATATCTGATTCTAACTTTTTGGAAAAGATTGTAGATGAAGTTTTATCAGAAAATCCAGAATCAATAGAAGATATAAAAAATGGAAAAGATAGGGCTTTTGGTTTCTTGGTAGGCCAGGCTATGAAAAAAACAAAAGGCAAGGGCAATCCACAAGAAATCAACAAATTATTAAAAGAAAAGATAGGAGAGTAGGAAGTGTTTATACACTTCCATTTTCTAAAATGAAAGTACTTATTAAAAATGCAAATATCCTTTCAATGAAAGGTGAAGAAATATTTGAATCTGACCTATTAATTGAAGGATCCTTAATAAAAAAAATAGAAAAAAATATAGATTGTCAAGCTGATAAAATTATTGATGGTGATGGCATGCTTCTAATGCCTGGTTTTGTAAATTGTCATACACATGTAGGTATGAGTTTGTTTAGAAATTATGGACCAGAAACTGACCTTATGACTTGGTTAAATGATTATATATGGCCGCTGGAAGATAAACTGACAGGAAATGAAGTTTATGTAGCATCTAAACTATCATTTGTAGAAATGGTTAAAAATGGCATAAGTTGTTTTAATGATATGTACTTCTTTTTAGATGATACTATAAAAGCTGCAAATGAAGTTGGTATAAGAGGTATGGTTTCCAGGGGCCTTATGACCCCAGATCCTGATGATCTTAGGATAAAAGAAAACCTCGATATATATAAAAAATACAAAGATTCAGAACTTATAGATGTGGCCTTTGGTCCTCATGCAGTATATACATCAGATTTTGATTACTTATCAAAGATTGGAAAATTAGCAGAAGATTATAGTATGCCTATCCATATCCATTTATCTGAAACAAAAAAAGAAAATGATGATTGCATTGAAAACTTTAGGATGAGTCCTACAGAGTTTCTTGAAAAAGCGGGTATTTTTAAAAATAGAACTATTGCAGCCCATGGAGTTCATCTAAGTGATAGGGACCTGGATATTCTATCAGACAATGGGGTATCTATAGCTCACAACCCTGCTAGTAATCTAAAATTATCTTCTGGTTTCATGGACTTAGGCAAAGCCATGGATAAGGGTGTAAATGTATGTTTGGGAACAGACTCCTCAGCAAGCAACAACAAATTATCGATTCTAAGAGAAATGCAGCTTACAGCATTAGTGTCAAAATTACACTCATCTAGAGAGGTTTCTTCTTATGAAATTCTAAAAATGGCAACTATTAATGGCGCTAAGGCACTTGGCCTTGATGATAAGATTGGAACTATAGAAGAAGGTAAATTAGCTGATTTGATTTTGATAGATCTTAATAATATAAATCACATACCAAATAACAACCTCATTTCATCACTGATTTACTCAACCTATGAAGAAGATATAAAATATACTATAATAAATGGCAAAGTTGTTTATGAAAATGCTAGAGTAAATGGAATAAACGAGGGGAACTTATTAGCTGAAGCTATAGATTCAAGTAAAAATCTAGGTATATTATGATCGGCATAGATATAGTAGAAATAGACAAAGTCAGAAAAAAAGTTAATAATAATAGATTTGATAAAATTTTTACTGATAAAGAGCTGGCATATGCCTTATCAAAAAACAATTATACTCAGACCTTAAGCGGTATTTTTGCCGCAAAGGAAGCTATTGTCAAGGCTTATAATTTATCATTAGTTTATATTATTAGGAAAAGAATAGAAATTATTTATAAAAATTCTAAACCATTTGGTCTCATAGATGGAAAATTAATTGATGGAGAAATATCTATCAGCCATGACAAAGACTATGCTATTTCTATTTGCCAAGCATATGTTAATATTCATAATAATATTGAAGTAGATCAAGAGATGAAGAAACTTGTAATAAAAAGATCTAAAGAGTCTCATAAGGGTACATATGGGAAAATAGCCATACTTGGTGGATCGGAAGGTATGGCTGGATCTTGTTATCTATCATCAAAAGCTGCCCTTAGAACTGGAGCTGGACTAGTATATCTTTTGGTTCCACAATCCATTAGTAATATCTTGCAAATAAAATGCACAGAACAGATAATAAAAACTATAGAAACTTATAATTTAAAGTATAGTAATTCTATATACAAACAAATCTTATCCTATTTAAATGACAAAGACGTATTAGCCATAGGACCTGGTATGGGTAGCGATGAAAGTTTAAATTTATTGATTGGAAAGATTTTAATAGATTTTGATGGTAAATTTATTATAGATGCTGATGGGCTTAATGCTTTATCTAAGGATAAATCAATTTTGGGTGTAGATAAAGAAATAGTCCTAACACCACATATCAAAGAATTTTCTAGGTTAACTGGCTTAAGTATAAAAGAAATAAATACTAATAGGGTAGAAATTTCAAAATCTTTTGCTAAAAAACATAAAGTCATCCTAGTTTTGAAATCAGAAAATACAATTGTTACAGATGGTAATAATATTTATATAAATAAAATAGGAAATCCTGGGATGGCTACTGCAGGCAGTGGAGATGTATTAACTGGGATTATTGCTAGCTTATTACATATTATGCCCTCTTACTTAGCGGCAAAACTTGGTGTTTATCTTCATTCTTTAGCAGGTGATCTTGCTAGCATAGATCTTACAGAACAAGCTATGATAGCTAGTGATATTATAGATAATTTACCAAAAGCTCTTAGCTTAATGAGGTAAGTATGCAAGAAACATATTTAGAAGTCAATATAGATAAAATAAGAAAAAACATAATAAAGCTAAAAAGTTTAGATCCAAATTCATTATTTTGTGCAGTTGTAAAGGCGAACGCTTACGGTCTCGGAGTTGTTGAGATAAGTAAAAATATAGAGGATTTAGTTGATTATTTTGCTGTTGCTAGGGCAAGCGAGGCATTTATACTCAGAAAAAACAAGATAAAAAAACCAATATTAGTTTTAGGCTATATAGACTTAAATGATATAAAAAAATGTTCAGAACTTGATATAGACATACCCATATACGATCTTGAATATGCAAAATCTATAGATGATTTAGGCTATCAATTAAAATGTCATCTAGCCTTGGATACAGGCCATAGCAGATTAGGGTTTAGAAGATTTGAAATAGATAAAATTAGGGAGCTTAAAGACCTGAATAACTTAGATATTATTTCAGCTTTTAGCCATTTTTCTACAGCCGATGAAAAAGATACAAGTTATACACAAAAACAACTAAATATTTTTGATGAGATTATAAGTGCTATAAATAATGATTTTGATTTTAAGTTTTTACATATATCTAATTCTGCTGGCCTTATAAAACATAAAATAAGCAAAGGGATGATAAGGGCTGGTATATCTATTTATGGACTTTATCCATCTGATGTCCTTAAAAATGAAGAAGATGTTGTTTTAGAAAGATCTTTTCGATTATTTTCTACAGTTTCATTTGTAAAGGACATAGATAAAGACACTCCTGTAAGTTATGGTAGAACATTTATTAGTCATAAGAAAATGAAAGTTGCTACTGTTACTATTGGGTATGCAGATGGATTTCTTAGAAGTTTTTCAAATGTTGGTGATGTGTATATAAATGGTCATAATTGCAAAATACTGGGAAGAATCTGCATGGACCAAATTATTGTTGACGTTAGTGATATAGATGTTAAAATCGGTGATAGGGTAGAAATCTATAGGGATATTTATAGGCAAGCAAAAAATGCCGGTACTATAACATATGAATTAATGACAAATATTTCACTTAGGGTGACAAGGTCATATATATTAGATAATCATCTGTTTAAAACTATTAATTATTTAGGAGAAATATATGAAAGTTAAAAGAGGCGATTTATTTTATGCAGATCTTTCTCCTGTAGTAGGCAGCGAGCAAGGAGGAGTAAGACCTGTTATAGTTGTACAAAATGATACAGGTAATAAATATTCACCTACTATAATAGTTGCTCCTGTTACAAGTCAGATGAACAAGGCAAAACTACCAACACATGTAAAGCTAAAAGGCAACAACTATGGTCTACCAAAAAACTCAGTTGCCCTTATGGAACAGCTCAGAACAATAGATAAAAAAAGATTACGTGAAAAGATCGGATCTTTCTCAGGCAATGTCATGAATAAAATTGATGAAGCCTTGTCTATATCATTGGCATTATACAATGATTAGTACATAAAAAAAAAGCAAACTGTCAAAGGTTTGCTTTTTTTTTGTTAATTTTTAATTAAATCTTTTTTATCTTTTACAATCATTTTTGCAAGTTCGTCTGGATTTCCACAACCTGTGGTTAATACAAGATCATCTTCTCTTATAATCTCGTATATATAATCTCTAGCTTCTTCAAATGTTGATAGATACTTGGCATTTATACCTTTCTTAACCATAGCGTCGACTACATCTTTTGAATGAATACTTGGATCAAATGCCTCTCTTGCAGCATAAATATCTGTGACTATAACTTCATCAGCAGAATTAAAACTATTTAGGAAGTCATTAAACAAAGATTTTGTTCTAGAATAAGTATGAGGCTGCCATACACATATTAGTCTACCTTTTGTATGCTCTGCTAGAGCATCTAATGTTACAAGGATTTCAGATGGGTGGTGACCATAGTCTGTCATTATTGTTGCACCATCTACATAACCCATAATCTGCATTCTTCTATCAAGTCCTGTATATTTTATTAAATTATCTCTGATAGTATCAATATCTATGCCGTTTTCATGACATGATATTATTGCAGCCATTGCATTGTTTATATTATGCCTACCTATTACTCCAAGTTTAAAATGCTCAATATTACCATCTTTCATAATAAGATCAAAACTTGGTCTTCCAATATCATCAAATTCAATATTTACAGCATTATAGTCAGCTTTTTCATTTTCTTGTGCATAGGTTATTAGTTGACCTTGTACAGCATCTAATATTAATCTGTTATTATCTTCATTTAAATTCAAAATAGTTTTTGAATTTTCATCTTGATTTCTTAGGTAATCTTTAAATGTTTCTACTATGTCTTCTATATTTTTATAATAGTCAAGGTGGTCTTCATCTATATTTAGAACTATAACAGTTTGTGGAAAATAATATCTTATATTTCCTTTGTATTCACAGGCTTCAGTAACTAAGTAGTCTTCGGATCCTACTTTTACATTTCCTTTCATATCATCTAACTTACCACCTAAAAGAATTGTTGGATTTTCGTCAGAATGTAAGAGTATTTTTGAAATCATACTAGTAGTTGTAGATTTACCATGTGAACCAGATACGGCTATAGAATTTTTATAATTTCTCATCAAAGCGCCCAAGAAAACTCCACGAGTGACAACTGGACAGCCAACTCTTTTAGCTGCAACAAGCTCTTCGTTATCTTCTGCTATCGCGTCGGTATAGATGACAAGGTCTGGATTTTGGATATTTTCTTTGCTTTGCCCAATAAATACTTTTATGCCATGATCAATAAGTCCTCTTACAGTATCAGACATACTTCTGTCAGAACCGGTTATATTGTAACCTTTTGTATATAAAAGCTGAGCCAAGCCGCTCATAGAAATTCCACCAATACCAATAAAATGAACATTATTATAATTATGTTCATCTAAATTAAATTCAAACATATATTCTCCTTAAAAGTCTAGTCTAATAGTAATTTAGTTATATTATACCATATTTAATATTGAAATCTTGTCAAGTTATTCTTTGAATATGTAAATAGAAGTCGTATATTTATTATATGATAAAGTATAAGGAGGGTTCATGAGATTTGTTGTAGGCAATGACCATGGCGGTATTGATTTAGAACCGTCTGTTGTTGAAATATTAGAAGAGCTTGGACATCAAGTTATTCATGTTGGATGTTATGATAATAAGTCATGCGATTATAGTGATTTTGCTGAAAAGGCTTGTGAAAAAATTATCAATAATGAAGCTGATTTAGGCATTCTAATTTGTGGCACAGGTTTAGGAATGAGCATGTCAGCAAACAAGATAAAGGGTATCAGGGCTGCTTGTGTTTCTGACACATATTCTGCAAAAATGGCTAGGGCACATAATAATGCTAATGTTTTGTGTATAGGCTCTAGAGTTTTAGGTTCAGAACTATGCAAAATGATAGTAGAAATTTTTGCAAACACTGAATTTGAGGGTGGTCGTCACGCAAGACGTGTAGATAAAATCAAAAAAATAGAAGATAAATATTGAGGCTTATCAGTCTCTATTTTTGTCTAAAAAGGAGAAAATATGAATATACCAACACCTCATATATCAGCTAAGAGTAAGGATGAAATAGCCAAGACTGTTTTGATGCCAGGTGATCCGATGAGGGCTAAATATATAGCAGAGAATTTTTTAACTGATGCAAAATTGTTTAATGAAACAAGAGGGATGCTTGGATATACAGGATTTTATAAGGGTAAAAAAGTATCGGTTATGGGATCAGGTATGGGCATACCATCTGCTATGATATATTATAATGAACTATTTGAATTTTATGATGTTGATACTATTATTAGAATTGGTACAGCAGGTTCTATGCAAGAAAATATAAAATTACAAGATATAGTAATAGCTTCTGCAGCTTGCTCAGAATCATCAATAAATGATAACTTATTTGCAAATGTTAATTTTGCTGCAACCCCTGACACTGACTTGCTTATTAAGGCTTATAATATAGCGAAAGATCTTGATTTTAAGGCATATTGTGGACAAGTTCATTCATCTGACCAATTCTACTCGACAATACCAGATTATGCTTACGAAAACCTAAGGGCATATGGAGTTTTGTGTGTAGAGATGGAAACATATGGACTATATATGACAGCAAGAAAGCATGGTAAAAAAGCTTTGGGAATTTTTACTATGTCAGATTCATTGGTTGAAAATATATCTGATAGCGCGGCAAACAGAGAAAAATCATATACAAATATGATGAAGCTAGCCTTGGAAATTGCAGAATAAAAATATGATAAAAACTATAATAATGGCAGCTGGTGAAGGCACAAGGATGAAATCAAATATATCCAAAGTTCTTCATAAGCTAATAAACAAAGAAATAATTAAATATGTAAAAGAAGCAAGTGATTTTGATAATTCAGATACAATAATTATCACAGGGTCTAACACGAAGCTTATAAGTCAAATGTTTCCTGATGTCATAACTAAAAGACAGGAAATAGGTGAAGGTATACCTTATGGTACTGGATATGCAGCTAGTCTGGCCCTAGATCATATAGAAGACGAGGATGATGTCCTTATTTTAAATGGTGATATCCCTCTTATAAAAAAAGAAACTTTATTAGAATTTATCGACTTTCATAAAAATAATAAGAGTTCCTGCTCGATATTATCTACAAAAATTTCTGATCCAAAAGGATATGGTAGGATTATAAGAAATGACCAGGGAGAATTTATAAAAATAACTGAAGATCGTGATTTAAAACCAGATCAAAGATCAATAAATGAAATAAATGTCGGTATCTACCTTTTTAAAGGGAAGGACCTAAGATACTCACTATCAAAAATTAATACAAATAATGATCAAAATGAGTTATATTTAACTGATTGTATAGATATAGTAAGATCAGCTAATAAACTTGTAATGGCATATGTTTCAGAAGATACTGATCAATTTTATGGTATAAACAATAAATACGAGCTTTACCAGGCAAGTAAACTGTTACAGGAAAGAATTAATAAAGCACACATGTTAAATGGTGTCATAATTGAAAGTCCAGATACTTGTTTTATAGAAGAAGGTGTCGAGATTGGTAAGGATACATTCATTTCCGGATTTGTAAAGATTTTTGGTAAATCTAAGATAGGCGAAAATTGCTATATTGAAGGGTCATCTAGGATTATCGATTCAACAATAGAAGATGATGTTAGAATTGACAATGCTATCATAGAAAAATCTTATATGGAAAAGGGGAGTGATATTGGACCTTTTGCCAGACTAAGACCTAATAGCCATATAGGAGAAAAAGTACATCTAGGTAATTTTGTAGAAGTTAAAAATTCAAAGTTAGGTAAAAATACAAAAGCTGGACATCTAGCATATATCGGTGATAGTGACCTAGGGGAAAATATAAATGTAGGTTGTGGTGTTGTATTTGTAAATTATGATGGTAAATTTAAGCATAGGTCTATAATAGAAGATGGTGCTTTTATTGGATCAAATGCAAATATAGTAGCACCAGTTCATGTGAAAAAAGAAGGTTTTGTAGCTGCAGGCTCCACAATTACAGAGAATGTTGAAAGTGGAGAATTGATAATCGAAAGAGCAAGTCAAAAGCATATAAAAGGATATGTTGAAAAAAAGAAAATAAGAGATATGCAAAAGGAGAAAAAATGACATCAACAAAAAGCACCTATATTCAAAGAGGAGAATTAAAACTATTATCAGGAAATTCAAATAAGAAATTATCTGAAAGTGTATCTAAATGTTTGGGTATAGAACTAAGCAAGGCTGACATTACTAAGTTTAAAGATGGAGAGATTAGCATAAAAATCAACGAATCCATAAGAGGTAAAGATGTCTACATCCTTCAACCAACTTCAAATCCAACAAATGATAATATCATGGAGCTTCTAATTATGATAGATGCTTGTAGAAGAGCTTCTGCTGGTTATATAAATGCTGTTGTACCATATTATGGATATGCCAGACAAGATAGGAAAACAAGAGGTAGAGAGCCTATTACCGCTAAACTTGTTGCAAACTTACTTACTGTTGCAGGAGCAGATAGGGTTATTACTATGGACCTTCACGCAGGACAAATTCAAGGGTATTTTGATATACCTGTAGATCATTTTTCTGCTATAAGACTCCTATCAACCCATTTTTCTTCTATAGCTTATGATAAGCCGGAAGATTTTGTTGTAGTAAGTCCTGACTTAGGTGGTGTAAGAAGAGCAAGACAATTTGCTGATTACCTAAAGCTACCTATAGCTATAATAGAAAAAAGACGCCCAATGCCAAATGTATCAGAGGTTATGAGTGTAATTGGTGACTTTAAAGGAAAACACGCTATTATCGTTGATGATATGATTGATACTGCAGGCACAATAACAAATGCAGCAGACTTTTTGGTAGAAAATGGCGCTAAGGATGTTTACCTTGTGGCAACTCACGGTGTATTTAGTGGAGATGCTATTACAAAATTACAAAAACCATCAGTTAAGGAAGTTGTAATAACAGACACAATAGCTTTGAGCGAAGAAAAACAAATAGATAAAATAACACAAATGTCAATAGCTCCTCTACTTGCAGAAGCTATACACAGGATTAATACTTATGAATCAATAAGTGGGCTTTTCTCAGACTGATATGTACTATATAGTTGGTTTAGGAAATCCTGGCTTGCAATATGAGAATACCAGGCATAATGCAGGTTTTTTGACTATTGATTACTTAGCAAAAAAACATAATATAGATGTCAGAAAATCAAAGTTTAAATCTCTTTATGGTCAAGGCATGATAGAAGGTCAAAAAGTTATGCTTATTAAGCCTCAAACCTATATGAACAATTCAGGAGAAGCGGTTAGAGAAATAAGAAACTTTTATAAGTTTGATATTGATAAGTTGATAGTTATTTATGATGATATTGATATAGATTTTGGCACAATTCGACTTAGGAAAAAAGGATCAGCAGGCAGTCATAATGGCATGAAATCAATAATATATCAAATTCAAGATGATAAATTCCCAAGGATCAAGATATCCATAGGAAAAAAACCAGAGTATATGGACTTAGCTAATTTTGTTCTGAGTGGATTTACACAAGAGGAAGTTAAAGTTATAGAAGATGAGATAAGGCTAGCTAGCAAATCTATAGAAACTATTTTAGCTTATGATTTAGATAAAGCTATGAATGACTTTAATTCAATAAGACTATTGGATGATTCTAATGAATAAATTAATTGAAAAATTAATTGATATAGATCAAATAAAAAAAATAAAATACCAAATAGATGATTTTTCACCTATGTATATCCAGGGCCTTAGTGAGGGCATAAAACCTCACTTGGCCCTAGCTTTGTTTGAGCTTTTAGGTAAAAATATAGTAATTGTTGCTGAAAATAAAAAAAGAGCCCAAGAATATATGCAGGATATAAATTCTATCAGTGACGTAGGAAAATATTATCCAGAAAAAGAGGTTAATTATTATAATATAAAATCATTTTCTAGTGAAGATTCATATAAGAGACTTGAATTGTTGACATCTTTAGTTAAAAATGAAAAGTTGATATGTGTGACAAGCATAGAAGCAATGAAAAATAAGTTGACATCTTTAGATGAATTTAACAGATCATTTGTTAGAATAGATGGTGAATCAATTATTGATGTTGATGAGTTCATTAAAAATCTATTGGACTTAGCTTATTCACCTACAGATTTTGTAGAAAATAGGGGTGACTTTGCTAGGAGAGGATCTATAATAGACTTTTGGCCAATGGATAGAGACAACCCTATAAGGCTTGAACTTTTTGATGATGAGGTTGACTCAATTAGGATTTTTGATAAGGACAACCAAAGAACTATTGATAAAATTGAATTTATTAATATAGGTCCAGCAAGTGAACTTTTATACAATAAAGATAATTATGATTCTGTCATATCTCTTATAAAAAAGGATATAAAAAATAAGAAGGTAGAAAATTCTAATGATCAAAAACTTGTTGATAAGTATACACAGATAATTGCATTTTTAGAAAACTCGACATATATAGCAAATAGGGATTTGATCGATGCCTATAGGATGAATGAATATTCTACATTTATAGATTATTTACCAAAAGACACTGTTTTTATATTTGATGATATTTCTAGAATATATGAAAGTACTAAAGATAATGATCAAAAGTTTATAGAAGATTTAACTTATCAGATTGATAATGGAGAGGTATTTTCTTCCTTTTCAAATTTGCTATTAGATACAAATGACCTGTATAAAAAAATTGGTGGATTTAAGCTTATTAACTTTACATCCATTTTAAAGAGAACAAAACTATTCTCGCCAGAAAAAATCATCAACCTAAAAACTATAGAAGCTGAAAATTTCAACAAAAATGTTGATGCTTTTATAAATACTAGCATTGGTATAGCAAACAATAATGATAATATATATATTTTTGCCTCATCAAAAACAAAAAAAGAAAGTTTACTAAATGCCTTTAAGGATAAGAAATTTCTTCTTGCAAATACAGAAACAGATGATGTAAACTACGGTGTGGCTGATGTTATAATATCCGAAAAGAGTGCTAGAGAAGGCTATTATATAAAAGATGCCAATTTATATGTTTTTACAAGCAGGGAAATTTTTGGTAGGAACTCTAAGAATAAAAGAGTAACAAAGAAAAAAACTTCTTCTAAAAATATAATCAATTATTCAGACTTAGAGATTGGAGATTATGTTGTACATGAAAACAATGGTATTGGTATTTATAAGGGTCTGACAAAAATCGAAAGAGATGATATAGAAAAAGATTTTATCCTAATAGAATATAAGGGCAATGACAGGCTCTATATACCAGTTGATCAAATGAATCTAGTAAGTAAATATATAGGTAATAAAGGAGATAAACCAAAGCTATCTTCACTTGGTTCGACTCAATGGCAAAAATCAAAATGGAGAGCCAAAAAAGCTGTAGATGAAATAGCTGATGATCTTGTCAAACTATATGCTGAAAGATCCAAACAAAAAGGCCATGTATTTTCTAAGGATACGCCATGGCAGATAGAATTCGAAAACTCCTTTCCTTATGATGAGACTTTCTCTCAGCTTAGAAGTATTGATGAAATAAAAGCTGACATGGAAAATGATCAGCCTATGGATAGACTTTTGTGTGGAGATGTTGGTTATGGTAAAACAGAGGTTGCACTGAGAGCTGCTTTTAAAGCTATAATGGATGGCTATCAAGTAGCGTTTTTAGTACCAACAACAATACTTGCAAATCAACACTACCAAACAATAAAAGATCGATTTAAAGATTATCCAATCAATGTAGCTATGCTTTCAAGATTTAATACAAAAAGCAAAGATGAGGAAATTTTAAAAGGCATACAGACTGGAAAAATTGATATAGTTGTTGGAACTCATCGACTTTTATCTAAAGATATTAAATTTAAAAAGTTGGGTCTACTTATAATAGACGAAGAGCAAAGATTTGGAGTAAAGCATAAAGAAAAATTTAAAAAAATGAAATCTTCAATAGATGTTTTGACCTTATCTGCTACACCAATTCCGAGAACTTTGCAAATGTCTCTCTCAGGAATTAGAGATTTATCAACCCTTGATGAGCCACCTGAAGAAAGACAGCCAGTTAATACCTACGTACTAGAATTTGATCCATCTTTAATTAGAAATGCTATCCTGAGAGAAATTGATAGGTCTGGTCAAGTTTATTTTGTTTATAATAGGGTAAATGATATTGATCATATATATATGAAATTAAAAGATTTGGTGCCAGAGGCAAATATAGAAATAATCCATGGTCAAATGAGTCCTAGACAGATCGAAAATATCATGGTTGACTTTATTGATGGTAAAATTGATGTATTACTTGCTACTACAATTATAGAAACAGGCATGGATATAAAAAATGTCAATACTATTATAATATATGATTCTGACCTTATGGGGCTATCTCAGCTTTATCAGTTAAAAGGTAGGATAGGAAGGGGTTATAGGTCATCTTATGCTTATTTCACCTACAGAACTGGTAAGGTGCTTACAGATATCGGTGAGAAAAGACTTAAATCTATAAAGGATTTTTCTGATTTTGGATCTGGTTATAAGATAGCTATGAAAGATCTTGAGCTCAGAGGGGCTGGCAACCTATTAGGAGAGAGTCAGTCCGGCCATGTAGAGGCAGTTGGTTACGATTTATATGTAAAATTTTTACAAGAAGCTGTGGAAAAAGCTAGTGGTAAAGAAGTGAAAATTAAGCGAGAAGACCAAACTTATATAGATATAAAGGTAGATGCCTACATTCCTAACTCATATATAAGTGATCCAAATCAAAAAATTGAGATCTACAATAGAATTGCAAATATAGAAGAAAAAGAAGACTATGATTTGATTGTCGAAGAGCTTATAGATGTTTATGGTGATATACCGCTAATAGTTGACAATATTATGTATGTTTCACTAATAAAAGCAATTGCTAGTTCTAATGGTATAGTAGAAATTAAGGAAAAGTCAAGTGATATATATCTATATTTTAAAGATAGGCAGTTATTTAGTCTAGAAGAATTAAAGGATATAAATCAGAACTACAGGTCTGAGATGAGACTAGATTTATCTACCAAGCCAGCCTTTATAATACCTAGTACTAAAACAAAATTACTTGACACTTATGAACTTTTAGATACAATTAACAAGATAAGGAGTAAAAAATGAACAAAAAAATATTAACACTAATGTTAGCATCTACAATGGTGCTAGGAGCTTGTGGTAACCAAGCTAAAAATGATGGGGATAACCAAAAACAAGTAGAAAGTAAAGCAGATAGCAAAGAAGCAGCCAAAGAACTTGGAAAAGATTCTGTCGCTATAGTAAATGGAGAAAAAATATCTAAAGATAGCTACAAAGAAGAAATGAGCTTTTATGGTTCAATGCTTGCTAGCAGGCAAAATCTTAAAAACTCAATAATTCAAATGATGGTCCAAGATAAATTAATATCTGATGACATGAAAGCAAATAAGCTCACAGTTGCCGATAAAGAAGTAAATGATGCTTTTATGAATTCAGTAAAACAATTTGGCGGACAAGAACAATTTGATAAAATGCTTGATGATTACAACATGGATCTTGAGAAATTCAAAGAAACAGTTAAAAAAGATCTTATGTATCAAAAACATAGAGAATGGTTTGGTAAAGAACATCAAGTAAGCGATGATGAAATCAAAAAATATTTTGAAGATAACAAAGAACAATTTTCTAAACGTGATGCTTCACATATTTTAGTAGAAGATGAAGAAACAGCTAAAGAGATAAAGAAAAAATTAGACGAAGGTGAAGACTTTGCAAAACTTGCTAAAGAATATTCAAAAGATTCAGCTAATGCTGAAAAGGGTGGGGAATTAGGAAGTTTTTCAAAAGGCCAAATGGTAAAAGAATTTGAAGATGCTGTATTCAGCCTAAAAGAAGGCGAAATATCTGGACCAGTTAAAACTCAATTTGGATATCATATAATAAAATTAAATAAAATTGAAGAATCTCTTGAAGATAGCAAAGAGCAAATAACAAAAATATTGACAGACAAGAAATATGCAGATTATATAAAAGAATTAAATGAAAAAGCAAATGTTATTACAGAATCAACAATAGCTAATGAAAAAGCCGCTGAAGATCAAAAGAGTGAATCTTCAGATGAAGCAAGTAAAGAAAATTCAGAATCTGCAGATAATGATGAAGATGAAACTAAAGAAAAAGACAACAAGTAAGTTATTTCTTATTTTAATAGGCTTTTGTCTTTTAGTATCATGTAAAAAAAATATAAATAATCAATCGGCTGTAGCAGTAGTTAATGATAAATATATTAGCCAAGATGCTTTTTCTAAGGAATTAGAGTTTTATCAAGATTACTATACAAAAAAATATGGAGAATCATATTTAGAGAGTAAAAATAAACAAGGCAAAACTCAAAATGAGATTTTACAAGCTGAATTATTAGATTCTATGATTAAAGATCAAATAATGCTAAATGATCTCCAAAAAAACAAGGTCGAAATTGATGATAATCAAGCTAAAAAACTAAAAAGTAAGATGGAGAAATCCCTTGGTGACAAAGACTCTCTAAAAGCTAATCTCAAGGCATTAAATACAAGTGAGGGTGATTTTTCCAATATAATTTTTAATGACTCTATAAGAAAAATTCACTATGATTATTTTTTATCATCAAACAAGATAAAGGATTCAGAAATATTAGAATATTATAAAAAAAATGAAGACCTTCATAGGATGTACAAGTACAATGTTTTGGTATTTGATGATAAAGAAATGTGCAAAAATACAAGAGGGAAGATAAAATCACAATTAGACTTTAGAAATTTACTTAAAGATCCTGTTAGGAGTTTTAGCATAATAAATTCAGAATTTGTTTATAAGGACGATCCTTTGTTACAGGCATCGAAAATGATTGAAAAGGATAAGGTAAGTGAGATTTTTCAATATGATGATAAGTATATGGTACTGATGATAAACTCATTTAACGAGAATGAAAATGAGTTGCTGATAAATACAAAGGATAAATACCTTAGGGATGCATATGAAAAATATCTTAATAAATTGATAAAATCTAGTCAAATAAGGTTATTTATATGATAGAGGCTTGAAATAATCAATTTTACTATGTATAATCATTGTTAGAGTTAAACAGAATCATATTGATTTATAGGAGGAAACATGAATAAATCAGAATTATTAAATAGTATATCAGAAAAGAGTGGTCTTAAAAAGGTAGATTCAGAAAAGGCTCTAAACGCTTTTCTAGAAACAATCCAAGAAGCTTTAGTAGCAGGCGATAAAGTACAATTAGTTGGTTTTGGTACTTTCGAAGTTAGAGATAGAAAAGCTAGAGAAGGTAGAAACCCAAGAAAACCTGAAGAAGTTATTCAAATACCTGCATCAAAAGCCCCAGTATTTAAGGCTGGTAAAACTCTTAAAGAAGCAGTTAATAAATAAGTATACTAAAAAACCGGATCTTGAAATAAAGAACCGGTTCTTTTTTTATATTTTTTCTAATTCTTTTGATAAATCAATTTCCATATTTACTCTTATGGTTTTAAAATTTTCATAATAAACCATACCATCCTTTGCACCCTTTGCTTTATTTACATTTTTCTTTTCTGTATAATCAATATCAACAAATTTTTCTTCAGAAATAGATGAATGTTTTGCTGCCAAGTATGCGGCAATTTTTATTTCGTCCTCATTGAATGAGTCTGATTTTAATATCACGTGGCTCCCAGGCACATCCTTTACGTGAAACCATAGATCATCTTTCCTAGCCAATTTTATGGTTATATAGTCATTTTGTTTAGAGTTTTTACCTATATAAATGTCTAATCCTTGTTTCGTCTTGAAGTGATATGGTTTTGAATTTACTGTTTTTTTCTTTTTACCTTTTTTTCTTTTCAGCAATTTATTTGCAACCATATCATCTTTTATTTCTTCTAATTCGCCTATATTCTCAGCTCTTTTTATAAAATCTTCTAGTTGAATAAGGTAATTTAATAAGTCCTTTTGTTCAGGTAAATCTTTTTTTGCATATTGTATAGAATTTTTAATTTTTTTAGATCTATTATAAAAATTATTTATATTCTCCCAGGAGCTTTTTCTAGGATCTAGAATGATCTTTAAAAGCTTATTATTGTCATAAAAATTTTCGATTTCTATTTCTTTACACTTATCCTCAATCCTATATAAATTTGCTGCTAGTAGGTCAGCTTTTTGCTTATATTCCTCAGCTAAAGGTTCTTTTTCTATATTATCATTAAGTATGTTTATTTTTTTATTTACCGACTTTTTGTGTCCGTTTATCTTTTTTATCAATTCTTTTTTCATTTGATCCAACCTATCATTGGATTTATTTAGATGATAAAATTGTTCAATAGCTTGACTCATATAGGGATAATTAACCTCTTTTAGACCTAGATGGGATAATTTTAGGGTATGAAAATCTTTTACCTTTTTATCATTATCGTAAGTATAAGATGATAAATTACCAGCTATAATATCAGACCTCAATTTTAAAAATTCATTGTTTACTTTGATTTTTTCATTTTCACTTACCAAGCTCCAAGAAATATCAGGATCAATATGGGCCCTATGAATAAGCTCCATACCAACAATAGGAGAAAATCCTTCGTAATTCATGTGGAAAATCTTATATGGAGCCATAGTGTTAGGTATTGTGTTATTTATTTTAAGTATATCAAAATTAAAATCATCAGCACTGATATCAATTTTTCCACTTGGAATTTTTTCATAAGTTAGTCCAGGGAAAATCTGCCTAACAGATGACATCTGCTCATTAACTCTTTTAATAGCATCAATAATCTTGTACTTATCATCTGTAAGAATTATATTTGAGTGCCTGCCCATTATTTCTATTATAAGTTTTTTGCTTTTCTCATATCCCATTTCGTCGATGGATCCTATAGAAAACTCAATAACCCTATCCAGTCCTGCTTGCTTAATATTTATGATCTTGCCTTGGTTTAAATGTTTTCTAAGTACCATACAGAAATTGTCTGGAATCTCTGGATTCTCATACTTTTTTTCAGTAAAATTTATTCTAGCCTCATTATTATTGGCACTAATCAATAATTTATATGACTTACCCATAGAATATATATTAAATACTATATCATTTTTAGACGGTTGACTAATTTTTTGTATTTTAGCTCCCAAAATCTCATTTCTAATTTCGTTTACAATTTTTCGTGTAACTATTCCATCATAACTCATAATTTCACCTCTATTTTATTATACACTTGTATGACTATGATCATACTTGAACAAAGTTTATATAAAAGTAAAATGATTAAAATAAGGGGGAGTAATGAACAAGGGATTTTTATTAGTAATTTCAGGGCCGTCTGGTGTTGGAAAAGGTACAGTACTCCACGACTTGATGAATACTCAAAGTAACTTAGTTTATTCTGTATCTGCTACGACTAGAAAAAAGAGAGACGGCGAAATTGAAGGAGTTAGCTATTTTTATAAAAATCATGAAGAGTTTGAACAAATGATAAGAGAAGATAGTTTCCTTGAATATGCCAAAGTCCACAACAATTATTATGGCACACCTAAAGAATTTGTTGAAAAGAAAATTAATGAAGGAAAAATAGTTATATTAGAAATCGATGTACAAGGAGCTCTAAATATCAAGAAAAATACTGATAATGGAGTTTTTATTTTTTTGGCCCCTCCTAGTTTGTCAGAATTGAAAAAAAGGATAGTAGGTCGTGGTACAGAGACAGATGAAGATATAAATATTAGAATGAAGAATGCAAGAAAAGAACTAGAATATATTAAAGATTATGATTACCTGGTTATTAATGACCATCTAAATTCAGCAATTAGTTCTGTAAATGAAATAATTAATGCAGAAAAACATAAAGTTTTTAGAGTTGAAAATTTAAATTTTAAGGAGAATCAATGAACAATCCATCTTTTAAAACATTATCAGAAATAAGCCCAAGCAGATATGAAATATGCATGATGTGCTCAAAAAGAGCAAGAAGAATAGTTAATGGATCTGCTCCTCTTACAAAAGAGGTAGAGGCAAAACCAGTTACTCAAGCCTTATATGAAATCATAGAGGGCAAGGTAAAAAAAGCTCAATAATATGCTAAAAAACAAAAATATTTTATTAGGTATTACTGGTGGTATTGCTTGCTATAAGGTATTAGACCTATGTTCGAGATTAAAAAAACAAGACGTTAATCTTAAAATAATAATGACAAAATCGGCAAGTGAATTTATAAACCCTATATCTTTTGAAACTATGGGAAGGTGTAGAGTTTACACAGACTTATTTGAAGGACATCACGAAGAAGTACATCACATAGAATTAGCAAAATGGGCTGACTTAATGCTTGTAGCCCCTGCTAGTGCAAATACTATTGCAAAATTTGCAAATGGAATTGCTGACAATTTCTTAACATCAACATACCTAGCTTTTGATAAGGATGTAATAATTGCACCTGCTATGAATACAAATATGTTAAGTGCAAAAGCGACTCAGAGAAATATTGATGTGCTAAAATCTGATGGAGTTCAAATAATAAAGCCAGAACCTGGTTTACTTGCATGTAATACTATAGGTGATGGTAGGTTGGAAGAACCTTCTGAAATAGTTGATTATTTGGATTCTTACTTCACTGAAAAAGACCTTATAGGCAAGAAAATAATAATATCTGCAGGCCCAACTATTGAACCAATTGATTTTGTAAGATATGTATCTAATAATTCTAGTGGAAAAATGGGATATAATATTGCAAATGAAGCTAGAAAAAGAGGGGCAGAGGTTGTGCTAGTATCAGGACCAGTAAATCCTTTCAAGGTAAATGGTATAAAGAGAGTGCAGATAAAAACCAATGCAGAGATGAAAGAAGCTATTGAAAGAGAATTTAAAACTGCTGACGCACTTATAATGGCTGCTGCACCAGTTGATTATAGATCTAAAATTGTAAGTGATAAAAAAATCAAGAAGGATGGGAACAGTCTGAATCTAGAATTGATAGAAAACATAGATATAATTAAATATTTTGGTAATATTAAGAAAAACCAAATTATTATAGGCTTTGCGGCTGAGACTGATGATTTGATTTCAAATGCAAAGAAAAAACTAGAGAGCAAAAATTTAGACTATATTATTGCAAATGACCTTACAAAATGGGGGGCGGGTTTTGATGTAGATACGAACGTTGCCTCAATAATATCAAAAGATAAGATAGAAAGCCTTGACATAATGCCAAAATCTGACTTGGCCAATAAAATATTAGATTTACTAAGGTGATAATTTGTACGCTAAAGTCATTATTGATAGTAAAAGCAGGTTTTTAAACAGGCCCTTTACATATCATATACCAGAAAAATTAGAATATAAAGTAAAAAAAGCAATAAGAGTTTTAGTGCCTTTTGGTAGGGGTAATAAAACTGTTGTTGCTTTTGTTTATGATATTGCTGATGACATGAAAAAAGATTTTGATACAAAAGATATTATAGACGTTGTGGATGATAGTAAATTAATTAGTGATGAACTATTAAATTTAGCTTTTTACATGACAAAAAATTATCTTTCACCGATACAGCTTTCTTTAAAACAAGTTTTACCACCTACAAACATCGATCAAATAAAAACTTTCTATAAAAGCAATATCGAGTCAGAAAATGAATTTTTGTCTTTTCTAAATAAAGAACGCTCAATAGTAGAAATAAAAACAAAGTATCCAGATCAGGTGGATAACTTGGATGGTCTGATCAATGATAATAAAATTAGATTGGTATACGAAGCAAAAGAAAGCCAGAAAATATCTTATGATAATATTGTTAGTATGATAGACAATGAGAATATATTTCTAGCTAAAAATGCTAACAAGCAAAAAGAAATAATATCTTACCTTAAAAAGTATAAGACCTGTGAACAAAAGAAGTTACTAAAAGAGACAGGTGCATCTTTATCATCTCTTAATTCCTTGTTAGATAAAAATATTATAAAAATATCACAGATAGAATCAAACAAGAACCTTATTGAAAAAAAGAATACCTATAAAAAACACGATTTGAATTCTGAACAAAGAATTGCTTTTAATAATATAAAAGAAAATAGTCCGAGTAACTTTTTATTGTTTGGGGTAACTGGATCAGGGAAAACTGAAATATTTTTACAACTCGTAGAAGATGTTATAAAAAAAGGAAAAGAGGCTATAATTTTAGTTCCGGAAATTTCATTGACTCCACAAACAATTGAGAGGTTCTCAGGAAGGTTTGATGAAAAAATAGCTATCATACATTCTAGATTAACTCCAAAAGAGAAGTTTGACCAGTGGAGAATGGTTAATAATGGTGAAGTTAAAATTGTAATAGGAGCAAGATCAGCTATTTTTGCACCTTTTAAGAATCTTGGAGCAATTATAATTGATGAGGAACATGATAACTCTTATATTTCAAGTCAAGATCCAAAATATAATACAAAAGAAATAGCTAAAATTAGGGCTAAATACCATAATTGTGATTTGATTTTAGCTTCTGCTACTCCATCTGTTGAAACTATGAAAGAAGCTATAGATGGGGAGTTTGAAATATTGCACTTAAAGGATAGGATAAACAAGGTTATGCCTTCGATCCATCTTGTTGATATGAGAGAGGAACTTAAAAAATCAAATTATTCAATGTTATCTTTAAAGCTCCAAGAAGAAATAAAGGGAAACCTATTAAGAAAAGAACAAACAATATTATTTTTAAATAAAATTGGCCATGATTCCTTTACTTTTTGTAGGTCTTGTGGCTTTGTTATAAAATGTGAAGCATGCGATGTGGCTATGACCTACCATAAAAGTTTAGATAGGTTGGTATGCCACTATTGTGGTCGTACAAAAAGACAAGTTCATATATGCCCTAATTGTCATTCAAAAAAGATTAAAGAATTTGGTGCGGGTACAGAAAAATTAGAAGAAGAAGTTAGGTCATTCTTCCCAAATGCAAATGTTCTGAGAATGGATTCAATGGTTGCATCCAATAAAAGAAAATATGATCAGATGTATAAAGATATGAAGTCTGGGAAGATAGATATTTTGTTAGGAACTCAGATGATAGCTAAGGGTCTTGATTTTGAAAATGTAACTTTGGTAGGAGTAGTTGCTGCAGACTTATCATTGAATATTGGAGATTTTTCTGCCCAAGAAAACAGTTTTCAGTTATTAACTCAAGTTTCTGGTAGGGCTGGTAGGTCTAATAAAGTTGGTAGGGCTATAATTCAAACCTATAATCCAGATAATTTTGTAATCCAAGCAGTTAAAAATTATAACTATAATTCTTTTTTTGAAAATGAGCTTAAGATCCGAAAAACTTTTTCTTATCCACCCTTCAAAAATATCATAACAATTCGAATTATAAATGAGAATAGGGTTGAAACAATAGATATATCAAAAGAATTTGCAGACATACTAAGAAAAAATTTGTCCCAAAATTTTAATGTTGATATATTTGGTCCTAATCCATGTAAAATATCAAGAATTAACAATAAATACAGGTATAATATAATGGTAAAGGTCTTTGATTCAGAGCTTGAAATAGTCAAGAATATCGTAAAGAATATACGAAACGCTTTTATAAATAAATACAAGGAAAGCTCTTTTGTAGTAGCTATAAATCCTGTAAATATCAATTAAGGAGTAGAAATGTTTGATTTTTTTAGAAAAAATAAAAAAAATAAAACAATAGAAGAAGATTTTGAAAAAAATCTACATGATGAAAATGAATCTGATGATTCTAAAATAATCGTAGAAGATTTTACAGAAGAAAACATTATAAACGAAGATGATAATAATCAATATAATGATTTTAATGAATATAACGAATTTAATAAGTTCAATAATGATGAAGAGATAAAATTTGATGATACAAAAGATGAAATATTTGAAATTAGTACTGAAGATTTAACAGAAGAAAAAACATCTATTTTTGATAGATTAAAAAAAGGTCTAACTAAAACTAGGGATAGCTTTACGAATAACCTAAAAAACTTATTTACTAGTAATGTAAAAATTGATGATGAATTATATGATGAATTGGAAGAAATACTAATATCTGCCGACATTGGAATGAGTTCGACTATTGAAATTGTTGACGCTCTTAGAGATGAAATTAAAGCTAGGAAAATAAAAGAATCAAGCCAGATATATCCAGTTTTAAAAGAAATCATGGTCAAAAAGCTAGATAAAAACAATCTTGAGAATTCTATAAAAATCGAAAATGGTAAACTAAGTGTAATTCTCGTAATAGGCGTTAATGGTGTTGGAAAAACAACAACTATTGGAAAATTAGCTAATAATTTCAAAAATGAAGGGAAAAGAGTAATGCTTGCAGCAGCGGACACATTTAGAGCAGCAGCTATTGACCAGCTCGGTGAATGGGCCGATAGGTCAGGGGTAGAAATGATCTCTCATAAAGAAGGATCTGATCCATCAGCTGTGATTTTTGATGCTATAAAATCTGCAAGAAGTAAAAATATAGATGTCTTAATATGCGATACTGCAGGCAGGCTTCATAACAAAAAAAATCTTATGGCTGAATTAGATAAAATAAATAGAACTATAGAAACTCATGCGGTAGATGCTAATAGAGAAAATCTTTTAGTATTAGATGCGACTACAGGTCAAAATGCAGTTAGTCAGTTAAGAGAATTTAAAAATGTAACTAATATAACAGGCCTTATTATTACTAAATTAGATGGTAGTGCAAAAGGTGGGGTAATATT
The DNA here is from genome assembly GCF_900128415.1 of Anaerococcus mediterraneensis. Taxonomy (NCBI): domain Bacteria; kingdom Bacillati; phylum Bacillota; class Tissierellia; order Tissierellales; family Peptoniphilaceae; genus Anaerococcus; species Anaerococcus mediterraneensis. The sequence goes on from NZ_LT635772.1 coordinate 1,292,693, forward strand.
CCCTTTACAAGTTGAACTTGAGGTTCCTATAAAGTATATAGGTGTTGGAGAGGGGATCGATCATCTACAAAAATTTGATTCAGAATCTTTTGTAGAAGCAATGTTTTAGTGTTGAAATTTAAGTTATTAGTGGTATATTAAACAAGTACTACAACAATCACATCCATGGATGAATGTTACGTTGCCAAATTGGTTTAACATTCAGTTGAAATGGGTGGAGGAAAAAACGGAGGTAAATATGGCAGTAGTTTCAATGAAAAAATTATTAGAAGCAGGTGTACACTTTGGACACCAAACTAGAAGATGGAATCCAAAAATGGCTAAATACATCTTCACAGAAAGAAATGGAATCTATATAATAGATTTACAAAAAACAGCTATGCAAATAGAAGACGCATACAAAGCAATGAGAGATATAGTTGCTGATGGTGGCAAGGTACTATTTGTAGGAACAAAAAAACAAGCTCAAGATTCTATTCAACATGAAGCAAAAAGATCTGGTCAATACTATGTATCACACAGATGGTTGGGTGGAATGCTAACAAATTTCAAAACAATTAGAAAAAGTGTAGAAAAACTTCAAAAACTTGAAAAAATGGAAGAAGATGGAACATTTGATCTTCTACCAAAAAAAGAAGTTCTTCAATACCAAAAAGAGATGGATAAACTTGAAAGAAACCTTGGTGGTATTAAAGATATGGAAGAACTACCAGATGTATTATTTGTAGTTGATCCAGGTGAAGAAGCAATAGCAGTACATGAAGCTAAAATACTTGGAATACCAGTAATAGCTATAGTAGACACAAACTGTGATCCAGATGATGTTGATATAGCAATACCAGGTAATGATGACGCTATCAGAGCTGTAAAACTAATAACCTCTGTTATGGCAGACGCTGTAATAGAAGCTAACCAAGGTAACGAATTCGATCCTTCAGTTGAAGAATTAGAAGAAGAATTTGAAGAATCTGAAGAAATCGAAGAAAATGATGAAGCAATTCTATCTGAAGAAGAAATCAGCGAAGCAGCTGAGGAAATTGAAAATCAATCTTTAGAAGAAAACGAAGCAAAATAAGGGAGAATTTCGATGGCAATAAGTGCAAAATTAGTTAAGGAATTAAGAGAAAGAACAGCAGCTGGAATGATGGATTGCAAAAAAGCCCTAGAAGAAACAGGTGGGGACATAGATAAGGCCCAAAAACTTCTAAAAGAAAAGGGCCAAGCAACTCTTGATAAAAAATCAGGCAGAATTGCTGCTGAAGGTACCATTGGTTCATATATCCACAATGACAAGATCGGTGTTATTGTTGAAATCAATACAGAAACTGACTTCTCAGCTAATACTGATAGAGTAAAGACATTTGCTAAAGATTTGGCAATGCATATTGCTGCAAGTAATCCTAAATATATAACAGAAGAAGATGCTGACGAAGCAGATGTTGCAGAACAAAAAGAAATACTAATAAATCAAGCTATGAACGAGGCAAATGAAAATATGCCAGAAGATAAGAAAAAAATGATAGCTGAGAAAAAAGTAGAGGGAAGACTTAAAAAATGGTTCTCAGAAGTTTGTCTAATGGACCAAGCATTTATTAAGAACCCTGATCAAACAATAGAGCAACTTCTAAGAGATACAGCAAATGAAGTTGGTGAAAACATTAAAATCAGAAGGTTTGCTAGATTTGAAGTTGGTGAAGGTCTAGAGAAAAAAGAAGAAGATTTTGCTGCAGAAGTTGCAAGTCAAATGAATGCGTAATTAATTTTAAAAGAGAGCAATAGCTCTCTTTTTTTTATATAAAAATATAGTATAGTAAATAAGTAGGATTTAAACAAATTTCATTAGATTATGATTAGAAGATATAAAGGAGTAATTATGATTATTAAAAATAAACCAACTGAATTAATTGGAAATACACCTTTGATAAAATTAAATTCACTTAAGAAAGATGGTAGAGCTGATATTTACGCTAAGGTTGAAAAGAACAATATAGCTGGCTCTATTAAAGATAGAATAGCCTTATATATGATAGAAGAAGCGGAAAAATCCGGAAAACTAAAACCAGGTGGAACAATAGTAGAACCAACAAGTGGGAATACAGGGGTTGCATTAGCTGCTCTAGCTGCTGCAAAAGGTTATAAGTTAATTTTAACAATGCCTGCTTCAATGAGTATAGAAAGAGCAAAACTCGCTATGGCATATGGAGCAAAAGTTATTAGAACTACTGAAGGAGCACTTCAAGGAGCGGTAGACGAAGCAAAACGATTAGCTGATGAAAATGGATACTTCTTACCAGACCAGTTTTCTAATCCGGCAAACATTAAAGCTCATTACGAAACTACAGGCCCAGAAATATTAGAAGCTATAAAACCAGATGCTTTTATAGCTGGAGTAGGAACAGGCGGAACTGTTTCTGGCGTCGGTAAAAGACTGAAAGAAGCTAACAAGGACACACTTGTTTATGCAATAGAACCAAAAGAAAGTCCTTTACTATCTGGTGGAAAGCCTAGTGGGCATAAAATTCAAGGAATAGGTGGTAATTTTATACCAAAAAATCTTAACTTTGATATAGTAGATGGTATTGTTGATGTAGCTGGTGATGATGCTATAAAAATGTCAAGGCAATTAGCTAAAAATGAGGGCCTAGCTGTTGGAATATCATCTGGAGCGAATGTTGCGGGAGCTATTGAAATAGCAGATAAACTAGGAGAAGGAAAAGTTGTGGTAACTGTCCTACCAGATACTGGGGAAAGATACCTATCAACCGAATTATACGAAAATGATCAATTTTAGACAATACAAAGAAGAGTTAATTAAAAATGCTTTAAAACATGATCCAGCGTTAAAAAGTGAAGAGGAAGCCATCCTATTTTCTGCTGGAATAAAAGTCTTGCTATCACATTATATTGCCCATAATTTATATTTAGAGGGCAAAATTTATGAAGCGAACGAGTATGCATTTAAATCTAGAATGGAAACTGGTATAGAAATTCACCCAGGTGCAAAAATTGGTCGTAGATGTTATATAGACCATGGGATGGCTACCGTTATTGGTGAAACAGCAGAAATAGGTGATGACGTACTTATTTATCATTCGGTAACTCTTGGAGCAGTTACTAATGAAAAAGTAAAAAGACATCCAACTATTGGAAACAATGTTATGATTGGTGCGGGAGCTGTTATTTTAGGAGATATTAGGATAGGAAATAATTGTAAAATAGGAGCAAATTCTGTTGTTTTAGAAGATGTGCCTGATAACTCAACAGTAGTAGGATCTCCTGCAAAAATTATTATGCATAAAAAGTAGTTTTAACTACTTTTTTTATTTTAATATTAATTAATATTATTGTGAAAACTATTTCGTATAATTGCATATTAATGGTATAATATTATATGGAATAATAATATTTCCAAATTATTGGAGGTGATATGATGTTTGATAAAATTAATCCAATAGTTGTTCTCATCATAATTGTCGCCTTCGTATTGTTAGCTTTTTATTTTGGCTATCTTTATCGCAAGAAAGTTGGAGAATCTATTATAGGTGGGGCTGAAAACTTCAGTCGTAAGCTTATGGATGATGCCAATAAACAGGCAGAAGCGTTGAGAAGAGAAACTCTGATTGATGCTAAAGATGAAATTGCAAGAATTAAGTCTGAGAATGAAGAAATGCTAAATCAAGTGAAAAATGATCTTAATAAAAGAGAAGAGCGCTTGATAAAAAAAGAAGAAAGTTTAGACAATCGATCTTTATTGATTGACAAAAAATCTGATCAGATCTCTAGCGATCAGAAAAAATTGAAACAAAAAGAAGAAAGAATTGACAAGTTAATAGAACAACAAGAGTTGGAACTACAAAATATCGCTGGACTTACTAATAATGAAGCTAAGGAAATAATCCTAGCTAGGGTAAAATCTGAAACTATCCATGAATCTGCTAGGATGATTAAAGAAGCTGAAGAAAGAGTAAAAGCTGAGAGCAAAAAAATAGCGACAGAGATATTAGCTACTACAATTCAAAGATTTGCTCCGGAGCAAGTTGCTGAAAATACGGTATCTGTTATATCCTTACCTAATGATGAAATGAAAGGTAGGATAATAGGACGTGAAGGTAGAAATATTAGAGCTTTTGAACAAGCCTCCGGAGTCGATCTAATTATTGATGATACTCCAGAAGCTGTTGTTATATCCTGTTTCGAGCCAGTAAGGCGTGAAATAGCCAAAGTTGCGCTAGAAAAACTCATACAAGATGGAAGAATAAATCCATCTAGGATTGAAGAAATGCTGACTAAGGCTAGTGATGAAGTTGAAGCGAGGATTATTGAAGACGGCGAGGCTGCTGCAGAAAAGGTTGGAATAATCAATCTCCACCCACAATTGATAAGACTAGTTGGTAAGATGAAATTTAGAACATCTTATGGTCAAAATATATTGAAACATTCTGTAGAAGTTGCTCTTTTAGCTGGTATGTTAGCAGAAGAAATTGGCGCTGATAGTCAAATTGCAAAAAGAGGCGGATTGCTACATGATCTTGGTAAAGCTATAGACCAAGAGCAAGTTGGTACTCATATAGCCCTAGGTGTAGAAGCAGCAAGTAAATATGGTGAAAATAAATATGTAATCAATGCTATTGAATCTCACCATGGTGATGTTGAGCCTAACTGTGTGGAATCTATATTGGTTCAAACAGCTGATGCTATATCTGCTGCAAGACCGGGAGCAAGACGTGAAAGCCTAGAAAGCTATATCAAGAGACTAGAAAACTTAGAAAGAATTGCGAATTCTTTTGAGGGTGTCGAAAAATCATTTGCTCTACAAGCTGGTAGAGAACTTAGGATCTTAGTTAAACCTGAAAAGATATCTGATGATGAAATGGTTGTAATTGCTAGAGAAATTGCACAAAAAATTGAAAATGAATTAGAATATCCAGGTGAGATTAAAGTTAATTTATTAAGAGAGTCCAAGGCGATAGATTTTGCCAAATGATAATTAATAATGCTGCCATTTTATATGGCAGTTTTTTATTGTCTAAAATATAAGTTGAAATCTACAAATAAAAAATCCGAAATATCAAAGGCATATAAATATACGGTAAAAAATATAAAAAGGCTTAAAACGCAAAATATGACTTGTTGTAAAACTTTAGATTTGTAGTATTCGGTATTTTTTATTTAAATCAAATATCACATTCATATAAGGCGTTGGATTCTTTGTTGTGCTATTATGTATGAGTCTTATAAGTTTATATACATAAAGGAGAGGAATTACTAACAAATAAATTATTGCACAAAATAGTTATTTTGTGCAATAATTGCATTTTATTAAAAAACAGGTAGATTTATATTATAGTTTCTATACATATATATTTAGAAACTACGATATTGTAATTTATCAAGGAGTTTCTATGGATGAATTTATAAAACCACTAATATTGACAGACTATCTTAATTATTTGAAATCCATAAAAGGTTTGTCCGTATCTACTATTAAAGAATATTCTTATGATTTAGAAAATTTTATTATATATCAAATAATAAGAAAAGAATATTTTGGCAACAAAAAATCTTTTGAGGATAAATTTGATTATTATAAGATAAATGATATTTGTGATAAGAAATTTTTTGAAGATATTTATATTCAAGATTTTTATGCTTATTTATCATTTTTGGATAATGACAGGAATGATTCTGCTACTACTAGGTCTAGAAAAATCTCAGCTTTAAAGTCTTTTTATAAATATATGTATAGCGAAGTTGAAATAATTGGTGTTAATATAACTGATAAGCTAGTAAACCCCAAAATAAGCCAAAGACAACCTGTATATCTTACTTTGTCTGAGACCGAGAAGCTATTAGAAGCTGTTAATTCTGAGAAAAATAAATTTTTAAGATCAAGGGATTTAGCTATTGTTTTTACTTTCTTGACAACTGGTATGAGGCTTTCTGAGCTTGTATCAATTGATTTATCAGATGTTAATAAAGATAGTTTTAAGATTATTGGAAAAGGAAATAAAGAAAGAACTGCTTATCTAACATCAAATTGCCAGGCGTTAATTGATAACTATATAGTAATTAGAGATGATTATTTGAGAGATTTGCGTGAAGATGCTTTATTTATTTCCACAAGAAAGAAAAGAATTTCTAATAGAGCAGTCCAATCAACCATAGAAAAGTATTTGAGAAAGGCTGGTTTTGATACAGATATTTACTCAACGCATAAATTAAGGCATACCGCTGCTACTCTGATGTATAAGTATGGTGACGTTGATATCAGAGCTTTAAAAGATGTTTTAGGACACTCTTCTGTATCAACCACTCAAATTTACACCCATTTAGATGATGAAGATTTGAAAAAAGCCATAAACAAAAATCCTTTATCAGATATGGAATTTTAAAATAAGCTCCGGTTTTCTTATCCGGAGCTTTAAATTAAATAAGATTTTTGGTTTTTAGCCTGTTTAATATTATTTTTAGTGCGAGCTTACCGTGGTAATAATTTAAACCTCCTTGGAGATAAACCATATATGGTTCTCTAAGTGGACCATCTGCAGATAATTCTGATGTAGCCCCTTCTACAAAACCACCCGATGCCATGATAACTGGATCTTCATATCCAGGCATTGGATAAGCCTCCGGAGTGAAAGTAGAATCTACAGTACAGGCTTCTTGTACAGCTTTACAAAAAATTGTTAGAAGCTCTGGATCTTTTAATTTTATTGCAAGTATTACATCTGACCTAGGATCATCGATTTTTGGTGTAACCTCAAAACCTAATTTTGTAAAGACACTAGAAAATAATAGGGCAACTTTTATCGCTTCCTTTACAATATGAGGTGCAAAATATAGACCTTGTAGAACTAATCTATTTGTTCCAAAACTCAATCCTTCATCTTTTCCTATTCCAGGAGCGGTCAAGGTGTTTGCACAATATTCTATTAGATCTCTATTACCTGCTATGTATCCTCCGGTGAGAGCTATTCCTCCACCGAGATTTTTAATCAATGAACCTGCTACAATATCTGCCCCAACCTCTATTGGCTCTTTATCCTCGGTAAATTCTCCATAACAGTTGTCTATAAAGATTATGGCATTTTTATTAGCTTGTCTAACTTTCTTTATAGCTTTTTCTATCTCTTCTATAGTAAAGGCTCGCCTTTGAGTGTAGCCAGTTGATCTTTGGATTAACACAACTTTAGTATTTTCATCGACTTTTTCTGTGATTTTATCATATTGGATCATATTATTATGATCAAGTTCTAATTTGTCGTATTTTATACCTTTTTCTAATAAACTTCCTTTTTTATCTCCAGCTATACCTATAACTTGTTGCATGGTGTCATATGGATCATCAGTTATAGCTAAGAGTTTATCTCCATAATTTAACAATGAAAATAAAACTATTGACAAGGCGTGAGTACCAGATACAATAGATGGCCTTACCAAGCTATCCTCAGATTTAAAAATTGTGGAAAAAATCCTTTCTACAGTATCTCTGCCAGTATCAGCGTAGCCATATCCTGTTGCTGAGTTAAAATCACTAGATTGGAGTGAATTTTCATTAAAAGCTTTTGAAACTTTTAGTTGATTAAATTCGCTTATTTTTTCATGTTTTCTAAATAAGTTTTCAAGATCTTTTTCTGAATTATTTATTAATTCATCATACTGATCATCAATTTTATAATTGTTATATATATCACTAAAATTCATATAAGTCCTTAATTGTTGTTTCTATAATAAGACACGCATCATCTTTACTTAAATTATCCAACATTATTTCATGGCAGAAAGGATATGAAAGGTATTTTCTCATCCAGGTTATTTGTCTCTTAGCGTATCTTCTTGTATTCTGCTGTAGTTTTTCTACCATTTCATCCATGCTTATTTCTCCTTTTATATATGGAAATATCTCTTTATAGCCTATAGCAAACATAGATTGAGTGTTTTCATCAAGTTTATATTTGTCTATAAGATAGTTGAATTCTTCTAGTAAACCTATATCGACCATCTCTTGACTTCTTTCATTAATTTTTCTATATAAAATATCCCTATCTTTATAATTTAGGAAGAATATGATTGGCTCTATATTTTCATTTAGAGTTTTATCTCCCGATCTTTTTAGAGATGGCTTTTCACCGGTTACTTTATAGATCTCAAGAGCTCTTATGATACGGTTTAGCTCATTTGGATGGTAGAGTTTTGCTGTATCCAGGTCAATTTCTTTAAGATTTTCATATAAAAACAAATTTCCTTTTTCATCAGCTAATTTTTCTAAATAGGCTCTATATTCTTCATCTTTAGGAGCTTGGCCATAATTCATATCAAATAAAATAGAATCTATATAAAAACCAGTACCTCCCAAGAGTATAGGTAGCTTTCCATTTTTATTTACTTGTGAAATGATTGATCTGGCTTCTGTTTTGTATTCCCCTACAGAATAATTTTCGTTTGGGTCTACAATATTTATCATATGGTGGGCAATATCAAAATCATCAACAACTTTGCTGGTTCCTATATCCATGTCTCTATAGACCTGCTGACTATCTGCTGATATGATTTCACCATTTATTTTTTTTGCAAGCTTTATACCTATATCACTTTTTCCACTAGCTGTGGGTCCTGTGATTATAATTAATTTATCTTTCAAAATATTTCTCCAAATCTTTTTCTTCAATCAAAATTACTGTAGATTTACCATCATAAGTATTATAAGGATTTTCTTCTTTCATCAATTTTTTATATAAAGATATAGCTTCGTCTTTGTTGATTTTATGCCCTTTTCTAAAGGCCTTTGCTTTAGCTAATTTCCTAATTTGCTTATATAATAATTCTTTATCATTAGTTTTTTCAATATCTAAAATAGAATAAAAATAATCCATATTTTCAGGCTTATCAAATAATAGTGGCACTTCTCTAACTATCAGTTTATTATCTGATAACTGGTCAATTAAAAAACCCATTTTCTCAAATAAATCTTTTTTATTAAAGAATTTTTCTAGATCATTAGCTCTTAAATTGATAACAATTGGCTCTAGAAGAGCCTGTCTATCAACAGCATTATTTGAAAATTTTTTCATATACTCAGATATTTTTATTGTCTCGCTAGCTCTCCTATGATCTAGTAAATATAATTTGTCATTCTCCTCAAATATTGAGTATCTAGAGAATATTGAAGTCATATACTTAGGGATATTTATATCTTCTATAAAACTATCATTTACATAATTTTCATCACTATATTTATCTATATCTTCTTTATTTTCTTTGATAATATTTCCTATATCATTTTTAGTGTCGAAGAAAGACTGGTCGTTTTTTTCTGTGTGATAAGATGATTTTGATTCGTTTATAAGATTGTTAGAAGGTGAGTATTTTTCAAGTATTGACTTATAATCAGAGAAATCTAAATTTTTTTCTATCTCTCTATTCTCTTGTTTTATAGTTTTTATATCAGAAGATGATTTTAGTTTATTTTTAACTGTATCTGAAACTAAGTCTAACAACTGATCTTCATAAGATAATTTAATTATTTTTTTATTCGGATGGATATTGACATCCAAATTTTTAGGATGTGTTTCTATAAAGATAAAAAAAGCTGGGTACCTGTCATTAGGTATCAGGCCCTGGTACTGATACTCGATGGTTCTAGAAATATCTATGTTTTCTATAAGTCTATTGTTTATAAAAATATATTCCATAGACCTATTTCCCCTATAATAGTTTGATTTGGCAATAAATCCTTTTATTTTATATATGCCATTATCATTTCTTATAGGGATAAGATTTTCTTCTAAAATATTATCTAATAGGTCAGATATATTTGTCTCTAAACTTCTATTTGCATATGATTGGAATTGCACCCTATCATCTTTTATATATTTAAAGGAGATATTATTATAACATATAGCATAAGAATAAAGAAGCTTTGTGATTTTATTTGCTTCTGAAAAATCTGATTTTAGAAATTTTCTCCTAGCAGGTATGTTGTAAAATAAATCTTCGACAATTATGCTTGTTCCTTTATTTGAGGCTATTGATTTTTGAATATTAATATTTTGGGAAATTTCTAGCTTGTTGGCGATATCTTGGTCTTCTGGCTTAGAGATTGCTGTAACCTTGCTTACAGCAGCTATACTCGGGAGAGCTTCCCCCCTAAATCCTAAAGAAAGGGTTCTATATAAGTCATCAAATTTACTAATTTTGCTGGTAGCGTGTTTTTCAAAGGCTAATCTCAGATCATCCTTATTTATGCCATCACCATCATCAGTTACTCTTATATAGGTCTTGCCCCCATTTCTTATTTCTATAATTATATTTTTGCTATTTGCATCAATTGAATTTTCAACCAGCTCTTTAACAACTGAAAAGGGAGATTCTATAACCTCGCCGGCAGCGATTTTTTCTATTGTATCTAAATCTAATCTTATAATGGACATTAGATTTCACCTATTCTTTCTACCAAGATATTTAATTTATTCATAGCTTCAAGCGGTGTAATTTGATTTATATTTATTGATGAAGCAAATTTTTTTAAATTCTCTATTTTTGTATCTTTTATTTGAGATATAGAATCCTTAATCTCTTTATTTTTATCGATATCAAAAGCTGGAGCCTTTGCAATTTTTTCAATAAAATTTGAAGCATTTTCTATTACTTCCTCAGGTAAACCGCTTAGCTTTGCAACCTCAATACCATAAGACCTATTTGATTTACCTTTTGAAATTTTTCTTAAAAATACTAGGTTATTGTTTTCTTCTAAGATATCAATTTTAAGGTTAATAACATTATCAAGTTCATTTTCTAGAATAGTAAGCTCATGAAAATGTGTCGCAAAGACGGTTTTTACCTTCTTGTGTTTAGATAAATATTCTACTATAGCCATTGCTATACTAAGACCGTCATCAGAGCTTGTACCCCTACCAACTTCATCAAGGATTACAAAGGATCTCTCACTTGCATTTTTTAAGATATTTGAAACCTCATTCATCTCAAGCATAAAGGTAGATTCGCCCTTAGATATATTATCGCTTGCTCCAATTCTAGTGAAGATTTTATCACAGATACCTATTTCAGCCTTGCTGGCCGGCACAAAAGATCCTATTTGGGCCATTATAATAATGAGAGCCATCTGCCTCATGTATGTTGATTTACCAGCCATATTAGGGCCTGTTATTATCTGTATAAGGTTATTATCTTGACCAATATAAGTATCATTTGCTATAAATTCGTTTTCATTTAGGTTATTTTCAATAACTGGATGCCTACCATCTTTAATATTTATTATGTTAGATTCATCTATTGTAGGTTTTACATATGAGTTTTGTATTGCTATCCTAGCAAAGGTATTTAGACTATCAATATTTGCAATCATTTTAGATAGGCTTTGAAGTCTAAGAGTTGAATCTAAAATTGTATTTACTATTTGATTAAACAGTTTATATTCAAGCTCATTAATTTCATCATTACCATTTAAAATAATTGAACTAATTTTTTCAAGTTCTTCTGTAGTATATCTTTCTTGATTTTTTAGTGTTTGTTTTCTAATATATGACCTATCTACCTTGTCTATATTAGATTTTGTAACTTCTATAGAATATCCATTGTTTTTGTTGTATATGATTTTTAGGTTCTTGATACCTGTTATATCTCTCTGTTCCTGTTCATAGGTCAATAATTTATTTTGTGCATTTTCAGATAAATATTTTAGTTCATCTAATTGCTTATTAAATTCGATCTTAATAATACCGCCTTCAGTTATATTTATAGGTGGTTCATCTACTATAGATTTATCAATAATATTATATACATCATAGATATCAGGTAGATTATCTCCAAGATTTTTTACTAACTCATTATTGTTTGCTATTAACAATTCTTTAATCTGAGGTATATCTTTCAAAGAATTTTTAAGAGAGATCAAATCTCTAGCATTTGCTCTTTTGTAAGATATTTTTGCTAAAATCCTCTCGAGATCATAAATGTTTGATAAAAGATTTGAAATATTTCTGGATAAAATATCATCTTTATAAAAAGCATCTACCAAATCAAGTCTTCTTTGTATTTTTTCTTTGTCTACCAAAGGTCTTTCTAGCCAATCATGGATCATTCTTGATCCCATTACTGTATCAGCTTGGTCTAGAATATCTATTAATGTATTATCCTTGGTGTTGTTGTTTAGATTTCTAGTCAGTTCTAAATTCTTTCTGGTATTAGCTTCTACTTCCATATAATCATTTATTTCTAATAATTCTAGATTGTTTATATGGCTCAATTTTTGATTATAAAACTTGTATATATAATCAAGCAAGTTTGCAAGAGAAATTATTGAGAGTCTCTTATCTTTAATTTTATTGAAGTTTTCCTTTCCTAGATAAGATATAATAGTAGAAATCCTGTTTTCATAATCCCTAGTGAAATCTATATAATTTAAAAAAATATTTTTGTTTATATTTAAATATTGTTTTATCTCATTGTTTGAGAAATTGCTATTTAGGACTATTTCTGATGGATTGATCTTCTCTATCTGGTCTATTGCTTTTTTTGCAATAAATTTACTCATAGACTTTATTTCAAGACTTACAAGTTTACCTGTACTTATATCACAATAAGCCATTGATAGTCCAAACTCATTTTCAAAAATAGATAAAAGATAATTGTTTTCTTTATTATCTAAAGACTCAATATCTGTCAGAGTTCCAGGAGTTATAACTCTTGTAATTGCTCTTTTTACTAGACCTTTAGCATATTTGGGATCTTCTATTTGGTCGCATAGGGCTACTTTATAACCTTTTTTTACAAGCTTATTAACATAGGTATCAACTACATGGTGTGGAACTCCGCACATAGGTGCTCGTTCATCATGACCACAGTCCTTGCCTGTAAGGGTGAGGGATAAAACTTTAGCCGTAATAATTGCATCATCAAAAAAAGTTTCATAAAAATCCCCTACTCTATATAGTAGTATGGTATCTTTTATATCTCTTTTGACATCTATATAGTGTTTTAGCATTGGTGTTAGATTTTCGTATTTAAATTTATTAGCCAAAGATACCTCCTAATTGTATTTATTGATAATATAAACTATTGTATGTTTATTGTTTTGATGTTTGTAATCCATGTATTGGCACTATCGTTCGTAGTATCAATGATAGCGAGATTTCCATAAGAAGGGTTGTACTCCGCGAGTGCCTGACCTTCTATTTTATAAACCAAATAAACTCTATCAACTTCTAGGGCAATCGACATAGGGATCCTTGTAGAATTACCATCTATATCTTCTATAGATAAGGTTGGTTTTTCCCTTAGATTGTAATTAAGATTACCAATTAGCCTATCGAGTGATATGCCTTCTATTTTTACTTTTTCTAGGCCATTGTTAACATAAACATTAGTTCTATCACTTCCAAGAGCTTTTAGATCTTTGATGGAATATGACTTTAGTTCATCGCCATTTCCTTTTATTATGACAATGTCTTTATCGTATTTGGCCATTGAAATATCATCTATCTTTGATTTAGCAAAGAAAATAATAATAAGTAAAAGAACAAATCCAATTAAAAATAATAGAATATTGTATTTATTCTTTTTTAGCTTTCTATTTAGATTTTTCATTATCGTCCGGTGGATCCAAATCCACCCTCACCTCTCTGGCTATCACTGAGATTATCAGATTCAACAATCTGGCATTTTAAATATGGTTGAATTATCAATTGAGCAAGTCTATCACCATTTTTGATTACTTGCTCATTATCACCATAATTATAGAAGAATATCATAAGTTCTCCCCTATAATCAGAGTCAATAACCCCGATAGTGTTAGCAAGCATTAGTTGCTTTTTTACGCCAGTAGATGATCTTGGATAGACAGCTCCAAAGTATCCTTCTGGAATTTCAACTTTTAGTCCAGTATGAATTTTTACAGTTTCTTTAGGTTTTATAACTATATCCTTATCAGTTTTACAATGCAGATCTAGACCTGCAGAGTGTTCTGTTCCGTAAGAAGGTAAGATTCCTTCGTTTATTATTTTTAATATATTGTTATTCATTTTACTCACTTCCTACTTTATAATATACCAATTTTAGATAGATATTACAATTGCAAGTATAATAGTATAAAAGGAGATAATATGGACAAAATTAAACAAAGATTTATAAAATATGTATCTTTTGATACAAAAAGTGACGAAGAAAAAGGACAACTAAGAAAACCGTCTACAGATGGTCAATTAGTTCTGGCAAAAGAGCTAAAAAAAGAACTTGAGGAATTAGGTTTAGAAGCAGAAATCAATGAAGAAGGATTTGTTTTTTCCTCAATCAAATCTAATTCTTCAAAAGACTTGCCTAAGGTTGGATTTCTCGCTCATATGGATACTTCACCAGAAATGTATGGTAAGATAGATGATCCACAGATAATTGAGTACAAGGGTGGAGATATAAAACTAAATGATAAGAGATCAATTAAAGTTGAAGACTTTCCACACTTAAATAACCTAATCGGAACAACAATTATAACTACACGTGGAGAGTCTCTTTTAGGTGCTGATGATAAAGCTGGAATAGCTGCTATTATGGATGCAGTAGAATTTATCGTGAATAACCCTGATTTTGAACATGGAGATATAAAAATAGCATTTACTCCTGATGAAGAAATTGGTACAGGATGCGATACATTCGATGTTAAGAAATTTGATGCAGATTTTGCTTATACATTGGATGGTGGTATTCTTGGTGAATTAGAATATGAATCATTCAATGCTGCCAGTGCTAAGGTTACAGTGTCTGGTAAGTCTATACATCCTGGATCTGCTAAAAACACTATGATTAACTCTATAAGCCTTGCAAATGAATTTGATAGCTTATTAGGTCAAGTTAGAAGACCAGAGCATACAGAAGGATATGAAGGATTTTTTCACTTGTTAAGCATAAATGGTGATATTGAAACTACAAAGATGGATTATATTATTCGTGACCATGACAAAGCTATATTTGAAAAAATGAAAGAAGAGATCCTAGCTAATGCTGATTATATGAATAATAAATACGGAAAAGTTATAGATATAAAATTAAATGACAGCTATTACAACATGGGAGATGTGATAAAAGACCATATGTATATTGTAGAATATGCTAAAAAAGCTATGGAGAACCTAGATATTAAACCTCTAGTTCATCCTATAAGAGGTGGTACTGACGGTTCAAAACTCTCATTTATGGGACTACCTTGTCCTAATATTTTTACAGGTGGTATGAATTTCCATGGTGTTTATGAATTAATTCCACTTGAACATATGAAAAAAGCAAGTGATACAATTATAGAAATAATCAGACTTGTTACAGAAAGTAAATAGACTTATATTGTAAAAATGAAGATTTTGTGTTATCATAAAGGTATAAGAACGATAAATTTCAAAAAGGAGAAGTTATGGCAGATCAAAAAATTACAAATGATAATCAATACAGAGGAAACGATGAACTTGATAAAAAAGTAAGAGAAGAAAATAAAGAAACTGGTGGAGAATCTCTAGATCAAAAATTAAGTCCTGATCAAGAAAATCTTAGATCTATAAGTGATGAAGCTGATGAAAACTCTAATGTCGGAGCAGAAGCTAGAAGAACTAGAGCAGATTTTTCAGAAAACCCATCTGAAGACTAATAAAATAAACAAAGGCATCCATATTGGATGCCTCAGACTGTAGACAAAGTAGATGAAAAAGAAAACTTCATCTACTTTTTCTATGCGATAAATGCTTAAATCAAGCCATCTTCGGGTATAAGTATACTAAAGATGGAGGAAGTTATGCTATACAAAAATGAAAAAAATAACACCGAACAAGTTCAAATGGTATCAGTAGAACAATTGGTCCCAAAAGATCACATATTAAGAAAAATAGACAAATACATAGACTTCAACTTCATATACGATCTAGTAGAAGATAAATACTCACAAACAACAGGAAGACCAAGTATAGACCCAGTAGTATTAATAAAGCTTGTAATCCTACAATACTTCTTCAACATAAACAGCATGAGGCAAACAATAAGAGAAGTAGAAGTAAACATAGCCTATCGATGGTTTTTAGGTCTAGACTTCTACGATAAAGTTCCACACTTCTCAACCTTCGGGAAAAACTATGAAAGAAGATTTAAAAACACAGACATATTCAATCAAATATTCGAAAACATCCTAGACCAAGCAATGAGCTATGGATTCGTAGACACAAAAATACAATTTGTAGACTCAACCCATGTAAAAGCCCACGCCAACAGACATAAAAGTCAAAAAGTAAAAATAAAGAAAAAAGTAAAATCCTATCAAAGAAAACTAGAAAAAGAAGTAAATGAAGACAGAAACAAAAATGGAAAAGATGACTATGATTACCCAGATGGTGAAATATTAGAAGAAAAAGAAATAAGTCAATCAACAACAGATCCAGAAAGTGGACTATTCCATAAAGGAAACCACAAAGAAGTATACGCATACTCAATCCAAACATCATGTGATAAAAATGGATGGATCTTAGGATACAAAGCCTATCCAGGAAACCTACACGACTCAACAACCTTCCCATCATTCTTCAAAGAAAAATTAGAAAAATACAAGTCAGAAAAGATAGTAATGGATGCAGGATACAAAATACCAGCAATAGCAAAAGAACTAATAGAAAAAGGAATAATGCCAGTCTTACCATATACAAAACCAAAAGGAAGAAGAAACGATAAAGAATCTTTCTATCCAAAAGAATATAAATATGACGAAACGAACGACTGCTACATATGCCCAGAAAACAAAATACTCCTGTACTCAACAACAAAACGAGAAGGCTACAGAATATATAAAAGCAAGAAAAGCTTATGTGAAGACTGCCCATCTTTAAGCAAATGTACAAAAAGTAAAAGCAAGGTAAAAGTAATAATAAGGCATATATGGCAAGGATACATAGACTATTGTGAATGGTACAGACTAACCAAAGCAGGAAAAGCAGAATATAAGCAAAGAAAAGAAACAATAGAAAGACAATTCGGAAGTGCTAAAGAATACCATAGTTTTAGATATACCAATATGATAGGAAAGGAAAAAATGAGTATGAAAGCGGCACTAACTTTTGCGTGCCTAAATATAAAAAAATTAGCAAAATTACTGGATAGATTAGACGGAGATGGAGGTAATTTTCCTCTGTTTACTAAAGAATTTACGTTATTATTTGAAAAATTAATATATTTTAAAATAAATATAGAAAAAGCTCCAACACTCCCAATTTATTAGTGGGTTTGTCGACGCTCTGAGGCATCCATATTGGATGCCTTTTAAAGTCTCTAATTTTCATTTGACTCTATAGCTTTTCTGAGTATATCTCCTTCTTCTAGAGGATAATCAATTTTCATAGAAATTATTTGCTTTGGTTTATTTGCAACTTCTATTTCATTACCTTTTTCATCTTCCATAAACTCAACTGTATAATTGTAGAAGTCTTTTGAATTTCCAAAAATTTCTATCTCATCACCTTTAAAAAATCTATTTCTTTGCTCTATCTTAGCTATTTTGCTCTCTTTGTCGTATTCTTTTACAATTCCAATAAAATCATAGTTTCTTATATAAGATGAAGAGCCATAAATTTGATCATTTTCATCAGGCTTATTGTAGAAAAATCCTTTTGTAAAATATCTGTGACTAGCCTTGTTAATTTCATCAAAATATTTTTCTGCTAAGTCCTCAGAAAAATTGCCTTCATAATAGGCATCAATGACTTGCCTATAAGATCTTATGACAGTAGCTACATAAAATGGAGTTTTCATTCTACCTTCTATCTTAAAGCTATCTATCCCTATCTCTATAAGCTTATCAATCTCATCTATTAAACAGAGATCTTTGGAATTCATTATAAATGTACCGCCATTACCATCTTCTTCTATAGGAAAGTATTCCCCAGGTCTAGTTTCTTCCTGAAGAGAGTATTTCCATCTACATGGTTGGGCACAGTCTCCCCTATTTGCATCCCTTCCAGTCATGTATGAAGATAATAGACATCTACCGGAATAGGATATACACATAGCACCATGAACAAAACATTCTATTTCCAAGTCTTCTGGTGTATTTTTTCTTATAGTTTCAATTTCTTTAAGAGATAATTCCCTTGCAAGAATTACCCTTTTTGCTCCCATTTCGTACCAGAAATTTACAGTTGCAGAGTTTGTTACAGAAGCTTGGGTTGAAATATGAAGGTCAATGTCAGTGTGTTTCTTAGCTAGGGAAAATATACCTGGGTCTGATATGATTAGGGCATCTACATTTAACTTATTAAGATTTTCTAAATACTCTACAATACCGGTCATATCTGCATCATGAGGCATTATATTCATTGTGACATTTATTTTGACATTCCTATCATGTGCATATTGGACCGCTTCTTTTAGCGACTCATTATCAAAGTTTTTGGCATTGGCCCTAAGACCAAAACTATCCCCTGCCAAATATACTGCATCAGCCCCAAATTTAATAGCTGTTTTAAGTTTCTCAAAATCGCCAGCTGGGGCTAATAGTTCTACTTTTCTATCTTTCATCATCTCTCCTAACACTTATGGTAAGTCCATCGCCTATTGGTATAACAGATGTCTGAAAATCTTCATTGTCCGTTACATAGGCTAGAAAATTTCTAAGTCTTTTAACTAAGGTGTTTTTTCTTTTTTCAACTAGGTCATCATTACAGACTTCTCCTCTAAAAAGTACATTGTCTGCTATGATAATACCTCCCTTATTTAATAAATTGCTTGTTATTTTAAAATAATCTAGGTATCTAGATTTATTAGCATCAATAAAGACAAAATCAAAGCCTTGATTTATATTTTTCAAGGCTTTCATTGCATCATCATTAATAAGATTTATATTTGCTTTGTATTTCTTAAAGTTATTTCTTGCTATTTCCGCACTACTAGGGTCTAGTTCAATAGTTGTTATATTTGCACCTGTGTATTTTTCAAAACATAAGGCTGAGTAACCAATAGCAGTGCCAATCTCCAAGATATTTTTTGGTTTAGATATCTTCAGTATACTTATAAGCAATTCTTTTGTTTGATTATTCATAATAGGATAATTATTTATCCTAGCATATTCTCTTAGATCTAAAAAGTCATCATCTAATAACAAGTTTTCTATAAAAAGCGAGGTGTGATTATAATTAATACTTCCCATTTTCTATCTCTGATATAACTGGCAGTATCATTGGATCTCTACCTAGTTCATTATAAATGTATGATTTTAGGTCTTCTCTGATTTGATATTTTATTTGGCTTAGTGCCTTAATATCTTGTTTCTGACATTTGTTTATAGATCTTAGGACGACATCCTTTGCATTTTCGATTATATCCTGGTTCTCTTTTACATAAACAAAACCTCTAGAAACTATTTCTGGACCAGCAAGTAATTCTTGTGTATGTCTATCAAAGGTTATAGAAACAACCATCAACCCATCTTCAGATAAATGTTTCCTATCTTTTAGTACAATATTTCCAACATCTCCAATACCAGAACCATCTACTAAAACATTTCCTGCTTGGACCTTACCTTTAACACCAGCAGATTTTTTTGTAAATTCTATAACATCACCATTTTCACAAATCAAAATATTTTCTTTAGGTTGGCCCATATCTACAGCAATATCAGCGTGTTTTTGCAATTGCCTGATCTCGCCATGGGCTGGAACAAGATACTTTGGTGTGACTAACTGATACATGAGTTTTATTTCTTCTTGGCAAGCGTGTCCAGAAGCATGGACCTTCTCAAGGGAAGAATAAATTATTTTACAACCTATTTTAGTCAAGTTATTTATTGTTGTATTTATAGCCATCTCATTTCCAGGTATTGCAGAAGATGATAAAATGACCATATCTGTTTCATTAAGGCTGATTTGTTTATGTTCTCTATTTGCCATTCTGGTAAGGGCACTTAGAGGTTCACCTTGGGTACCGGTTGATAGGATAACCAATTCATCATCAGCATATTTTTTTATTGCTTTCATGTCAATCAGGGTGTTCTTTTTAATTTTTAGATACCCTAATTCATTTGCAATTCTTACATTATTAAGCATTGACCTACCAGATAGTGCAACTTTTCTATTATATTTTTCTGCAGCATATATTATTTGTTGGACTCTGTGTAGGTTTGATGCGAAAGTAGCGACAATTATCCTTGATTTTGCTTGACCGAATATTTTTATAAAAGTTTCGCCAACTACTTTTTCACTTAAAGAAAATCCTTCTCTCTCAACGTTTGTAGAGTCTGCATACAAAGCCAAAACTCCTTTTTTACCAAGCTCTGCAAGTCTTTGTATATCTGTTGGATCGTTATCAATTGGTGTAAAATCCATTTTGAAGTCACCAGTAAATATTATTGTGCCAACAGGTGAAGTTACAGCTATCGCACAAGCATCTGGTATAGAATGGCTAACTCTTATAAATTCTACGGTTAAAGATCCAGCTTTAACTGTATTATTAACATTAACCATTTTAATCTTATTTGGATTTAGACCATGCTCTTTAAACTTATTTTCTATCAAACCTTTTGTAAGTTTTGAACAGTAAACATTTGTATCCACATTTTTCAAGAAATAAGGTATTGCACCAACATGGTCTTCATGACCATGGGTTACAAAAATACCTCTTAGATTTTTTTTCTTTTCTTCTACATAAGTAAAATCTGGGATAACAATATCTACACCAAGCATCTCTTCATCAGGAAATGTTAGGCCGCAGTCTATCATTATCATATCATTGCCATATTCCACTAGGGCACAGTTTTTACCTACTTCATGCAATCCCCCTATGGGAATTAGCCTCATCTTTTTTTCATTTGTCATTATTACTCCTCATTATTTTGACAATCAGAACAGATTCCATAAATCCTTAAAGAATAATAATTTAGATCAAAATCATATTGATTTTTTAGTGATTCTTTCACCTTATCAACTGATAAAAATTCGTCTTCTAATATTTTTCCACACTTAGTGCAAATTATATGATCGTGATGATCACTTTCAGGATCTATCAATTCATAAGTATAAGCTTGATCGGTAAACTCTTGTTTATTTACTATTCCAAGTTCTTCGAATATATTTAAAGTCCTATAAATAGTTGCTATACCAACTTGCTTATGATCTTGATGAACTATAGAAAATAGCTCTTCAGGTGTTAAATGTTTTTGTGGTGAGTTTTTTAATACTTTAAATATGAGCTCCCTTTGCTTGGTGAATTTTTGATTATTTTGTTCAAAAATTTTTCTTATTTCTTCAATCTTCATTATTCTCTCTCTTCATATCTTCGTAAAACTCAATTATTTCATTTAATTCGTTTTGATCTTCTATTGATTTAAAAATTAAGCTATCATCTTCATTTATGACTTCAACTATTAAAATCATATCATCATCAGGCTCTTGTAGAGCTGCATAATTTTTATCATCTATTCCGAATGTATCTATTATATTAAATTCGACCTCATTATTATTTTCATCTAGTAAAAAGATACTATCCATTAGTTCTCCTGTCCAAATAGCTTTGTAAAATAAAGCTTGCAGCAATCTTATCTATATATTTTTTTCTATTTTCACGCCTTACAGACATCTCAATTAGTACAGATTCAGATTCTATTGTTGTCAGTCTTTCGTCTTGGTATATTATTTCATTAGAGATTCTCTTTTTAAGTAAATCAACAAAACTCATTACCTTCATAGCTTGAGGTCCTATTGTATTGTTCATATTTTTTGGTAAACCCACTATTATTGTTGAGATCTCTTTCTCCTCGATAATATCTATTATCCTATCTATATCTTTGCTAGCTTTGACCCTTTTTATTGTTTCAAGAGGTTGGGCGGTCAAAAACATAGGGTCGCTTATTGCGACTCCTATTGTTTTATCACCAACATCAAGGCCCATTAATCTAGTCATTAATATATTCTTTTAGTAATTCTTCGATTATTTTATCCCTATCTACTGCTCTAATAAGCTTTCTAGCATTGTTATGAGCGGTTATATAAGTTGGATCACCAGATAATAGGTAGCCTACTATTTGTGAACTTGGTTTATATCCTTTTTCTTCTAATGCTTTGTATACTGTTGTCAAGATTTCCCTAATATCATCTTTCTCTAAATCTTCTCTTTTAAAAAGCATAGTTTCATTAAGCTTATTGTTATCAGTCATTGTTACTCCTTAATCAATTCATAGGCTTTTTCCAAAGCTTTGTCTAATAGAGTTATATCAGAACCCCCAGCTTGAGCGAAGTTCTTTCTTCCTCCTCCATTACCACCGGTAATTTGAGCGATCTCTCTTACAATTTTTCCAGCATTATATCTATCAGTTAAATTATCATCAACAGATACTGTAAAGGTGATTTTATCTCCAACGCTGGCAAATACAATTATTAAATTATCATATTGATTTTTAAATCTGTTTTCTAGATCTCTAAGTTCATCCATACTTATATTTTCAAATTTTGATATAAGTAGATTTACTCCATTTATATTTTTGACTTTATCATTTAATTCTTTGTATATATCCTTGTTAGATTGCGATTTTAGTCTCTTTATTTCCAATTCTTTTCTTGATAAATCATCATTGACAGACTTGATCTTAGAATAGATATTATTAACTGTTGTATCTAAGTTTTTGGCTATTTTCTCTATCTTATCTTCTTCTTTTAAAAGGTAGTTATAAACTTGTTTACCAGTGATAGCTTCTATTCTTCTGATACCAGCTGCAGCTGATGATTCACTTATAATTTTAAATATAAGAATTTCAGCTGTATTGTTTACGTGGCAACCACCACATAGTTCTTTAGAATAATCCCCCATAGATACAACTCTAACAATATCTTTGTATTTATCTTCGAATAGTCCTATGGCACCTATTTCCTCGGATTTTTTATAATCCATATACTCTTTTTTGACAACTTCTTGCTCTCTAATCTTTTGATTTACAATTTTTTCTACTTTTCTTAATTGATCTTTACTTACTGGTTTATTATAAGAAAAGTCAAATCTTAATTTATCTTGATCAACTAGGGATCCAGCTTGTTTGATGTCTGTACCTAGTACATCTTTTAAGGCTTGGTCTAGGAGGTGAGTTGCTGAATGGTTTCTTTGGATATCTAATCTTCTTTCAATGTCAATTGATAATTCAGCCTCATCTCCAACGCTTATTTCTCCTTCTTCAACTTTTACGTAGTGAAGGATGATATCATTCTTCTTCTGTACATCTAATACTCTTAAAGAGGCTTTATCTGTCTTAATATATCCTGTATCTGCAACTTGTCCGCCGCCTTCTGGATAGAATGAAGTCTTATTAGTTATTACTATACCTTCATCACCTTGATTTATCGATTGAGTTTGTTCGCTATCTTTAAAAATAGCTAGAATCAATCCGTCTACAATGAAATTATCATAGCCTTCAAATATTGTTTTTTCAATATTATCGGTGATAATATTGTCATGGTTGTGAGTGATGTCTGTTTTTCTGGCACTTCTTGCAAGATTTCTTTGTTTTTCCATTTCTTCTTCAAAGGTATTTTCGTCAAGGCTAAGTCCTTTTTCTTCTAAGATTTCCTTTGTAAGGTCAAGTGGGAATCCATAGGTATCATAAAGTTTGAAAGCTTCGCTTCCATCTAGAATGTTTAGCTTCTCTTTATCTAATTTTTGGATAAGATCATCGAGAATATATAAACCTTGATCTATAGTTTTTTGGAATCTTTCTTCCTCATCACTTATAATTTGATGAATTCTATCTTTATTTGTTATAAGTTCATCGTATTCACTTTTATAGGTATTTATAACAGCATCTACTACTTTATTTAGGAAAGGACCTTGTATTCCTAATAATTTTCCATGCCTATATGCTCTTCTAATAAGTCTTCTTAGGACATAACCACGTTTTTCATTAGATGGTACAACCCCATCAGATACTAGGAATGTCATAGCTTTTGCGTGGTCAGCAATAACTCTTATAGATACATCATCTCTTTTATCGATTTTATATTTTTTATTAGCTAATTTTTCTATTTCTGAGATTATTTCAGTCATCACATCAATTTCAAAGATATTATCCTTACCTTGGAGAACCATAGCTATTCTTTCTAGTCCCATTCCTGTATCTATGTTTGGATGAGATAAATCAGAATAGTTTCCATTGTTATCTTTGTTAAATTGTGTGAAAACCAAGTTCCAAACTTCCATGAATCTGTCAGAATCATCATTGCCAGGTTGGTTATCATTTTCATCAATGGCTCTTTCTTTGCCCCTATCGACAAATATTTCTGAACAAGGACCACATGGGCCAACTTCTAGTTCCCAAAAATTATCTTCTTTTCCTTGTTTTAGAATCCTTTCTTTTGGGAGACCTATATGATTATGCCAAATATCAAAAGCTTCATCATCTTCATAGAAAACTGTGACCCATAAATCATCTTTACTTATTTCTAGTCTATCTGTAAGGAATTCATAAGCCCAACTTATAGCTTCTTTCTTAAAATAATCTCCAAAAGAGAAATTGCCTAGCATTTCGAAAAAAGTTCCATGACGCTCTGTCTTACCTACTCTTTCGATATCACCAGTTCTAACACATCTTTGTGATGATGTTGCCCTGTTATTTTTCATTTTCTTTTCGCCAGTAAAATATTTTTTGAGTGGTGCCATACCTGCATTTATCAATAATAGGCTGTCATCATCAATTGGTGTTAAAGGAAATGATTTCAAAACTGTATGATTTTTTTCATTTCCAAAAAATTCTAGATAGCTTTTTCTAAGCTCATTCATTCCTAAATTTTTCATTAAATCTCCTTAAATTTCGTGATTTACAATATTCTCTAAAGTTATGGAATCTACTGCAGAATTTATAAGATCATCAAGTTTGCTAAAAATGTCATAGGCATCACACTTGTCATTACAGTCTACCTTGCCACTGACACATTCGCTCATGGTAAGATCACCTTCTAAGCTCCTTAAAACTTGACCTATAGATATTTCACTAAGATCTTTTTTTATCTTGTATCCACCTTTAGGACCACGGCTTGATTTAATCAAGTCATCATTTTTTAACATTCTTACTAATTGTTCCAAATAATTTTCTGATAAATTTAAATTTTCGCTTATTTCAGAGACAGGTACATAGCCTTGATCTTGATGGTCGGCTATATAGCATATGGCTCTTAGTCCATATCTGCCTCTTGTTGATAGTTTCATAAGTTCCCCTTTACACAGTTATTAGATCTTTCAAGGCTTCAAAAAATTTATCGCCTATTCCCCTAATATTTTTAATATCTTCAATTTTATCAAATCTTTGTTCCTGTCTATAATCTAAAATAGCTTGAGCTCTTTTTTCTCCAATATTAGGCAAGGTCATTAACTCTTCTTTGCTAGCTGTATTAATGTTTATTTTGGAGTTTGTAGATTTGTTTTGATCAGTAGTTAGTACATTATATCCAGTATCAGTGTTTAAATTTTCATTTTTATTGGGTATATAAATTTTCATCTGATCTTCTAGTTTGAGGGCTAGGTTGATATTATTTACATCAGCTTCTTCTTTTAGCCCTCCAGCTCTTTTTACCAAGTCGTCAAGTCTCTCGTCATCTCTTATTTCATAAACTCCGGGAGTATTTATCTCACCTGTTATATAGACTTTCTTATCAACAAAATGATTTTCTTCACTAAGATCTTCTTCTTTTTCCTCTACGTGAGCAGTCGTATCTTCTAAAATTAATTCATCATCTTTTTTATTAAATACATCTGGCAAAATATTATTTGAGAAAAGATTTGCTATTATAAAGGCCAAGGCTATTATAATTGCAAATATTACTTTATCTTTCCTGTCCTTAGGCATATCAACTCCTAAAAGATGAGAGTCTTATTCCTCCCACAAATTATCTATATCGTAAAACTGTCTTTGTTTTTGGGTGAAAAGATGTATTACAATATCATTAGCATCTATAAGTATCCATTCTCCCTCTCTTAGACCTTCTTTTGATAATACCTCGTATCCTTCCTTAGCTAGAGCTTCTTCTATATAATCGGCTAGAGCTCTGGTTTGATTTATTGAATTACCAGTAGCGATAACAAAATAATCAGCTATAGAAGAGTCGTCTAGTTTTATTACATTTATATCTTCTGCTAACTTATCATCAAGTGTTTTTTTAATTATTTCTAGTTTGTTCATTATTCTCCTCAATAAAAAAATTTCTTGCTTCAATGCTTAAAGGATTTATTAAGGCTTTTTTTCTTATTAAAAATTTTATATTGCTATCTAGCAAAGAAAGTACAGCCTTGTCTAGATCAACAAAGGCAAGCTCTCTTATGGTATCAATACCGTCATAATCTCTACCTTCTTCAGCAGCATCAGCCACAAAAATTATCTTTTCAAGATCAGTCATATCTTTTTTTCCTGTTGTGTGAAATTCAATAGCACTCAATATATCCTTATCATTTATATTATACACTTTTTTAGCTAAGTCTGCTCCTAAAAATGAATGCAAAACTGGATCGACAATGGAAAACACAGGATACTTTTTATAATCTATATTTAGCAATTCTAAATACTTTTTCTCATTATATTTTGCACAATCATGCAAGAGTCCAGCTAAATAAGCTTTTTTGCTATCGACTTTATATATAAGAGCCAATTTTTCGGCTAGATTTGCGACCCTTAGGCTATGGTCATATCTTTTTTTACCTATATCCTCTAATAATCTATTTTCATCTACTTTCATAAAGCCCTCTTTTTTTGATAATATAATCTACTTCATCCTTAACCAAATATTTTAAAGATTTTTTCTCTTTAGCCAAATATCTAATAAGGGTAGAAGATATATTGATATTAAGTGTATCTATCAGAAATATATTTGGATTATCTTTCTTTATTTCTTCAACTTTTTTTACTAGATTGCTATCCTTTTTTATACTTGTCCTTGCAAAGACAATAATATTATAGGTAAGAATTTCTTTGTAATTTCTCCAAGTGTCTATAGTCATAAAAGAGTCTTCACCCATAATATAATATATTTCATGATTTTTAAGATTTTCAGTAAAATATTCTAGGGTTTGATGGGTATAACGCACAGTCTTATGTGTTGATTCTAATGTAGATAGAATAATTTTTTTATTATCCTTTATAGCTTCGCTAACCATCTCTACCCTAATATCAGCATTAGTCTTATCTTTATGTTTTTTATGAGGAGGATTGGAACTTGGTAGGATAATAACCCTATCAAGCCCCATTTGATTTATGACATTTTCAATTACTATCAGATGTCCTATATGGATTGGATCAAATGTTCCTCCGTAAAGTCCTATTTTCATTAGATATTATAAAAATTTGTATCATTTTTCCTATATATAGTAAAAATAGATCCTAGGTGAGATATAAATTCACAATCTAGTTTTTCTAATATAGTTTGTATTATTTCTTCATCATCATCTAAATTATTATTTAAAATCTTGATTTTTATTAGCTCTCTAGCTTCTAAAGCCTCATCAATAGCATCGATGAGCTTATCTGATAAAGAATTTTTCCCTATATTTATAATTGGTTTAAAATCATGAGCCTCTTGTTTTAGATAGGCTCTTTGCTTACCTGTTAGCATATTTACTCCTATTCGTAATATTCAAAAACAATATCGCCGACTGCAACACTGTCACCGTTTTCTATACCCATTTCTTTTAGTTTGTCGAAAACTTCCATCTCTCTTAGAGTTGACTCAAAATATAGCATTGAATCATAATCATCTATGTCTATTTTATTCAACAAGTTGTCAACTCTTTTCCCATAAACAATATATATGTCATTTTCCTTTTTGAAGTTTAGGTCAAAGTCGATTTCTTTATTATAGAATTCATCCAAATAATTTTCGTCCACTTCCTCAAATAAGCTAAATTCGTCTATTTTACTATTTTCTAATTCTTTTGTAATAGAATCTACCAGTTCTTTTACACCCTGAGTAGTAGCTGCTGATATTTTAAATATTTTATAATCATTTGAGAATTTTTCGATAAACTTCTCCGTATTGTTGTTATAGTCAAGCTCTGACTTGTTTAGACCAACAATCATTGGTTTTTTGGATAGATTTTCATTATAGAGTTCCAGCTCTTTATTTATAAGAAGGAAGTCTTCTATAGGATCTCTTCCCTCAAGTCCTGATATATCAACTAAATGTACTAGGACTCTGCATCTTTCGATATGTTTTAAAAAATCATGCCCTAATCCGTCTCCCTGACTAGCGCCTTCTATAAGACCTGCTATATCTGCAACTACAAAACTCCTCTCACTATCTACATTTACAACTCCTAAATTTGGGTCGATAGTTGTAAAGTGGTAATTAGCAATTTTAGGTTTTGCCCTACTTATTACAGATAAAAGTGTAGATTTTCCTACATTAGGAAGGCCTACTAAGCCAACATCAGCCAAGACTTTTAGTTCAAAAATAAGTTCTATTTCTTGTCCCTTTTTTCCTGATTCTGCAAATCTAGGTGCCTGTCTAATAGAGTTTTTGAAATGGACATTGCCTCTTCCGCCTTTGCCACCTCTAGCTATAATAAATTCTTCATTATCTTTATTTAAATCCTTTATTATAATATTTGATTCTGCTTCCCTAATTATTGTGCCTAATGGTACAGGAATTATTAGATCCTCACCTTTTTTACCAAATTTTTTACTTTTGCCACCTTGTTCTCCGTTTTGAGCCTTAAATTTTTTCTTATATCTAAATTCTTCTAGAGTTGATAGGTTTCTGGTAGCCTTGATAATAACCGATCCACCATCACCACCATCACCGCCAGCTGGTCCGCCATTTGGTTCATATTTTTCTCTCCTCCAGGCTACGGCACCATTGCCACCATCACCAGCTTTGATGCTTATTTTAGCATAATCAATCATAATTTTCCTTTCATAAAAAAAGGCTTGCCAAAGGCAAGCTTTATTTTTTATCTATTATTGTGCATAAACAGATACTTGTTTTCTGCTTTTGCCTTTTCTTTCGAATTTTACAACACCTTCACAAGATGCATAAAGAGTATCATCAGCACCTCTTTTAACATTGTTACCTGGGTGAATTTTTGTTCCTCTTTGTCTAACAATGATTGTACCAGCATTTACAAACTGACCATCAGCTCTTTTTACACCAAGTCTTTTAGCTCTTGAGTCTCTACCGTTTTTAGATGAAGAAACTCCTTTTTTACTTGAAAATCTTTGTAAATTAATATTTAATATCATGATTTCTCCTTATAATTTAATCTAATATAGCTGTCATAATTGCCTAAGAGCGTTTCAATACCTGTAGTAAAATAATCAAATATTAGATCTGTATTAGTGTCAGCTGATTCAATAAGAATTTTCATAAGATCATCATTATCCGTAAATTCAATATTATCAGCATATTTATCTAAGGTATTTATACAAGCATAGGCAAGAATAGTCACAGCTGAACACACAAGGTCTTTGCCATATTCATCATATTCTGCATGACCTCTTATTTCAAAACCTACTATTTTGTCCTTTTTATTGATTAATAAATCAATATTAATCATTAAAGGCTAATGCTATTAATTTTTACTAAAGTATAAGGTTGTCTGTGGCCGTGTTTTTTTCTGTATTGTTTTTTAGGTTTATATTTGTAAACCACAATCTTCTTATCTTTATTTTGATCTTCTACTGTTGCTGATACTTTAGCTCCTTCAACTAATGGAGAACCTACTTTAAGATCACCATCATTAGATACTAATAGTACTTGATCAAAATCTACAGTTTCACCAACCTCGTAAGCAAGTTTTTCAACTCTTACTAAGTCACCTTCTGATACTTTGTATTGTTTTCCACCTGTTTTTATAATTGCGTACATGGAAAGCCTCCTATTTATAATATTCTCGCCAGCATTCGGGGATCAGGGCCCTAGCTGAGCGGTCTACTCATATATATTACTAGCAAAATACTCTATTGTCAAGCTATTTCAATTATTTCCATATAATCTATTGCTTCATTTTCAAGTTTTTCTATATCTAAATTCTCTTCTGACATTTTTATATATTTAAGTTTTGGTTTAGTTACAGGAGATGAAGGTGCAAATATAGAACAGCAGTCATCATATGGTTCGATAGATTTTTCATAAGATCCAATCTTTTCTGATACTTCTATTATATCTTTTTTATCAGTTGCTATTAGTGGCCTAAGTATAGGAAGTTCAGAAGATTCATTGATAACAGCAATTGACTCTATTGTTTGGCTTGCTACTTGTCCTAGACTTTCTCCAGTAATTAGAGCTTGATATCCATAGTTTTCAGAAATTTTATTTGCAATTCTCATCATAAATCTTCTGGATAATATTGTAGTTTCTCTTCTTGGGCAGTTTTTGTTTATTTCTTGATAAATTTTTGCTAGATTTATTGAAAAGATTCTCATTTTGCCTGTATAGGCAGACATGATTTCTGCAAGATCAATAGCTTTTTGCAAGGCTCTTTTGGATGTAAAAGGATATGAATGGAAATGAACACAATCTAGTTTCATACCTCTTTTAGCAACCATAAATCCAGCTACCGGTGAATCTATTCCACCAGATAATAGGAGAAGTCCGGATCCAGATGATCCTATAGGAAGCCCACCGAGTCCCTCGAATCTTTTTGAATAAACATAGGCATTATTTTTTACATCAATATAGACTTTAAAATCTGGTTGGTGGACATCTACCTTTAGATTAGGAAAATCTCTTAAAATATATCCCCCTATTTTTGCACTTAATTCTGGTGATTTCAAAGGGAAGTTTTTGTCTGTTCTTTTGGTCTCTACTTTAAATGTATAATCTTTATCTAGAAAGTTTTCTTTTAAGTTTATATTTATAGCTTGATATATGTCTTCGATATTTTTATCTGTTTTTATAACGTATGACACATATGATATTCCAAAAACTTTGAGAATATTATCTTTAATTTGCTCAAAATCGTCTTTATTTGCCTTTATATATAGTTTAGAAGACTCTGTATATATATCTTCATATTCAAAATCACGAATATTTCTTTTTATATTTTCTATAGCTGTTTTATAAAAAATATTTCTGTTTTTACCTTTTAAAAATATTTCTCCAAAACTAACTGCCAACATCCATTCCATTAAATAACCATCCTTATCATATCTAAACTGTTTTTTAGTACTTTTATAGTAAAATCCAAATCTTTTTTGCTTATATCATTTGAAAAAGAAAATCTAATGGCGCCATCTATATACTTTTCATCAAGATCCAATCCCTTTAAAACTCTGTTATCTTCTCCTTTAGAACAAGCAGATCCACTAGAGACATAAATTTCTTCCTCCTCTAACATATGGAGTAGGACCTCAGATTTATTTTTTGCAAATCCGATATCAAGTATATAAGGTGAAGAATTTTTTTCAGGCGAGATAAAATAGTAATCACTGATATTTTCTGCTATTAATTTTCTAAAATACTTGTTTAATTCTTCGATATACTCATATTCTTTTGATTCAATCTGTTTTTTCAATGCTACTTTCATAGCGTAAATTGCTGGAGCATTGCTAGTGCCAGATGAAAATTTCTCCTGATATCCCCCATCTAATAAAGATTTTATTTTACCCTGGATATCTTTCCTAACATAAAGACCACCAATTTGTTTTGGTCCGTGGAATTTATGGGCTGAAAAGCTCATAAGGTCAATACCTAATTTATCAACATTACAGTCGATTTTACCTAGTGCTTGTGTGGCATCAATGTGCAAAATTATATCTTTATTAAAAGATTTTATAGTATCAGATATAGCTTTTATATTTTGTATGGTGCCAATTTCATTATTGACATAAATAATAGAAACAAAAGTGATATCATTATTTAATTTATTTATTAAATCATCTAACTTTATAAAACCATAAGGATCATTTTCTAAAAATATCACGTTTTTAAATCTAGAATTTTTGAATGGTTCTATTACAGATGAGTGTTCTATTTTGCTTGTAATAGCAACCCCATCAAGAGATTTTATGGCAATATTATTTGATTCGGTTGCTGATTTTGTAAAAAATATCTCTGATTGATCAGCAGATATAACTTTTCCAATATATTTTTTTGTATCTTTAATTAAATTTTCCGCTTCCATACCAAAAGAATGTAGGGCGCTTGGATTTGCGAAAATATTCTTTTGCGCATATATATAGGCCTCCAGAGCTTCGTCATACATTTTGGTTGTAGCTGCATTATCTAAATATATCATAAGACTCCTTAACTTTATATATTATATTTGAAGATGTATATATTACAAATAGTATAATAATATCATGATAACGATAAAAAAGAGAATTAATAACAAAAAAATAAATAATGATGATCTTGTTTTAGATATAGAGACAACAGGTCTTGATTTCAATAAAGATAAACTTGTTTTATTGGGTTTAGTAAAGAAAATAAAAGACAAGGTATACATATTTCAATATTTTGCAGAATCTGATGATGAGGAAATAAGGCTATTAGAAATCTATACTAGGGAAGTCAAAAACAAAAGATTAGTAACTTATAATGGTGATATTTTCGATATAGGTTTTTTAAATTCTAGGCTCGAACAAAATCTTAAGTTTCCCTTAATTATCGAATCAAGCTTAGACATTTATAGGGTAATAAAAAATAAATCTAAGTTTTTTACTTATGATTCTATGAGACTTATGGATATAGAGAAAATGATAGGGATAAATAGAGAGGATCCATCTAGATATAAAGTCATAAGTAAATTAAGTGAAGATATAAATAAAAGAACTAATCCCTATCCTATTTTAAAACATAATGAAAATGACCTAATAGCAACAGCGCTCTTGGTAGATATAGAGCAGTACTATAGAGAAAAATTAAGTATTAAGACTGATTTTGGAACTTTGTATTTGGAAAATGCTATTATAAATAAGGACATAGGTAATTTTATTTTTTATTGTGATGAAAATATAGAAGACGCTTATTTAGTTGAAAATAACTACCAACTTATTATAGAAAATAATAAAATAATTTTAAATTTGCATGTTCTTTATGGTAGTTTTGATGAAGAAAATAGTGGCTATGTAGCTATAAATACCTTAAATATACCTAACAATTCAAGTCTGGATATAAATATTAATCTCCTTATAATTTATGAAAATAATATATATGCTTATAAAAATTTGCTAAATCTTTGCAAAAAAATAATAGAGGACCTACTTTAGTCCTCTAAATTCCATTTTATTTCTTGAAGATTAGATTTTTTTAGAAAGTCGTTTGTATTTGAAAATGGTTTTGACCCAAAAAATCCTCTCCTAGCTGATAATGGTGATGGGTGTGAAGATTTTATAATATAATGAATAGGATTATTTATTAAATATTCCTTTTCTTTAGCATTGTTACCCCAAAGTATAAAAACACAAGGCTTTGATTTTTCATCTAATAATTCTATAACCTTATCAGTAAATATTTGCCAACCAAGATTTTTATGTGAGTTAGGCTTTTTTTCTTCTACTGTCAAAACCGTATTTAGAAGCAATACTCCCTGCTTTGCCCATTTGATCAATGATCCAGACTTAGGAGCCTTTATATCAAGATCTTTTTCTAGCTCCTTATATATATTTCTCAGAGATGGCGGTAATTTTTGTCCATCCTTAACTGAAAAAGCTAGGCCTTCAGCTTGATCTGGATTGTAATATGGATCTTGGCCTAATATCACAACTTTTGTATCTTTGTATGATGACAGGCTAAAAGCTTTAAATATTTCATCTTCTTTTGGATAAATATTTTTTTGTTTGTATTCCTCACTTAAAATTTCGCTTAATTTTCTAAAATAATCTTTTTTAAATTCATCTGCTAGGATAGTATCCCAGTCATTTCCAATTCTATTCTTCATAA
Organism: Anaerococcus mediterraneensis; assembly: GCF_900128415.1. Classification (NCBI taxonomy): domain Bacteria; kingdom Bacillati; phylum Bacillota; class Tissierellia; order Tissierellales; family Peptoniphilaceae; genus Anaerococcus; species Anaerococcus mediterraneensis. The sequence continues at coordinate 1,326,565 of NZ_LT635772.1, forward strand.
ATGAATATCATATAAATTATCATCAAGGTACAACCAACTGTTATCAATATATCTGCTATGTTAAAAACAGGAAAAGAAAAAAATGAAAACTCAATAAAATCAACTACATAGTGATTTATTAGTCTATCATAAAAATTACCTATTGCTCCAGATACTATAATGGATAAGGCAATATTTAGTATTTTAGGATTTGTTTTGTATGTTTTTATAAAATGATATATTAGATAGCCGACTATGGCAACTGATATTATTATAAAAAATATCCTCTTATCTTGTAAAATACCAAAGGCAGCCCCCCTATTTTCTAGATAAGTAAAATTGATTATCGGGCCTTCTATTGGATTGTTTACAAAGTTATTTGCTGCATAAAACTTGCTAAGTCTATCTAAAACTATGCCAAGTATTAAAATTATTATATAAATCATAGTATTTTCCTATATTTGATATGCAGATTTCCTTTTTTGCTTGTCCCATCGCTCCCATCAAAAATAAATCTCCCATATTTTCTGATTGAGATCAATGAACCATCTTTGATGTTATAAGAAGGATCATCTATTATTTGAAAATCAACTTTGACAAATCTAGACACAATTACCTCTTTGGCTTTGCCTCTTGATGTTGATATAAATAGGGATACAAGATTATCAAGTCTAAGACTTGAGACAAATCCATTATGGTTTTCGTATACTTCTTTTTTATGATAAAGTTCAGAATTTTCCACAAGTTTTAGCTTTATAGATTGGTTTTTTATTTTTGTGAGATTGAACTCTATAAAAGGAGCTACTTCTTTATCTACGACAAACTGTGCTTTATTTTTTAATATAGATATATCCCCTATATCATTCCTATCTATCCCCAAACTAATTAATGATCCAAGTACATCAGGATGTGTTATTCCTTCACACTCAAACTCCAACACGCTTATATAGTTTGGAGCATACAAAGGTAGGTAATAGTAGTTGACTACAAAAATTTTTCTTTCTGCTTTTTCATTGCCACCTAAAAATGTAATATCTATATGGTTTTTATCTGCTATATCTTTGATTATTTTTTGTTCAAAAGGATCTAGAAAGAAACTGATGGCTTCTGTTTTTGAATAATAAGCTTTTTCTAGAATCCCTATTGCTTTTCTTATATTAGTTTTTTTTTGTTTATCACTTATGTGATCTAAATTATAAATTAATGCCATAAAAAGAATAGATCGATTAGTATCGATCTATAATTGATTATAATTGCCTTCTGATATTTGATCGGTAACAAAGGAGTCAATCTCTACTCCGTTTGGTGTTATAACAAAAATACCTTTGGTTACTTTTTTCATATTGCCTTTTAGGGCATATACTGCGCCACTTACAAAATCAAATATTCTCATTCTCAAATCGCTGTCTACCATTTCAAGATTTAATACTACCACCCTATTTTTTAGGATTTCTTCTACTACCACAGGGGCATCATTATCATAATCTAAAGGTTCTTGTATTGAAATTCTCATATTACTACTCCTAGAAAAATTCTTATCATTTATACTTACCACATTATCACTTATTGGTTTATAAGAATCTTTGTAGCTATAGTCATCAGAATAGCTTGATGTCTTATTAGAAAAAGTTTTGCTTTTGTAAGTATCTTCGTCTTCATTGTCAAACAAATCGCTATATGTTGTTCTTTGGGTATCATCATTATCGATCTTCTGATCATTGTCATCATCATAATACATTTGTTCATCATCGTAATCATCATAGTTATCGTCGATTCCAATGAATTCTTTAAATCTATCTAACATTTCCTCATCCTTTTTTATTTAATCTATTATCATTATATCCTAAATATTGGATATGTAAAAAGTTAAATTAAAATTCACTTTTTAAATCTCTCAGCATCAAGTCTTTAACAGATTGATCACAAGACTTACCCATAAATAACACTTTGTATATTTCATTAGTAATTGGCAGCTCAATGCCTCTGCTATGGCTAAGCTCATATACTGACTTTGTTGTTGGAATACCTTCGACAACCATATGGATTTCATTTTCTAGCTGGTCAATCGAGTAGCCTTTTCCAACAAGTTGACCAGCTTTATTATTTCTTGAGTGTTTACTTGTAGCTGTTACTATAAGATCTCCAATACCTGCTAATCCATTTATGGTTTCAGTATTGGCACCAAAGCTTTCTGCAAATTTAGCCATTTCATGGATTCCTCTTGTTATTAGAGCAGCTTTTGCATTGTCGCCATAACCTAGACCAGTTGCCATACCTATACCAAAAGCAAGTATATTTTTAATTGCTCCACCTAGTTCAACTCCAACAACATCAGTTGACCTATAAACTCTGAAATAATCACGTACAAAAAGTTTTTGTAATTGGTAGCTTAGATCTTCATCATGACTGGCAACAACAATTGTCGTAGGCATTTTTAAAATAACCTCTTCAGCGTGAGATGGTCCACTTAGTATTGCATATTCTAGATTTTCATTGAAATCTTTAATTATTTCAGAAATTCTTTTGTGAGTATTAAGTTCCAAACCTTTTGACAAATTTATTATAACATGGTCATCTTTTAAGAATTTTTTTGATTTTTCAAATACTGACCTTATATGCTGAGTAGGAATACCGTTTATAATATAAGTATTATTGAAAATGTCTTCCAAATTATCAGTAGCTTTTATATTTTCACTTATTATAATATCTGGAAAATACTTTTTATTTATATGGTCTTCATTTATTGATTTTATTACTTCTTTATCTCTCGCATACATCAAAACATTATTTTTTTCAGCCAGAACATTTGCTATGGCAGTAGACCATGATCCTGCTCCTAAAATTGATATTGTCATAATTAAAATAACCTTTTCTCTTCGCCTTTTATTAGCCTTTTTATATTATCCCTATGTTTAATTATTATATTACTAGCTAGTATGAGTATAACAAATGTAAATGTGGTTAATCCATATTTATATATTGCCATAATACTTGTTATAATACTCATAAATATAGATGAGAGTGAAACAATTCTGGTGATTAAAAAAATAACCAAAAAAATTATAAACAATATTATAGCAAATTTTGTATCAACAAATAAAAGTGAACCAAAAGTAGTAGCTACACCCTTACCAGCTTTGAAGTGTAATATAAAACTATACATGTGACCTAATACAACAAATAACATAGCTATATACATGCCACTTTCTGATCCTATTTTTTTTCCTAGAAAACAAGCGAATGTACCCTTCAGGAGGTCCAAAAGAAATGTAGCTAGCCCTGCAAATTTACCAAAATTTCTAATGGCATTTGTAGTTCCTACATTACCAGACCCCATAGTTCTAATATCTTTATTGAAAAAAATTTTTCCTATCAAATAAGCTGCTGGTAAGGATCCAATTATATAAGATAAGGCTGCTACAAATATTAATTTCATGATTTATCTCCACGGGCTTTGAAAATAAAGCTGAAAGGAACTCCTACTAATGGATAATTTTGTCTTATTTGATTTTCTAAATATCTCGTATATGAAAAATGTATTAATTCTCTATCGTTTATAGATAGTAAGAACTTAGGAGGGGCAGTTGCTACTTGGCTCATATAATAAATTTTAAGTCTTTTGCCCTTATCATGTGGAGGTGGATTTAAAAGCATGGCATCTTGCAATATTGTATTTAGGATGCCTGTTTTTATTCTCATATTGTAGTTTATATTTACAACCTCAATCATGTCCAACAAAGTATCTATTCTTTTGTTATCTTTAACCGAAATAAATACTATAGGGGCATATGGAGCAAAGGATAATACTTCTCTTATTCTTTTTTCCATCTCCATCATTGTATTAGTTTCTTTTTCAACAAGGTCCCATTTATTTACTGCAATAATAATTGCCTTTTTATTATTGTGGGCATAGCCTGCAATTTTTGCGTCTTGCTCTGTGACTCCTACTGTTGCATCTATTAAAAACAAACAAATTTCAGCACTATCTACTGCATCAAAAGTCCTTTGGTTGGCATAATATTCTACATTTTCAGTAACTTTGGCTTTTCTACGAAGACCAGCTGTATCTATTAATACATAGTTATTATCATTGTATTGCCAATAGCTATCTACAGCGTCTCTTGTAGTTCCGGCAATGTTTGTTACAATCATTCTCTCTTCATTTAAAAGCAAATTTACTAAGGATGATTTCCCGGCATTAGGTTTACCTATTATGGCAATTCTTGTTTCATCATCAGCACCTTCATATTGAGAAAAATCGATATAGGACACTATAGAATCTAATAAATCACCCAAGCCTTTTGATTGCTCAGCAGATATTATTTGCAGATCATCAAAACCAAATTGATAAAAATCATATACATCATCTGGCATTTTCATATTATCTACTTTATTTACTACAATTATTACTGGTTTATTATATTTTCTAACTTCATTTGCTATATCTACATCATAAGGATTTAGACCTTCTTTTCCATCAACGACAAAGAGTATTAGATCTGTCTCCATCATTGCCTTTTCAACTTGGCCCTTGATTTCAAGATCCATCATATCCTTACTAGATATATCTATACCACCTGTATCAACAAGCAAAAATTCATTTCTCTGCCACTCAGCTTTATCAACAATTCTATCGCGAGTAACTCCAGAGATATCTTCGGTTATTGATTTTCTTTTACCTACTATACGGTTAAAAAGTGTAGATTTACCTACATTTGTTCTTCCTACTAGGGTTACAATTGGCAGTGCCATAATTATTCTCCATATACAGGAAATCTTGCAGTTAAAGCATTAACTTCATTTCTAATATTATCAATAGAGTCTTCTTTTCTAAGTGTCTTAGAAATTAAGTCAATAATGATTTCCATTTCTTCTTCCTTCATACCACGGCTTGTTACAGCAGCTGTTCCAATTCTTAAACCTGAAGCGACCATTGGAGACAGTTTTTCATTAGGTATAGTGTTTTTGTTTGTTGTAATATTTACTTCATCTAATAAATGCTGAGCATCTTTTCCGGTAATTCCTTCTTTTGTTAGATCTATTAGAAGTAAATGGTTATCTGTACCACCTGATACAAGTTCATATCCCCTATCTAGCAAGGATTTTTCCATAGCTTTTGCGTTTTTCTTTATTTGTATAGCATAATCTTTCCAGGAAGGATCAAGATTTTGTTTAAATCCTATTGCTTTAGCTGCTATAATATGCTCTAAAGGACCACCTTGTAAACCCGGAAATACTGCTTTGTCTATATTTTTTGCATATTTTTCACTAGACATAATTAGTCCAGACCTTGGCCCTCTTAGGGTTTTATGGGTTGTAGTTGTTATTATATCAGCATAACCAACTGGACTTGGATGCTCGCATGCTACAACAAGACCAGCAATATGAGCAATATCTGCCATAAGTATAGCGCCAACTTCATCTGCAATTTCTTTAAATTTCTTAAAATCTATTATCCTTGGATAAGCAGATGCTCCAGCTAGTATTAATTTAGGTTTTACTTCTTTAGCTATAGCTAAAACATTATCATAATCTATCCTACCACTATCTGGATCTACTCCATAGTGATGAAAATCATATGTTTTTCCAGAAACATTCACTCTAGACCCATGTGAAAGGTGGCCACCCTCTGTTAGGTTCATTGCAAGGACTCTATCTCCAGGTTTTAACACCGCTAAGTAAGCTGCAGCATTTGCATCTGATCCAGAATGTGGTTGAACATTTACATGGTCGCATCCAAAAAGCTCTTTGGCCCTATCTATAGCTATTTGTTCAATAATATCTATATATTCACAGCCACCATAATATCTTTTACCTGGTAAACCTTCAGCATATTTATTAGTTAGGATGCTACCATTTGCCTCAAGTATTGCTTTTGATACATAATTTTCTGATGCGATTAATTCTATATTTCTTTCTTGTCTTGCTTCTTCTTTTTTTAATGCTTCGTAAACTTCTGAATCAAATTCTTTTATATGTTCGTAATTCATCATGCTTTCCTCACTTTCATAAGCTTTTCACTATTAAACTTTTTGTCAAAATTTCTAATGATCAAAACTGATATAGTCAGCAAGATTATAACCAAAAATAATGTTATTAAATTTATATCAAAACCAGAGTTCTTCATAAAATATTGAGGAATTACAATACCTATAAGTAACATTATTGCTGGAAATATATAGACTAAGGCTGATAATTTGTTAATTTTATCAGCATCACTCTCTAAGATAACTTTGTCACCTTCATTAAAATTGTCTGCAGAAAAAATTTCGATTATAGTAGATTTTTTTTCAACACATGAACTTGCAGATGCGCATGAACCACAAGCACCGGTTCTATCTACCTGTATCTTTAGTTTTCCATTATTATTTTCAAGAATTATTCCTTCTTTTGTCATTGACATTATTAGATCACCTCAATTTTATATCTAATTCTTCTAGAGCCTTTTCATCAACCACAGATGGAGCATCAGTTAATGGACATGTTGCAGATTGTGTTTTTGGAAAGGCAATTATATCCTTGATATTGTCAGTTTTTGCAAATAGCATCAATAGTCTATCAAGACCATAAGCAAGTCCAGCGTGAGGAGGTGTACCATATTGTAGGGCCTCTATAAAGAAACCAAATTTATTTTCTATATCTTCTTTGCTAAGCTTTAGGGCTTTAAAAACTCTTTCTTGGAGGTCTGAGTTATTTATCCTAACTGATCCACCACCCATTTCATCACCATTTATTACAATATCATAGGCTTGTGTTCGAACTTTTTCTGGATGAGTTTCTAGCAAGTCTATGTCTTCTTCATTCATCATTGTGAAAGGATGGTGCTGAGCTACGTAACGATCTTCTTCCTCATTGTATTCAAACATTGGGAAGTTTACTACCCATGTGAGGGAATATTCTTTTTCGTAGAGATCATTATCTTTTGCTACCTTAACCCTAAGAGCTCCCATAGCCTCTAGAACAGTTTTATCTTTATCTGCTGCTAAAAATACCAAGTCACCATCTTTAGCTCCAGTTATTTCTTTGATTTTTTCCACAATATCATCAGTCAAGAATTTTTTGATTGATGATTGCATTTGGTCATTGAATTTAATATAAGATAATCCCTTTAATCCAAAATCTTTTACAAAATCGGTTAACTTATCTAATTGCTTTCTAGAGTATTTATCTTCAAGACCTGTAAAGTTTATAGCTCTTACAGACCTACCTTCGCTGGTATTATCTGCAAATACTTTAAACTCGCTATTAGCAAAAACTTCTGAAACATCTTTAATCTTACAACCATATCTTAAATCTGGTTTGTCTGATCCATATGAATTCATAGCCTCACTGTAGTCCATTCTGTCTATAGGAAGTTTTAGGTCATAGTCAGTGTATTTATCAAATAGAGTTTTTAGAAGTCCTTCATTCATAGCTATGACATCGTCTTGGTCAGAAAAACTCATTTCCAGGTCAAGCTGGGTAAATTCTGGCTGCCTGTTAGCTCTCAAATCTTCATCTCTGAAGCATTTTACAACCTGGAAATACCTATCTAATGAACCGATCATCAAAATTTGTTTTAGCAGTTGTGGAGATTGAGGAAGAGCATAGAATTTACCTTGGTTTATCCTCGATGGTACTAGATAATCTCTAGCTCCTTCTGGTGTTGGTTTTGTTAGAAATGGAGTTTCTACTTCAGTAAAATCATTGTCATACATATACTCCCTCATGGTCCTTACAATATCAGACCTTAGCTTTAGGTTTTTTTGTACTGAAGGTTTTCTCATATCCAAGTACCTATATTTAAGTCTTAGATTTTCGCTGACATCGTCATCGTCTTTTATATAAATTGGTGGAGTCTTAGCCTTATCCAGGATATTGATTTTTTCTGCAATAATCTCAATCTCTCCTGTAGGAATATCAAGATTTTTACTTTCTCTTTCAAAGACCTTTCCCTTGACTTCTAGTACATATTCTGCAGAAATTTCTCTGGCTGTTTTGTAATTATTTTCATCATCTTGTCTAATAACTACTTGGCTTATACCAGTTTTATCTCTTAGGTCTATAAAAACTAGAGAACCTAGGTTGCGTTTTTTAGCAACCCATCCCATCAAAACTACTTCTTTACCTAAGTCTTTTATACTTAGGTCTCCACACATATTTGTTCTTTTAAATTCCATATTTCCTCCAATTATATTAAAAATGGATTATTTGCTAGCTCAAATCCTATTTCGCTATTTTCATTATGTCCTGGATAGACTATTGTGTTTTTATCCAACTTACCCAATTTATTCTTTATTGAATATATAATATCTTGAATAGACCCTCCAGGAAAATCGGTCCTTCCTATTGATAGTCTAAAAAGTGTATCTCCTGTAAAGACAACATCTTCATCTTTCAAAGCAAAGCTCATAGAATCAATTGTATGACCAGGAGTTTTTATAGCAGTGATATTAAAGTTCGAAAAAACTTGACCATCTTTTAGATATATATCTATCGGAACCTCAAGATTATTTATATGGTATCCTAGGTTATAATTAGGATCATTTGCTAAATACCTCGCATCTTCAGAAGCATAAACATCTACTCCAAATTTATCCCTATAGTATTTAAGACCCTCGACATGGTCAAAATGAGTATGTGTTTGTAATATAAATTTTATATCTATATTATTATCTTCAATATATTTATCAACTGCAGGGCTAATAGCCGCACAATCTACTAAAAATCCTTGGCCTTTATCGTCACTAACAACATACATATTCGTCATAACTTGACCAAGAACAAATTTTTTTACATTCACTACAGTATCCTTTCACTATCTATAATTATTGTAACTGGACCGTCATTTACAAGGCTAACTTCCATATGGGCTTGGAATTTGCCCGATTTAACAGTAAAACCATCATTTCTTAAATTATCTATAAGTTTTTCATAATAATTATTTGCTTTTTCTAATCCAGCAGACATTACAAAAGATGGTCTATTGCCTTTTCTAACGTCACCATACAAGGTGAACTGGCTAACTAACAAAATTTCTCCATCGACATCTCTTATAGATAGGTTTAATTTATCATTTTCATCTTCAAAAACCCTTAGATTAGATATTTTTCTCTGGATATATTCTAAATCCTCATCAGTATCAGTTTCTTTAACTGCAAGTAAAACTAAATAACCTTTATTTATTTCCGAAATAATTTCATTATTTACACTCACATTTGCCTTACTTACTCTTTGAATAATAGCTCTCATTAGTTTTTCACCCTATATACATCTTCTATTGTTTTTATAGTTTTTAATTTCCTAATAACATCGTTTAACTGCTTGGTACTCGATACCTCAATTATAAGGTCCATAATCCCTTCTTTACTATCAGTTCTTGCATTAATGCTTAGGATATTTACATCAAAAGTTGATAATACTTTTGATATTTCAAAAAGTATTGATGGACTATTGATGGTCATAATTTGTATTTTGACAGGGAATTTGTCTGTAGTAAGGTTTTGCCAATAAACATCAATAAGTCTTTCTGGAGATTTAGAATTTATAATATTTGGACAAGTTTTGACATGAACTGATATACCGTTTCCTTTTGTAATAAATCCTATAATTGGATCTCCTGGTACAGGTGTACAACATTTTGCAAATTTAACTTCTACATCTTCATCCAAATCGGATACTCTTATTTCATTAGTAGCTTGTGTATTGATTTGCCTGTTTGTTATCTCTAGATTTTTGCTTATTTTATTTTCTTCTTGGGCTTTTTTATCTTTTCTAATTAGTTTTTGACTAACTTGTTCTGGTGTGGTTTTTCCATAGCCAACAGAAGCAAACATCTCATCTTCGCTTGGGAAACCTAGATCATTTGCAATGTCTATAAGCCATTCTTCTTTTAGTAGGGACCTGTAGTTTTGCCTGTATTTTTTTAGTTCTCTAACAACAGAGTTTTTACCAATGGTGATATTTTCTTCTTTATCAAATCTTTTAAAAAATTGTTTGATTTTAGATTTTGCTTGGTTTGATTTAACAATATTTAGCCAATCTCTACTAGGACCCTGTGAGTTTTTACTTGTAATGATTTCAACCAAGTCTCCAGTTTTTAACTGATGGGTTAGGGGAACCATCCTACCATTAACCATAGCTCCTACACAAGAGTTTCCTACTTCTGTATGGATCTTATAAGCAAAATCGATTGTACAGGATTCCATTGGTAGGGAATAGACTTCACCGTCAGGAGAGTAGACATATATTTCTCTAGAGAAAAAATCTGTCTTTAATGTATCCATAAACTCTAAGGTGTTTACATCTTTTCCCCCATCTTGTTGCCACTCAACTATCTGTCTTAAAAAACTCATGGCATCATCAAAGTCTGACTTTGTATTATTATTTTCTTTATATCTCCAATGGGCAGCAACACCAAATTCACACTCTTTGTGCATTTGACGAGTTCTTATTTGTACTTCAAAGGGTCTTGAGTCATCACCAAAAACTGTCGTATGCAAAGACCTATAACCATTTGGCTTGGGTTGACCTATATAATCTTTAATCCTATTTGGTATAGGTCTCCAGATAGAATGAACCTTTCCTAGAACTGCATAGCATTCTGCTATTGTATCTACAAGAACCCTTATTGCTGTTAAGTCATAGATTTCTTCAAATGCTATTTTATTTCTTTGCATTTTTTTATTTATTGAATACAGAGACTTTGGCCTACCAGAAATTTCAAAATTGATATTTGTGTTTTTTAGGGCGTCAGTTAAGGTTTCAATTATTTCATTGATGTAAGCTTCACGTTCACGCCTTTTTACACTTACCATTTCTGCAAGCTCATAATATCGTTTTGGTTCTTGATACCTAAAGCAAAGGTCTTCTAATTCCCATTTTAGTGAATAAATACCGAGTCTATGAGCTAAAGGTACATATATTTCAATGGTTTCATTGGCTATTTGAATTTGTTTTTCTCTAGTCATATACTCTAGAGTTCTCATATTGTGAAGTCTATCAGCAAGTTTTATTAGGACTACTCTGACGTCACTAGCCATAGCCATAACCATTTTTCTAATATTTTCAGCTTGTTTTTCTTCCCTAGAATTATAATTAAGATTTTTTAGCTTGGTAACTCCATCTACTAAAAAAGTTATCTCCTCACCAAACTCAGTCTGCATTTGATCACGACTGACATCGGTGTCTTCTAAAACATCATGCATTAGTCCTGCACAGATTGTTTCATCATCTAATTTCATATTAGATAAGTTACAAGCAACAGCTATAGGATGAATAAAATAATCCTCTCCAGAATTTCTTTTTTGCCCATCATGATGTAGGGCTCCAAAGTCATAAGCTTTTTTTATAAGATTTATATCTGCATTTGGATTATTAGCTAAAATAGTTTCTTTAAATTTTTCAAATTCTTTTTTAAAATCAGTTGCCATTGTATCACCTAATATCTATAAGCTTTAGTTGTAGGGATCTTTGCCCCCTAAATTCGTTGATATCTGGATAATAAAGTATATCAATTTTTTTCCCTAAGAGATTGTCCCCATATTTTTCCTTGAGGTAATTATAATCATCTTCGGCTTGGAATTTTATTGCATTATAATAATATCCGTTTTGCTTAAAGCTTATCTTCATAGTTTTTTTATCTTTACCTATCATTGAGACGCTTGCTATTTCTACATCTTTATTTGCAAAGACGGGTTTTTCATTTCCCTTGCCAAAAGGCTTCAATTTTTCAACACTTTCTGCAAATTCTAAGGATAAATTCTTAATAGCGATTTGTCCATCGATATTGATAGATTTTGTTTTATCAGTTTTATTTAGTTTTGAATTTTCATTTAAAAATGTTCTTAGTTCATCAATTTTTTCTATTTCCAAGGACAAGCCGCAAGCCATTGGGTGACCACCAAATGATATAAGCTGATCTGAAAATTTATTCACTTCTTCATAAATGTTATAAGCTTCTATAGATCTTCCAGAACCTTTAGCAAAGCTATTATCTATAGAGTTTGTAATAACTATAGTAGGCTTATAATATTTTTCTTTGATCCTACCTGCTACAATTCCACATATGGATTCATTGAAATCTGGATCATAGACAACTAATATATCATCTTTGTCATAAGAATTTTTTTCTATTATATCTATAGCTTTATTATAAGCGTTTTCTGTAAGAGTTTTTCTCTCGTTGTTTAATTCTACCAATTGTCTAGCCTTATGATAGATATCATCAATGTCTTCTTCGGTCAGCAAATCAATAGCAATTTTGGCAGAACTTAGTCTACCTGTAGAATTCATAAGGGGTCCAAGAATAAATCCAAGTGTATATTCATCTACCTGTCTATCCCATGATGACTCATCTAAAAGTGCTTTGATTCCGATTTTTTCTGTGTCATTAAGTCTCTTTAGGCCTTCAATAACAAAAATCCTATTTTCATCTGTTAGAGATACGATATCACAAACTGTACCCATAGCAACATATTCTAGGAGTGAATAAAGATAATAAAAATCTCCGTCTAGCCTTTGATACAGGCCTTGCATTAGTTTAAAACTAACCCCTGCTCCGCACAGGTCATCGAAGGGATAAGTCGAGTCTAGTCTTTTAGGATTGATGACTGCGTTGGCATTTGGCAATACCTGTTTTACCCAATCATCTTTAGATTCCTTTTGAATTTGGTGATGGTCTGTAACTATGACATTTATCCCATTAGATCTGAGATTATCAATCTGATCAAAGCCTGTTATACCATTGTCGCATGTTATAACGAGAGATACACAATCATCTATGGCTTTTTCACTCATTTTAGATGAAATTCCATATCCCTCTTCCATCCTATGAGGAATGTCATAAGATATATTATCATAATAGAATAATAATCCATCCATTAGGGTCATGACTGATGCTATTCCATCTTGGTCATAGTCTCCAAATATCCTTATCTCTCCACCAGATTTCATAGTATTTATAATAAGGTCTACTGCCTTATCCATGTCATTTAATAGGAAAGGATCATGTAGCTTATCAAGGCTTGGATTTATGAACATATCAACCTTATTTGGCTCAACAATATCTCTATTTGCAAGAATTAAGGCTTGCAATTTTGTAATATTTTTATCCTTTAGAATATTCTTGTAATTTTCTTTTTTATTATATATAAACCAATTTGCCATTTTAATCCTTTCTTTTATAAAATTATACTCTTTATATCACCTATTATAAAGAAAAAGGAGGTTATGATCCTCCTATAAAATATTATCTATATATGATTTATCAATTTCTATATAAGAGTGGTTAATCTGGTCTCCAGTTACTATGGTAATAATATTCCCATCTATTTTTGTTACATAAGCAATTATTCCAGATTTAGTTATAATTCTAGAAGATACCTTGAGATTTTCTTCTATATATCTTTTTCTCTCTTTTTCTTTTTTATAGTCTTTAATGTTCATAAAATAAAAGGCAATTGCAAATATTAATAAAATTAAATACTCAAGTTTCATCAGTAACCGTATTTGTCATAGAATTCTTTTTTATAGTCCAAAAAGCTATCATTCATTATAGCTTCTCTTATATTTTCACACATTTTCAATAAGAAATATAGGTTATGGTAGGTAATTAGCCTAGCACCTAGGATCTCACCAGTATTCATCAGATGTCTTATATAAGCCCTTGAATAGTTTGAACAGGTATAGCAATCACATTCTGGGTCAAGTTTGCCAAAATCCTCTTTGTAGCTTGCATTTCTAACAACAATTCTTCCCTGTGAAGTAATAGCTGTACCATTTCTAGCCACCCTAGTAGGTAAAACACAATCAGCCATATCTATACCTGCTTGAAAGGACTCAAATAGATAATCTGGTGTACCAACTCCCATATTGTACCTAGGCTTATCTTCAGGCAATAAAGGAGTGGTGAAATTAAGTATATCTATCATTTCTTCTTTTGTTTCACCAACTGAAAGTCCACCTATCGAGAAACCATCAAAATCCATGGCGGTTGTCTCTCTAGCAGAGATCTCTCTTAGGTCTTTAAACATACCGCCCTGTACAATACCAAATAGGGATTGGTCTGGATGAGAGTGTTCCTTGTGATAATCAAGTCCTCTCTTTGCCCACCTTATTGTCCTATGCATAGAGTGTTTCACATAATCATAATCAGCTCTGGCATCTACACACTCATCAAAGCTCATCATTATATCAGAGTGAATATCATTTTGGATTTCTATAGATTTTTCAGGTGTGAAAAAATGCTTGGATCCGTCTATATGGGACCTAAACATGACTCCTTCTTCACTTATTTTTCTATTATCAGCTAAAGAAAAAACCTGAAAACCACCTGAGTCTGTTAGTATTGGTTTATCCCAATTCATGAATTTATGTAGACCACCAGCTTTTTTCATAATATCCATACCAGGCTTTAGATAAAGATGGTAGGTATTTCCTAGGATGATTTTTGCTCCCATCTCCTCAAGTTCATCTACAGTCATTGTCTTGACTGTACCTAGTGTACCTACAGGCATGAAAATTGGAGTAGGTATATCACCATGGGCAGTATGAATTACTCCAACCCTTGCATTTGTATATTTATCTTTTTTGATTAGTTCATATTTTAGAGCCATCTGTCCTCCTATTTTATAAACATACAATCTCCAAATGAAAAGAACCTATATTTTTTGGAAACTGCATCATTGTATGCATTTAAAATTATATCTTTACTTGTAAAGGCAGCTATTAGCATTATCAAAGTTGATTTTGGAAGATGAAAATTGGTTATGATTGCATCAACAACTTTAAATTCAAATCCAGGATATATGAAAATATCAGTCCAGCCAGAGTCCTTACAAATTTTGTTATTTTTTTTATAAACTGATTCTAAGGTCCTAATGGAGGTAGTACCTACTGCTATTATCCTTCTGCCTTCAGATTTTGCTTTATTTATAACATCTGCTGTTTTTTCATCCAAGCTATAAAACTCTGAATGCATTTTGTGATCTTTTATATCATCTTCATTTACAGGTCTAAAGGTACCTAGTCCTACATTTAAAGTCAAAAATGCAAGCTCTACACCCTTTTTTTCTATATCTTCAAGAAGTTTTTTTGTAAAATGTAGGCCAGCTGTAGGAGCTGCGACAGAACCAGGGTTTTTAGAATAGACTGTTTGATAATCTTCGTTATCTTTGAGTTTTTCCTTTATATAAGGTGGTAGGGGCATATTACCTAACCTATCAAGGATTTCATTGAAAATTCCCTTGTAAAAAAACTCTACTACCCTATTTCCATCTTCTTTTATATCTATAACTTTACAAGAAAGCTCATCGGAAAAGATGACCTCCACACCTATTTTCATTTTTTTACCAGGTCTGACTAGGACTTCCCATTGATCATCTTTAATGTTATTTAGAAGGAAAACTTCTATTTTTTCTTCTTTTCCAGGTCTATGTCCAAAAAGCCTAGCAGGTATGACCCTTGTGTCATTCATAACAAGGACATCGCCCTTTTGTAGATAGTCAATTATATTATAAAAATATTTATCAGTAATTTGACCAGAATTCCTATCTAAAACCATCATCCTAGCTTCATCTCTTTTATCACTTGGATGTTGAGCTATTAGCTCTTCTGGCAAATTGTAATCAAATTCACTTGTTCTCATTTATTCCTCGTATTTTAAACCATAATGTTCATAAGCTTTTCTAGTTAGGACCCTGCCTCTTGGTGTTCTTGTCAGAAAACCGATTTGCAATAGATAAGGCTCATAAACATCTTCTATAGTAACATTTTCTATACCCGTAGAGGCAGCTATCGTATCTATACCAACAGGTCCTCCATTGAAATTTTCATACATGGTATAAATTATTTTTTTATCCATGTTATCAAGCCCCATTGGATCTATTTCCAAAAGCTCTAAACCCTTTTTACTCGTCTCATGGTCTATTTTATCATCTGCTTTTACAATAGCGTAATCTCTTACTCTTTTTAGTAATCTATTTGCGATTCTCGGTGTACCCCTAGATCTTTTTGCTATTTCATTAGCGCCTTGCTCATCTATTGGAATATTAAGAATATTTGCAGATCTCTTTACTATAGTTGATAAATCTTTATTGTCATATAGGTTTAGTGATAGTAAAACGCCAAACCTATCTCTAAGTGGAGCTGATAGCATACCTGCTCTTGTGGTTGCTCCAATTAGGGTGAATTTTTCTAAATCAATCCTTATTGACTGGGCATTTGGACCCTTTCCAACTATTATATCAAGAACAAAATCCTCCATTGCAGAATATAAAATCTCTTCTACAGATCTATTTATCCTGTGTATTTCGTCTATAAATAAAACATCTCCATCAGACAAGTTTGTTAAAATACTAGCTAAATCAGACGGTCTTTCTATTGCAGGACCACTTGTCACTCTTAGGTTTACACCAAGTTCATTAGCTATTATTGTTGAAAGAGTGGTTTTTCCAAGACCTGGAGGTCCTTGCAACAAAACATGGTCAAGGGGTTCTTGCCTAGAAAGAGATGACTGTATAAATATCTCTAGTTTTTCCTTAACCTTATCTTGACCGATATAATCTTTTAGCCACCTAGGCCTTATGGAATTTTCTTGACTTATATCCTCAATTTGCTCATTAGATCCAACAATTCTTGAGTTTTCATCATACATATTATCACCTAAATCAATCTTTTGAAGCACTCTTTGATTAGGGCTTCAAGGCTTAGGTCTTCGCCTTTCAATTCTCCCAGAACTCTAGTTATATCATTATCCATATAACCGAAGTTTTTAAGTGCTTCCTTAGCTACATTGTATATATCATCATCAGTTGATTTTTTAATATTATTGTCTTTTTTATCAAGTATTGGTAGGTCCATTTTTTTAATTCTATCGACAAGCTCAAGAATTATCCTTGATGCTGTTTTTTTACCAATACCCTTAGCTTTTGTAAGTTTATCTATATCATTATTAATAATTGCAAGCTTTATTTCATCAACGGCAAGTGTTGATAAGATACCTAGTCCTATCTTTGGACCTATGGTTGATACAGATATTAAAAGAGAAAACATTTCAAGTTCTTTTTCTGAATAAAATCCATATAAGGATATGTCATCCTCCCTAACTTGCATTGATGTATAAATTTTATATTCATTATTTAATTGTATATTGTTGAGTGTATTTAGAGATGAATTTATAAAGTACCCTATATTGTTAGATTCTAACACAAATCCTTCATCAGTAATCTTTCTTACATCTCCTTTTATATATGAAATCATTAGTTCATCCTATAATTTTCTTTAAATCTTTGGCTTAGTACATGACAAAGAGCTACAGCCAAGGCATCCGCAGCATCATCTGGTTTTGGTATATTTTTTAGGTTTAAAAGAGTTGTGACTGTTAGCTGCATTTGTTTTTTGTCAGCCCTACCATAGCCAGTTATTGCTTGCTTAATTTGTAATGGTGTATATTCATAAATTGGAATATTGTTTGCTTGTGCACATAATACCTGAACACCCCTAGCGTGACCTACAGTTATAGCCGTTTTTACATTTTGATTGAAAAACAACTCTTCTATTGCAAACTCATCAGGCTTATATTCTTTTATAATTCCTTCTAAATTATTGTATAATATTTCTAGTCTTTCAGGAGTTCGAGTTTTTGATGATGTAGTTAGAACACCATTTTCTAATACTTTAATCTTATTTTCTTTAAATTCAACCACTCCATAGCCCATTATAGCTATGCCTGGATCTATTCCTAATACTATCATAAACAAAATAAAAAGGGCTAAATCGCCCTATTGATACCTTTCAAATACTTCGTCAATCAAACCTCTAAAATAATATTCTGAGTATATATCAACCATAGATCTGTACAAATAGTTGACTGTCTTCTCATATATTTTTTGTGTTTGCTTTGTTGTGATGTTTTCAGTAAAAATACTTTCTGTATTGAAAGTAAGTTGCTTGTGTGTTGATATATCTATATCATATATCTTTGCTTTTAATAAAGTCTCGGAGAAATTATATAGATTTTCTTTAAGTTTTGATACAAGTGACCTATCATTGTAGATATTTTTTTTCAAATTTTGGCCAATATCCAGAAATCTTTTGTCTTCTTTTTTGTATTTATAAATACTGGCATTCATCAAATAATCAACTCCGAAATTTTGTATTAGTAAGAATTCCAATTTATCAATTTCTTTTTTCGATTTAAATGCCCTGAATTTTGCTTTTATCGATATCAAATATTCATATCTATCGATATCGTTGCCAATATTCCTGCTAAGGCTATTGATGATTTCATCAATATCTACAAGATTCCAGAAATATTTTTTTAGATTTTTAAAGCAATAGTCCCTAGCATAGAAACTGTGCTTGGAAAAATTCATAAAATTCTTGTCGTATAATAAAGACATAAGTGTGTTTAATGAGTATATATCTTCATTTACTAAATAATTATATTCAAGTTTTTCAATTATTGGATATGATTCACTTATTATTGCCTTCATTATTCTACCTCGACTACTATTTTATCATAAAAACAAAGTCTTTTATTTATGTATATTTACGAGGAAATAAAAAAAGCTAAATCATATTGTAAAAATATACGGTTCTAGTTAATTAATGTATATTTTTTACTAATTTTAGCTTTTATTAATGACCTAGTATTTAAAAAAATTCATTAATATTTTTAAAATTTTTTAAAAATAACTTCTAAGTCTTTTAGAGCAAAATTATAGTTAACATCTTTTCTTTCAATATTAATTATTGACTTTTCTCTTAATTTCTTATCCTCGTACAAATTTTCGATAAGTTCATAGGATGGATTTATGGCGTGGGGATTGCCAACCAATTGAAACATTGTTATATCACCATTAGTATCTCCATATGCAAAAGATTTCTCTAGATCTATATCATATTTTTTGCTAAGTTTTGATACAGCTGAGAATTTATTTTTTCCATCCCACATAGGTAATACTTTACCAGTAAATTTATTTTTTTCATCAAAAACATATTTTGTAGATACTGATTCTTGAGCATTATAAATTTTTGCAAAATCACTTACTATAAAATCTGGAGACCCTGAGATGAAAAATATCATATGTCCTTCATTGAAGTGATATTCAACAGCCTTTTTTGTGATGTTATAAGTCTTATTTTTATTTTCATCTATAACAATATCCGAGTATTTTTTTATAGTATCATTATCAAGACCAATCAGGGCTTTTTGATATACTAAAGAAGATTTCTCCAAATAGTCTTCATAAGCTCCTAATCTATTTTCGTAATTACTATATAGCGGACCGATTTCATCAGTCCATATTTTTTTATCTAGGATATTATTTTCAACCAATTTTAGAAAATGTTCTATTAATAAAGATTTTCTAAATAAAGTTCCATCGATATCGAAAAAAGCTCCTATATTCTTAGGCATTCTATCATTCCTTATTTCTTTTTCTTTTTGCTTTAAAGTTTGTTTTTTTATTAGTATTTTTTCTTTCATATTCTAGGTTTTTACCCAAAGATATTAGCAAATCAATTATTAATCCAGTAAATATACCAACTAAGGCACTTGTTGCCAAAAATACGGCTATCCAAGCTGTATTTAGTCCCCTAGGACTAGAAAAAATTGATACTGAATATATACCTATACCTAAAGATGCTAAACCAATAATAATCGATGGCAAATATTTTAAAATTTTCTTATTATTAATAAAATGAATTATAACCGTAATTATTATATTTATAACAGCTAATATAGGCAAGATGGCAAGTCTTGACGAATATTCACTTATTAAATTGATAAGTCCTGTCATTTTGACTCCTTAACCAAGCAAGATCTTTTCTATTTTTATTTCTTTATCCAAATCCATAATAATACAGGAAGCTTGTCCGTCTCGCGGTAAAATTGGAGAACCTGGATTTAGAAATAAAATTCCATTTCTTTCTATATTGACATATCGGTGAATATGACCGAATATAACAATGTCACATCCATAATCTAAAGCTTTTTGAAAAAGCTGATTAAGTGATAAATCAATATTTTCTTTATGTCCATGGCTTAGGAGGATTTTATATCCCTCTAGCTCAATAACTCTTTCATATGGTTGATCAGAAGAATAATCATTATTCCCTTTTACAACATAATATTCAATACCTGTTTCATAGTAGATGTATTTACAATCATCAACGCCGTCTCCAGCATGGATCATAAGGTCAATATCATCCCTTTCAAGTATTAGGTCTGATATTTTATTATACATCGAGTGAGTATCACTTGTGACTAATACTCTCATAGTTTTCACCTAAAAATTCTTTGAACTTTGCAATAGCTTTACCTCTGTGGCTAATTTTATTTTTAAAATCTATATCCATCTGACCAAGAGTTTTGTTATATTCATCCGCATAAAATATTTTATCGTAGCCAAAGCCGCCTTCACCAAGCTCTGTCTTGTAAATATGTCCAAAAAGTTTACCCTCAAAATAATAGTCTTTCCCATTTTCGTCAATAAAACAAATTACTGTTGCAAAATATGCGCTTCTATCATTTTGAGATTCTAAATCTTTTAGTAGCTTATTTCTGTTTTCTTTATCGGTTGGATTTTCACTTGCATACCTATGTGAATGAACTCCTGGAGCTCCGTCAAGAGCATTGACAAATAGTCCTGTATCATCAGAAAATACATTTTTTCCTGTAATTTTATAAAGTTCATGTGCTTTTTTATAGGCATTTTCTCTAAGGGTTTGACCATCTTCAACCACTTCGTAATTGTCAATACCGAAATCACTTGGCATAAGAATATGATCATTGTTTAGTAATAATTTTATTTGTTCTAATTTATGTTTGTTATTGCTGGCAAAAATTAAATCCATAATTACTCCTATTAATAATGATAACAAATATTAACTCTGCAAGTCAAAATTATTTTTCTATAATATCATTATATTTTTCAAAAGCTTTTTCCAAATCAGATGCGCTAGAACCTGAATACTGATCAATACTTATTATTGTACAAGGCATTCTTGTTGGTATTGCATATATTGGTGATTTTTCTATCAGACCATCTTTGATTCTATGAATCAATATTTCATCTGGTGTTTGAATGGCAATATATCTGAGATTATCTAAAACAACATAATCTTTGAATTGTGTGTTTATGTTATAAACTTGATCTCTATTTATAATATTGTTAGTTGGATTAAGTATTGAATCTCCAATAGCTATATCCACATTAAAGAAGTTCTGGACAAATTCATCATTGTGACCTGTATTTATTGATGACTGGAAAACCCACATCCCCTGGCTTCTAACAATACCGAAGTTGCTACTATCAAATCCAACCTTATCAGGATTAACATTTGGAAATGCTTTTTTTACTTCATTTTTTACTTTCTCTTTAAATATTATATCACTATCTTCTTCACCGGTAAATTCTTTAAGACTTATAAATTTTTTATCACCTAGATTTTCTGTTTCTAGCAAGGCATATTTTCTAATAGGATCAATATTAAGGTTATTTGTATAATCTATAGAAATAAAATCCTTAGAAACATAGTTAATTCTGGTATTTAGGTTTATGTCTTTAAAAGAATAGTTTTCATTTTCATTTTCTATATTATTCTCTATTTTTATAGGATATGATTTTATATCATCATATAAATCTGTGAAATTATTAAGATCTGAGCTTACTCTCCAGTACTCATCTTTTCTTTTCAAAAATATATTTGCTACTTTTTGATAATTAATTGTATCATCAGATTTTATTCTTATCATATAGGTGTAGTACCTATAAAGAGCCTTATCACTGTCAGGGTCGATTCTTTCCCTAACTCCTAATAGCATCGTCATATCTTCAGCTACTTCTTCGCCCGATTGGGATGTACTTCTTTCTTTTGATGCTAATTTTGCATATTTATCTATTATTTGAGAATCAATTTTATCTGATATTTTTTTTAGACTGATTATATGATCGTCTTTAATTATAAACAGATTGTTTTTATCGGTTATAATAAGATCTTTTGAAAATAGCTGTCCTTGTGACGCTGTTAGTACTACTACACTTCTATCTCCAAAATCATCTGATGTTTTAATTCCCCTATTTTTCAGATAATCGGCTAGTTTAACATATTTTGATGTAAAACTTGGTGGGAAAGCATAAGAATTATTAATAGCTACTAGATTTTTATTAACATATAGCATATCATTTATTTTTATTTCACTATCCTCGTTGTTTTCTCCCTCGTTAGTTATATCTACAACTTGCCACGTACCTTCGATAATAGGAGAATCTTGTTTTGGACTTTGGATAAAATCAGCTAGATTATCGATATTAGATTTTGTACATGATGATAAGACAACAGCGATAAGTGATATAATAAAATATCTAAATAACTTTTTCATCTTCTAACCTCGGTAGTACTACTGTAACATTGGTGCCAACCCCATATTTTGATTTTATGATCAATTGGCCTCCATGTGCTTTGACTATTTCTTCACATATAGATAAGCCTAATCCAGTTTGAGATTTTGATGAAGACCCCTTATAAAATTTACTAGCAACAAAAGCAATTTCGTCTTCTTTTATACCTTCACCATCATCTATAATGCTTATTTGTATGTCATCATTATCTGCATCTATAATTATTTCTATCTTTCCACCAAGATCTGTAAATTTTATAGCGTTGTCAATAATATTTATAAAAACTTCCTTCATCCTGTTTTTGTCAGCATGTGTTTTTAGGCTTTTGTAGTAGCTTGTAAAAGTAAAGCTTATGCCTTCTGACTGGGCTCTAGGATATAATTGCGTATGGACTTGTTTTACTAGTAAAACTATATCAATATCATCTTTTTCATATATAAAATTGCTAGATGAAAGCCTAGAGAAATCCAAAAGATCTTCTACCATCATTGATAACCTATCTCCTTCAGACTCTATGATGTTTAATCCTTGACTTAGCATATCTGTATCTTTTTGTATACTTTCAGATTGTAAAGTTATAGCCCAACCTTTAATCGAAGTTAATGGAGTTCTGAGCTCATGAGATACTGAAGAAATAAACTCATTTTTCATATCTTCTCTTTGGATTATATTTTCACTTAATAAATTAAGAGTTGAAGCAAGTTCTCCTATTTCATCATCCTTAGAGTCATCTGCCTTTACTGAATAATCACCTTGGGCAAGGATTTCAGAGACTTCTATTAGCTTTCTTAAAGGTTTTACAAAGTTATTTGCAGCAAAAAATGATATCATGAAAGCTAAGCTAGTTATCAAAAGACCAAAAATTCCATAAACCATGACATCTTTGTTTATCTGTCTATTAACCCTATCCATAGAGCTTGTAAGTCGTATTATTCCCATTTGTTGGTCTGATGATGTGAGGGGATAAGAAACTGATAAAACTTGTTCATTAGAATCAGTATTTTTCCCCTTGCTTACACCAGTATCACCTTCTTTTGCAGCAATTACATCACTATCATCTAAGGCAGATCCTATCATAGATGATGCCATAGAATCAAAAAGAACAACACCAGAATTATCAAGAATCTGGACTTGACAATTACTTTGCCTATAAAATAGGTTTTTATCACCAAGTATCACTTCTTCTAGTTCATATCTTGACATGTAAGATGAATATTGAAGTTGACTTATCCTTGCCTGATTTTTCATAGAGGATACAAGAGTTGATTCATAATAATTTTTAATAGAATTATAAGCAAAGATCTCAAAACCAATTACTATTGTCAAAACAAAAAGCATAATTATTTTAATCAGGGTATATTTTATGCTCTTAGATGCCAAAATATTTTTAGAATTTTTATTTGTATTTTTTAATTTTTCAATTATTTCCATCTATAACCAGTTCCCCAAACAGTCTCGATAAATTGTGGTTTAGCTGGGTTTTCTTCTATTTTAGCTCTGATTCTCCTAACATTAACATCTACAATTTTTGTATCATTGCTATAGTTATCTCCCCAAGTTTCTTTCATTATTTCATCTCTAGTCATTGCTTTCCCCTTGTTTTTGATGAAGTATTCAAGGATGGTGAATTCTGTTGGTGTGACATCTATTTCAATATCTCCTTTATAAAAACTCTTAGAATATATATCCAAAGTAAAA
Organism: Anaerococcus mediterraneensis; assembly: GCF_900128415.1. Taxonomy (NCBI): domain Bacteria; kingdom Bacillati; phylum Bacillota; class Tissierellia; order Tissierellales; family Peptoniphilaceae; genus Anaerococcus; species Anaerococcus mediterraneensis. The sequence continues at coordinate 1,350,627 of NZ_LT635772.1, forward strand.
GGACCATCTTTTAGAGATTTTTTTTCGTCTTTTTTATCTGTTGTTGGTGACAAATTAACTCTTCTCATCAAAGATTTGACCCTGAGTATGAGCTCTTGAGGATTGAATGGCTTTATAATATAGTCATCCGCTCCTTTTTCTAGACCTAAAATCTTATCTATATCTTGGCTTTTTGCTGAGACCATTATGATACCGGTCATTGGAGATTTGCTTCTTATAGCTTCACATACCTCAAAACCGTTTATACCAGGAAGCATTATATCCAAAATCGCTACAGCTGGTTTTTCTTCATCAAAAAGTCTTAAAGCTTCTTCTCCAGTTGATGCTTCTATTGTTTCATAGCCTTGATAATCAAGGTTTATTTTCATAAATTGTCTTATAGGTGCTTCATCATCTAAAATAAGAATCTTGTTATTCATTTTTTATCCTTTCGAAAGCAATTTTAGCTGCGCCTATTACACCCGAATCATTTAAGTAATGTGCAGGTATTATTTCTATATTATAAGGTTTATTACAATATTTTTTGAAATTTTCTATAGTTCCATCCCACCAAATCTCCTTTGAATTAATTATTCCTCCACCAATAACAATAGCATCTGGATCAAAAATATTTCTTAGTGAGGTTAATAAATAAGCAAGATTTGATTGATAATTTTCCAAGACGGCTCTGGCTTTTTCATCCTTATCTATACTTGCAAAAATCTCCTGACCAGTAATTCTTTTTCCTGTCAGTGAAAAATAATCATTGCTTATTGCCGGACCTGAACAGTACGATTCAGCACATCCATATTGGCCACAGGTACAATAATTACCTCCTGGATGAAGCATAATATGACCTAGCTCTGCTGCTTGATAGTGAGCTCCAGATAAAAGTCCACCTTCTTTAGTGTAGACTGCCCCACCTAATCCTGTACCAAGTGTAATCATAACAACATTGTCATAATTTACACATGATCCTTTCCATTTTTCTGCTATCAGGGCAATATTAGCATCATTTTCTACAAAAACTGGTAAATCTACGAAAGATTCTATTGCTTTTTTTAGGTTAAGACCTGTCCAGCCTTGGATATTGCCAGCAAAGGTAACTATACCATTTTTAGAATCTATAAAGCCTGGTGTTCCAATACCAATTGCACTCGCCTCTTTATATGATAAAGAATAAATAAGATCCTTTATATTATTTAAAACAACATCTCTTCCCTTATCTGCTTGGGTATCTACTTCTTTTCTTTCAATAATATTAGCATTTTCATCTATTAAGCAAGCATTTATTTTTGTCCCACCTAGGTCAATTCCAATAACTTTAGACATATCTCTCCTTACTAATTCATAATTTTATTATTTAAATCAATTATCTCATCATATTTTCTAGAGATAAATTCTTTGTTTTCTAAATATTCTAAACCATCAATTTTTGGAAATACAATTTTATAAGCTAGCAAAACCTGGTTATTAATATTATATTTTTCTTCGATAATTTTATTAATTTCACTATTTCCATATTTTCTATCACCAATTATAGGTGTACCATTGTCCTTTAAGGAAAATCTGATTTGATGGGTCCTACCAGTGATCAATTTACATTCTACAAAGCTATATTTACCATTAGTTTGTATCGGCCTAAAATGAGTTAGAATATTTTTCCCATATTTATTCTTCTTTATTTTATTTTTGCTTTCATTTTTACTTATTTTTGTATCAATAGAAAAACTTTTGTCAATTTTGCCAGATACTATAGTTAGATAATACTTGTCAATAGAGTTTTTTCTCATAGCCTTATTTAAAGCTCTTAAAGTATCGTAATTTTTAGCTCCAATTACAAGTCCTCCAGTATTTCTATCTAGTCTATTTATAACAGCTGGTTTAAAAGTTCTATCAGACATATCAAATGACTTTGTTTTATACAAATAAGAAAGCATATTATCTACTAGATTTTTACCATAATCATTTTTTGATGCAGAATGAGTTAGTTGACCATATTCTTTGTCCATTACTATAATATTATCATCTTCATATACAATATTTAGGTTAAAGTCACTAGGCTTATAGTCAGTTTTTGTAATCCATTTATTATAATCTTCATCTGATATGTACATTTTTATATGATCATTTTCATATACAAAATCACTATTCTTTGCTCTTTTATCATTGATCTTAAAATTCTTTTTTCTTATATTTTTGGATATAAGTGATAAGGGAGCATTTTCAAAATATTTTCTTAAAAATCTATCAAACCTTTGATTAGCTTGATTTGCATTTACAATTATTTCAATCATTTTAATAACTTTTATTTACATAAGAATCTATCAAAGACTCTTTTATATCTTCACAAAAAGCGTCAGAAGCTTTTAATCTTTCTAATATTTTTTTATTTTTAGAATGTAGAATCAATTTGTCACATGACTTGACAGAAATTTCAAAAATCTTACCTGTTAGTCTCTTAGAATTTAACTTAATATAATAAGACTCTATATTATCATAACCTACTGTATCAATAATAGCTTGAGTAGCTATATCTTTTAAGTAGTAGTAATTTTCTCTATCATTTATCAATCTAGTATATATTTTCTTTTTTTTACTTATATTTTGTATTTTAAAGGCCTTGGCATTTGCTGCTTTAGCCATAATATTATAATATTGATAATTATAAATAGCTTCCTCTAACAATGTGATTTTTGAAAAGGGTTTTAGGGATAAATTAATCAAAAAATTATAATTCCTATCTAAAAATTCATCTTTATCTATTATTGCATCTGATAGAAGATCAATTGATTCTTTTCTCCAATTTTCAAATAAATCTAATTTTTTTCTTTCTACTAACATAATAAAAAACCGTCTCAAAGAGACGGTCTAAACTAATCCTCTAATTTCAATTCAATGATTTCTGCATGGCCTACTTGAGGAACGTCATCTTTGGTCCAATCTAATCCTAAATAAATATCTGATTTTGAATACTCAGATAGTCTATCTAATCTTTGTAGTAAATCATCGATATTTTCTTTATTGATATTAACCACATCATAAATTCCGTCTATATATATTTTTCCAATATCATAATCACGAGCAAGTATACCTGATATGAAACCTATAAGAGCCTCAGTTGTTGCTATTTTATATGATTTTGCATTTATAAGCCTAATCTTATGGTCCAATATTGTTACTTGGCTATCGTCAGTATCAATAAAAACAATATTTGAGTTTCCAATCTCTTTTTCGTGGTTAGCTTCTTCCACCAAATATTTTGTCTTACCTGTTCCTTGTGCGCCTACTACTAAATAAATCATTTGTTTTCCCCCTTTATTTTTTTAAAAATTGTATTGTTGCATTTGTCAGCTTGTTTTATTGAGTTTTTATTCATATATGATATGATCTCATCTCTTATTAGCCACCATGACCTATCCCAATTACAAAATATGGTCTCGTCGGCTGGAGCCCTGCTTACCAATCTTGCGATTGTGCAGTCTTTTTCTATATATCTTAAAAATGTTATAACATTTTTTTGATAGTCTTCTTTGCTTTTAAGTATAAATTCGCCATTTTCATACATTTTTGCGAGCTTTGTATTTTTTACAATAAATAAAGAATGAAGTTTTACTTCTTTTACATTTAAGGCGTTAAGTATTTTTGCTGTTTCTATAGTGTCATCAATATCATCCCATGGTAAGGCTAAAATAACATGGGTTGCTATCCTAAATCCGTACATGTTTATGAGATTACAAGCTCTTATAAAATCTGATAAGCTTTCTTTCCTATATAATATCTTTAGAGTCTTATAATTTGCTGTTTGCAGACCCAATTCAAAAGTTATATCAATACGAGTGTCCTCTGACCATTTTTTTAAGAAAATAAGCTTATCTTCACTTATACAATCGCTTCTAGTAGCAATAGATATACCAACTATATAATCTTCATTGCAAGCTTTTATTATCTCCTTAAATGCGCTTAAAGACATATAAGTATTAGAAAAATTTTGAAAATATGCAATGAATTTTTTTGCTTTATATTTTTTTTCTATCTTGGTTTTGTTGTTTTGAATTTGTTCTTTGACAGTCATGCTTGATGGTAAATTTTCAAAAGAACCACCAGATTCAGAACAGTATATACAGCCACCTACACCACATGCTCCATCTCTATTAGGGCATGATAAGTCTAATTTTATTGGTAATTTATAGACTTTAACTCCATATTTTTCTTTATAATATTTGCTTACAGGATAATATGGTAATTCGTTCTTCAAAATTATAGTTTTGAACCCTCTTCACTATATTCATCTAAAAGCTCATCTATCTTGTCATCAGTCCAATAATGTGAGAACAAATGGAAAACTTCATCAACCTCATCCTCATCTTTTATCATAGTCAAATCAATATTGCTATCTTCGTCATCAAATGAATCATTGTATCTGAATAAAAATATATCAGTACTTTCTATTGATAATAAAGCTATATAATCTTTATCATCTACACTAAATATGTCAATCAAGACACATTCTTGGGTATCAGTACCTAAATCGATTTCTATGATTGCTTTGCCTTTATTTTTATTAAAAACTAGCTGGTGACCATGTATATCTAATGTTTCAGTCATACATTCTCCTTATATCTTATAAATTTTCGATTACATTTTCTAGCAAATAAATGGTTTTATTTATATCACTTATACTGCTAGCAAAAAAATTATCGTCTTGTTTATATTTTACCCCTAATGATACGATCTTCACATTTAGGTCTTTAAAAACAATAGAAGAATATAAGGAATATTGAGTTTTTATAACATTAAGATCTTTAGAGTATAAGTCTTTGTAGGTTTTCACAAATACTTCTGTTAAATATTGATCAGAATTTTTCCGCTTAGGTATAAATAGTTTTTTTAATATTGTTGAATGGGAAATATTGCTAGCCATTCTATTTTTTTCTAGCATTTGATCCATACTTTCTTGACTTAGAGATCTAAAAACCAATATCAAATTGATTGAGTTTTTAATTGTCCTAATGGATGCCATATTTGAAGAAGAAATAGCTTGATTATCCAAACTATTTACAGAAAAACTACCTACATGACTTAATTCTATGAATGATGCAAGATGGTTAAAAGACTCGCTTGTCATTGGATCAAACTTATTTTTATCAATCACTTGACATCTTATTTCCATATCTGGTTCATATCTTAGGTTTTTTTCTATGGCTTCATTTTTTATTATATCAAATATGCTTACGAGTTCATTTTCAAACTTCTTATCGATAATAAAATCTATGTGTGCATTGGATGGTATATTGTCATACTTATCCCCACCACTCATAATAATCATTTCAAGGTCAACTTTTGATTTCATCTTTCTAAAGATACTTGTTAAAAATTTTATAGCATTGAGTCTAACTTTATTTATATTATCTCCAGAAAAACCTCCCATAAGTTTATCTACTGATAGCCTATAAGTTTTATAGTCATAATCAGGTTTAAATCTTTTTATAGGAACTTTTGCTACCGCTAAATATAGACTTGAAAATTCGTTTACTATACAATCTCCATCCCTTAGGTTAAGATTTATTATATTATCCGTTCTAAGATGTTTTTTTATAAAAGCATAATCACTAAAGTCTAATTGACTGTTATTTGTAGAGATAAATATATCAAATGGGTCTTCTAGATTTTCTAGTAAATAAGCTATAATAATACTTGCATTTATTGCATGAATATCCACAGTTGATTTTATGTATTTAGAATTATCATCCATCTCAAAATCAAAAGTGCTTTTTACTGGATTATCAATATTTAAATGAAAAAGTGCCTTAGCTTGATCAGATTTTTTTATATAATAATTACCATCTGATTCATTTATTACACAATTATTTTCTCTTGCTTTAGTTAGTATAAAATCTAGACTACTTAACTGTTTATTAGAAGTTTCTTCTTTTATAGACTTTATATAATTGTATAATTTAGAATTATCAACTTCCATAAGTCCTACCTAATAATACTTTTTAACCTCAACTTCTTTTGAAATCTTAGCTAATTTTTCTAAATATTTCTCTTGTCTTTTTGCCATCAAATATGTTTGATAAACAGTATCCCTAACTTCTTCAAAGTCTTTAGGCAAGTTTTTTTCCACATCATCTAATTTGATAATATGAAATCCAAATTGAGACTTAACTGGTTTTGAAATTTGACCTGGTTGAAGTTTTTCTAGTCCATATTGGAACTCTTTTACCATAACACCTTTTGGAAATTTTCCTAAAGATCCTCCATTTGATCCAGATGGGTCAAGTGAATATTTTTTTGCAGCCTCTGAAAAATCTAGGCCATTTTGAATCTCTTCGTAAATATCATTAGCCTTATTTTCATCTTCAACTAGGATATGACTTGCTGTGTAATTTGTACTTGGACTTAGCATTTCCTTATTATCTTCATAATATTTTTTTAAGTCCTCTTCTGTTGGCACTACTTGTTCAAATATTTTATGCATGGCATAGTTTTTTAACATGTTATCTTTTACCAGTTTAAGCTCAGCTTCAAACTCTTCGTCCATGTCGAGCTTATTTTTATAAGCATCTGCTAAGAGAATTTCTTGGTTTACCATCTCATCGGTTAAAACCTTGATACCATCCTCGTTTTGAAACCTATCACCACCTTGGATGTTTGCCATAAAATTATAAACATCTTGTGTATAGATCTTTTTATCATTAACCTCTGCAAGTAATTTATTTTTATCCATTTTTACCTCTCATTCAATTCTATCCTATCTGGATATATCTTGATATCGTTGTTCTTGTACAATCTCCCTATAGCTCTTTTAAAAGCTGATTTACTCATAGAAAAATAGCTATATATCTTTTCAGGAGAAGACTTGTCTGATAAATACAAAGTCTTACCATTTTCATGAAGATAGTCTAGTATCCTATCAGAATCATTATTTATTTCTAGGTGAGCTCTTTGTCTTAAGGTTAGCTCCATTTTGCCATCATTTTTTACTTCTTTTACCCTAGCCTCAACCATTTCTCCCTCGACAATTACACCCTTTAATTCATTAATCCTAATTAATGAATCAAACTTATCATCAACTGCTATAAAAGCACCGATAGATTTATTAATCGAGTAAATTCTGCCCTTAACAATATCATTCTCTTTATATGTATGATCATTTCTAAGTAGATCACGGATTTTACTTGTCAAATAGATATATCCATCATCTTCTTTTATAGCTAAAGGATAGGTCATATCTTTTATTATTTTATAGGTCCTTTGTTCAAAAGGCATAAATAAGTGTCCACCTTTTATTTCAAAGTAAACACCTTTCTTGTCTATTTCAACAGCTTTTAGTGAATATATATGATCCATTTCATAAGCTAGATCTCTGGTAGCTCTGAAAACATTGTTAACATCTTTGTAAATATATGCTTCTACGGTCTCATTTTGTCTAATGCCTTTTACTTGATCTTTATCGATAACCGCATCACCGAGTTGAGTTTTTAAATAAGCTTTGTTTTTTGTAAATCTTTTTATAATAAATTTTTTAATAATAATTCTCCTAGTTTAGTTGTTCAAAGGTAAATCCTTCACCTAGAACTTCTGAAATTGTATATGTAAATATGAACGCTCTATCATCTATCATTAAAATATCGTCTTTGATGATAGGAAACATTCTTACATTTGTTACTGTCATAATTACCTTTTTATTTTCTTGTGAAAATCCACCTTGAGCTTTTAGAAGTGTGACACCTCTTTTATGCTTGTCAATTAACATTTGATTTATCTGTTCATACTTATCTGATATAGCAACTATTGAAATTTTTCTACCAAAACCTTGTATGAAGTAATCTACCCCTACTGACTGTATCATTATAGCTAGTGTTGAGTATAATGCAGTTTCTATATCAAAAATTAATACTGATAAACTAACAACAATAAAATCACATGCAAATAAACAGACATGTAAGGGAACATTTAGTTTTTTATTTAGGATAAATGCTATTAAATCTGTTCCTCCAGATGATGCTTCGTGATGAAACACAATGCCAAGGCCTAATGATATTAATATGGAACCGAAAATAATATTTATTATCTTGTCATCACTAAGAGATATATTTGGAAATAAATATTCAAACAATATTATGAATGCAGACAAGGATAAGGACGATATTAATGATTTTTTTGCAAAATCAAAACTAATAAAAATTATCCCAGATATTAATACCACAATATTGAGTATTAGGTTGATTAAACCAAGATTTAAGCTTGTAAAAACTTTTGATATTACCAAAGCAAAACCTGAAATACCTCCAGCTGCTATATCATGGCTTAATAGGAAAAAGTATAAACCAATTGAAATTAAAAATGAGCCTAGTAATATTAAAGGGTATTTTTTCATATATTTTCCTCCACCTCTTATAGTGAAATCGTATCATAAATTAAAGATTTATTCAATATTTCAAATAAAAAAGGATGTTGTATAAGTATGTCCATAACTTAAAAGTCAAAGTACAATAAGTAATTGTTAAACACACAATTTATAACATCCTTTATAATTTATGATTATCTATACCAACTTGGTTGTATTTCATTAAAATCATCATACATTTGCATAATATGATAAATTTCATCAGCTTTTAAATAAGACTCTTTGTTATTTCTTAGATCAATCATGCTTTCTAATATTGCACTAGCCTGATATAGGCTTAAAAGTTTAAAAAACTTCCTAGATGGTTTTTTACCTGAAAAATAACCTTCTAATACCGCTTTTGAAAAAATAGGATTTTGAATTGCAATTTTATTAATCTCCACAAAATCACTAATACCATCACCATATTCCATCTTTTTTATAGACCTAAGATCTAGCTTATTTTTATCATAAACTCGTATATTTTTATCATTTAAATTCGTATATAACAAGTTTATAGAGGTATTTTCTGTCAAATGCCTATTAACTTTAATATAATCGGTTAATATATAATCTTTTTCGTCAATCTGACTTAGACCGTGTTTATAAAATATATTATTTGTTTTAACAAGAAATATATTCTGCCAATCTATATTTTCAGGAGGTCTAATAGAATGTAAGTTTTTTAATGCTTTTGCAAATTTTAGGGCAAGGATAATTTGGTCTTCTTTATTTGAAGTATCAAGAAATTCTCTCAAAGAAATCTCTTCTCTATATTCATAAAGTTTATAAGATTTTTCTATGTCTGGCAATAATCCCATATCATAAATCTTAAGTGGGTTTAATCCAGCATTTTCAAGTTGATCATTTATATAGGCTTCGTTTTCTAGTTTCTCATATTCATCCAAATCAAGTAGCGAAAAAACGAAGATATTTTCTCCTAATCTTACTTTATATTTATTAGAAGAGATTTTTTCAATATCATCAAATTGATTTACTTCTCTAAAACATCTTGTATGCTTCAATATATCTTTTATTTCAGCAAACATATCAGTCTCATTTATTTATTATGTTCTTTTACAAGTTCTTCTACTTCTTCAGTAAGCTCTAGATCGATTGCTTTATTAGCAAAGTTTTCTTCTTCCTTTAGACTAGATTTTAGGATAGTATCTTTTATTTCGGCTATTTTAGCAGAGGATCCAGAAAATTCGTCTAGTCCCAGACCTAAAAGTAGTTTTGTAGCTTCTGTATCTGCTGCAAATGCACCACACATGCCTGTCCATTTACCAGCTTGATGAGAAACATCTATTACGTGTTTTATAGCTCTAAGAACAGCTGGATTATGGTTTGAGTACATGTGTGCTATATTTTCATTTCCTCTATCAACTGCAAGTGTATATTGTGTAAGATCGTTTGTACCAATTGAGAAAAAATCAGCATACTTAATAAATTTATCAGCCATTAAGATTGATGCAGATGTTTCAACCATAATACCAACATCTAGATCCTTATTATAAGCTATACCTTCCTTATCTAGATCTTTTTTGATTTCTTCAATAAGATCAAGAGATTCTTTTAGCTCATTAATATTTACGACAAATGGGATCATTATCTTTAAGTTACCAAATGCTGATGCTCTGACTAAAGCCCTCAGTTGAGTTTTAAAGATATCAACCTTGTCTAGACATAGCCTTATAGCCCTATATCCTAGGAATGGGTTCTCCTCAACAGGGAACTTGAAGTAATCTAGACCCTTATCTCCACCTATATCAAGAGTTCTAATGATAAGTGGTTTTTCACCAAGCATTTGTGTAGCTTCTTTATAAACTTCAAACTGGTGTTCTTCAGTTGGGAATCCATCGCTTTCCATATATAGAAATTCTGTTCTAAAAAGTCCAACCCCATCACAACCATTTTCAATAGCAATTCTAAGATCTTCTAGATTGCCTATGTTTGCAGAAACTTCGATATGTTTACCGTCTTTAGTAACTGCTTTTTCATCTTTTATGGCTTTTAATCTTTCTTTTTTATCTTTTTGTTCTTTTATTAGTTTTTCATATTTAGAAAGTTCTTCTTGACTTGGATCTATTATCAAAAAACCTTCATATCCATCTATGATAGCCTTTTCTCCACCCTTTAGTTTTGTAGATACATCTGCCATACCCACAAGTGCTGGCATATCTAGAGTTTGAGCAATTATAGAAGTGTGGCTTGTTTTGCCTCCCAAATCAGTAGCAAAACCGACGACCGCTTCCTTATCCATATTGGCTGTATCAGATGGGGTAAGTTCTTTAGAAATAATTATGCTATTAGCATCTAAATTAGAAAGATCTTTAGGTTTTATCCCCTTTAGCTTATACATTACTTGGTAGCCGATATCCTGATAATCGCTTGCACGCTCTTTTAGATAGGCGTCATCCAAAGCACTCATAATTTCAACCATTTCTTTGATTGTTTCATCTAAAGCTTGTTCTTTATTTTTTAGCTCATTTTTGATCTTAGCTTCGATTGTATCACTAAAATATGGGTCTTGTAATAATTCTATATGCGCAAAAGCTATGTTTTGTTGGGCTTCTGTTGGGTTTTCAAGATTTCTTAATTCATCAACATATGATTTTATAGCATCTTGAACTTTTTTATACTCAGCATCAACAGTATCTTCACTTATTTTCTTACTATCTACTATTATTTCTTCTCTAGTAAATAAATAGACCTTACCAATTGCATATCCACTACTGGCCTTAATACCTTGATATTTTTGACTCATTTATTCTCTCCTTTAAGATTTTAAAAAAGGATACTTGTTAAAGTATCCTTCAAAATTTTGTATTATTCAGCTAAATTAGCAATAAATTCTACTAATTCATCAGCGAATTTTTCATCATCTTCGCCATCAACTACTAGTTTTATTTCAGTTCCTTTAGCTATGCCAAGGCTCATTACGTTGAAGATACTTTTCGCATTTGCTTCTTTTTCATCTTTAATTATTGTAACCTCACCTGGGTAATTTTTAACAAATTGTACTAAAGAAGCGGCTGGTCTAGCGTGTAAACCTGTTTCGTTAGTAACTGTAACTTTTCTTTCTGCCATAAAATCCTCCTAAAATGTTTTTCTTAGATATTTTACTATAATTTATAAAATAAACAACAATTTATCATTCAATATTTTTTGCAGACTCTCTATTGCAAATGCTTGCACCTATGATCCAATCATCCTGGAGAATATCTCCCTCTTTTTTAATTCTTTTAATCAAGGCTCTAACAGAAATAGCTCCTATATCGTAATATGGAATAGCCACTGTTGTTAGTTTAGGCCTATAAATGCTTGCAATATTGCTATCATTAAAGCCAACTACTGATAAATCATCAGGGACTTTAATATCATTATCAAAGCAATAATTCATAAAACCTACTGCAACGTCATCATTGACACAAGATACTGCTGTTATATTTTCTTTTTTAATGATGTCTAATGCCTTGTTTGAATTTTTATATACTGAATCAATATCTCTACCATCAATTTTAAAAACATATGTGTTTTCAGAACCTACAGCAGATTCATATCCTCTTTGCATAGAGTCATTTATTACATTAGATTCTTTATCAACTACAAACAATATTTTTTTATGGCCCATTTCTTTTAGTGCTTCTATAAGTTTGTTTTCTTCTTGTTCGTAGTCAATTTTGACTGTTTTAATGTCCTTATAATTATGGTATTTATCTAACAAAATAAATGGAATTTTTGTTTCTCTAAGTTTGACCAATATATCTGTAGAAATATCTTCTGTAATAATTACAAGACCCTCTACCTGCTTAGTTGCCAAAAAGTCAATAGAATTCCCCAGTTGCTTATCATCGCCATAAGAACTTGATAATATTATATCATAGTTATATACCCTACCAATTTCTTCAACTCCTCTAATAAGTTGAGCAATATATTCTATTCCAATGTCTTTGACAATAACGCCGATTAGGTTTGATCTCCTCATTACAAGTGATCTTGCTAATTCATTTGGTTTGAAGTCAAGCTTATTTATCGCATCTAAGACTTTTCTTTTTGCTTCAGGACTTACAGGTTTAGAATTATTCATCACCCTAGAAACAGTAGATATAGATACCCCTGCAAGCTTAGCAACATCTTTAATTGTTGGTTGTCCCATATCTCCTCCATTTATATTATTAGCCTATGGTCCATATGCTAATAATTTGTTTTAACTATATTTAGCCTGCAATAACATTTTTAACTATATCTATAACATCCATAACCAAAGATGAATAATCAGTTATTGACGCAACACCAGATCCTATAGTGTCTACACTATCTACTGCAGTGATTCCAACATAATTAACTGTGTCTCTAATATCATCACTTATGCTATTTACATTAGTCATTGTGTCATTAACTTTTGCTATAGCCATTTTTAAATTTGGATCAGTAACAATTCCATTAATATTGTTTACCAAATCATTAGCTTGATCTGCTATGTGTGGTAATTTGTTTATTACTTGATCTATATTATTAGAATTTTTATCTAATATCGACTGAGCACTTCCTAACAATTTATTTAGTTTTACCAGCACTAATACTAGAAATATAAGTGCTAATATCCCTAAAATCGAAATTATGATATTGCCAAGAAGATCAAAATCTATGGTAACACTCATTTATATCTCCTGACTAAATTATTTTTGACTAGCTTTTTTGTCGTTTTCTTTAACCTCTTCTGCCTTATTTTTTGCTTCTTTTTTTATTTCCTTTGCATCTTCCTTGACAGCATCTTTTGTTTTAGAAGTCTCTTCTTTTACTTCTTCTTTTTTATCATCAGCAACTTTTGCTATTTCATCAGCACTATCTTTAACAATTTCTTTTACATCCTTAGCGCCTTCAGATAAAGATTCTTTCACATTTTTAGATGCATCTTTAATTTGGTTGCCAGCATCTTTTGCTACTTCTGCACCATATTCTATACCATCTTTGATTGGTTGAAGATCTGTGTATGCTCTGTATTTTAGGTCTTCATAACCATCTTTAGCTTGATCGATGACATCTACTGTAGTTTCTTTTACATTATCTACTGTGTCATTGAAAGCTTCTTTTAAATATTTCCTTGTTTCTTTTCCTGATCTTGGTGCTAATAGTAAACTTGCTGTTGCACCTACTAGTGCTCCAATTACCAAGCCTTGTCCTCTCATTCTAGAATCATGGTTTTTAGCTTTCCAAATTTCATATTTTATTTCTCTTTGTTTTGCTTTTGCTTTGTTTTCGATATAATCTTGTAATGACATTTTATACTCCTTTATTTTTCTTAATAATTGTCTAAATATTTATTACCCTAAACCAATTATTTTTAAACAAAAAACAATCCCAAGGTGGTCCTTACTTTAATACCTTCCAATATGTGAAGGTGGGCAAGCTGTCTAAAATATCTGACTTCCACTCCAAGGAGGCTTGTCATCAAAGTTAGAACTCCGCAATCCCTTATAAAAGTTGTAGGTTTAAATTGGACCAGTTCCTTAGGATATTTTAATTATATAATATTTAGAATTTTATTTCAAGATAATCTTTTCACAGATCTTGTATAAGTGTTTGAAAATTCGGAACATCTTTTATAAAAATACTTTCCTCACTTAAAAATTTTGTAAAACTTAAATAATATGAATGCAGTAGGAATCTATTTAAGTCTATTTCTGATCCATATAGCTTATCCCCTATTATAGGATAGCCTAAATATGAAAGAGAAGCACGGATTTGATGAGTTTTACCTGTTTTTATATCGCAGTCTATGATAGAATATTTTTCATTTCTTTCTATAGTTTTAAAAATTGTTATTGACTTTCTTCCATTATCGCTAACCTTGTAGTTTTTATTTTCCTCGTCATATGATAATATCAAGCTAATTTTTTTATCTATTATAACATTACCAGGCACATAAGCTAAATATTTTTTAATTATCTTGTTATTTTCTATTTCATTTTGATAGTATGCTTGGGCATACTTATTCTTTGCTATCATCATTATTCCAGAAGTATTCATATCAAGCCTATTAATAAATCTTATTTTCGAATTAATATTGTTTAGCTTAAAATAATAGGCAACAATATTTGCCAGATTTATATCGTGGGCAGAATTTATCGTTAGACCACTAGATTTACTTATTATCAATATATTATTATCTTCATATAAGATTTTTAGATCTCCTTTTATAGGTTTATGGTCTAATTGTTCATCATCTACATCTATAGATATTCTGTCACCTTTAAAAATCTCTATACTCCTATATACTGTATCATTATTTACTTTTATACCATTTTTCATCAGCTCACTTATAGATCTTTTAGAAAATCCATGTGATTTTAGTAAGGTTTTTAAGGTTTTACTATTTTTATTTATAATTTCTATATTGTTCATAGCCACTCCTATGTTATAATATAATCGAGAGGAATAAAAATGACAAATATTATTAATGTTTTTAAAAATAAATCAAAATATACAAATTCTGTTTTTAGTAAGACTAGAAAATTACTTGAAAAATATAATTACCAGGTATCCACTACGTACAAAGAAGATGCAATCCTTAATCTTGTAATCGGAGGTGATGGCACTTTCTTGAACGCTGTCCATATTAGTGATTTTTCGCCCATACCATTTATTGGTATAAATACAGGACACTTGGGATTTTATCAAGAGGTTGAGGTTGATAAAATTGAAGAATTTATAAAGGCTTTCACAAAACAAGATTACTCAATCGAACAGTTAACTGTCTTAGAATCAAAAGTTAATAAAAAAACTTTAGAGGCTATTAATGAAGTGGTTATAAAGTCAAATAAGAATCAATTAGTAAGGCTAAAAGTATTCATAGATGGCAATTTTATAGAATCTTTTTCAGGTGATGGATTGATAGTATCGACACCACATGGTTCAACGGCCTATAATCTGTCATCAAACGGCGCTATTCTTCACCAATCTCTAAACGGTTTCCAGTTAACCCCTATTGCTCCAGTATATTCTAATATGAATAGGTCGTTAAAATGCCCCGTTGTACTGCCAAATGATGCAAACATAGAAATTAGTGTTTCAAAAAGAGATAACTACCATACGGTATTCATTTTTGATGGTAGTGAATATTATACAAAGGATTATAGGATAAAGATTGGAGTTTCTGATAAAAAAATAAATAAGCTTATTCTTAATAAAAACCACTACTGGTCTAATATCAAAAATAAGCTTATGTGATCACTCAAATGATGTAGTATTAAATATACTCTTCATAATCTCTCTAGCTATTGGGGCAGCGACCTGGCCGCCTGTTCCCTGGCTATCTTCTATTACTAAAGCTATAGCAATCTTAGGATCATATGCTGGTGCGAATCCAACAAACCAAGCATCTATTTTGCCATCTGCTTTATCTGCTGTACCTGTTTTTCCAGCTATTTGTACAGACTGCAAAAAGGCCTCTGTAGCTGTACCTTTATTTACAACATCAACCATCATATCACGGATGGTTCCTGCTGTTTCTGGGCTTGTTACAACGGAAAGATTTTTAGTCTTAGATTCAGATATTATTTTCCCGTCTTTATTTGTAACTTTATTTACTAATCTAGGACTTACCATCACACCATCATTTGCTATAGCTGATGTGATCATAGCCATATGGAGGGGTGTTACCTGAGTTTTTCCATAACCAAAACCCGTCATAGCAAGGTCTGCTTTATTTAAATCTTTAAAAGGAATTTTCGAATTATTTTTATCTAAATCGAAATCATAGTCTTTATTAAATAAAAACTTTTCACTAGTTGCTTGTAATTTTTCTTGGCCCATATCTACAGATTTTTTTGCAAAATAGGTATTTACTGAATAAATGAAGGCATTTCTTAGATCAAGATTACCAAAAACTTGGTTATCATAATTCTTTATTTCAAATCCCTGTACTATCTCACTGCCTGTATCTTCATAAGTCTGATCAAGCTTATTATCTATTATCGATGCTGCACTTATTATTTTAAAAACTGATCCTGGCCTATAAAGTCCAAGAGTAGCTCTGTTTATGAGCCTACCATCATTGTTTTGTATCAAATTATTCCAATCATTGTCTAGAGAATTAGGATTGAATGTTGGCGTGGAAACCATGGCTAGGATTTCGCCTGTTTTAGGGTTCATTATTACACAAGCTGATTTATAATTTGCTAAATAGTTATAAACTATATTTTGTATATTTTGATCTACGCTAAGGTGTAGGTCATATCCTGTGTCATTTTTTACTACCATTTTTCTAAATTGTGAAAAATTTTCATTGGATATTGCAAGCAGTTGTCTATTATAAGATTTTTCTAACCCTGTTTTCCCATAACTTGTGGAGGAATACCCTGTTATTGTAGATGAAGCAAGAGGATAATTATAAATCCTACGTTGTTTGCCCTGATTATCTCGCTGACTATAGGCTATTATATTGTCATTTCTGTCAAATATACTACCTCTCTGTATCAAATCCTCATTTAACCAAAGTCTACGATTATGAGAGTCTTCTGCAAGGGTTTTTGCTTTAAATAATTGAAAATATACAAGATACAAAGCTAAAGACATAAATAAAAGTACAAAAAATACCATTACAAATATCAATCGTCTATTAAGTGTTGATTTTGATAGGACTTTTAGCTTACTATTTTCTTTATTTCTTTGCTTCTGTTCAAAGTCTAAAATTTTCTTTAGAAAACTTTGTTCATTTTTTCTTTTCTTATTAGTCATAGATTTTCACCCTTATTTATCTCCTCTCCGCAATATTGGAGACATCCTAATAATATAAAACCAGCAAGCATAGACGATCCTCCTTGGCTTATAAATGGAAGCGTAACACCTGTAAGTGGTATTAATTTTAATACTCCACCTAAGATTATAAATGTTTGGATGGCAAACAAAACTCCAATACAAAATGCTAGAACTGAGAAAAATTTATCTTCTTGAATTAGAGAGATTTTTATGGCCCTGTAAACCAAGATCATAAATAGGAGTATAACCCCTATTCCCATAAAAACTCCCATTTCTTCACAAATAGCAGAAAAAATAAAGTCAGATTCTGCAACTGGTATATAATCTGGCCTACCAAGTCCAATCCCCGTACCAAATAAACCACCACTTGCAGTTGCAAACAAAGCCTGGGTTATTTGATATCCTGTGACTTCTATATCAGACCACGGATCTAACCAAGTTGCTACCCTTATTCTAACATGTCCAAATAGAAAATATGCTACAATAGAACCTATTATCATAAAGAACATATTAACAAAAATTAGTTTCCTATCTTTTTCATATACAAACTGGCTAATTATCAATAACCCAAAAAATATGAGAGCCGTTCCCAAATCTTTTTGCAAAAACAAAAATCCTATAAAAACATAGATAATGAAATTCATACAATACCTACCAAAAGGTTTCAAGCTCATTTTTGTAAAATTATCATAAAATGATGCTACAAAAAAAGCTAGGGGTACTTTGATAAATTCAGATGGCTGAACACTAAACTTATCCTTAATCATTATCCAGTTTTTTGCTCCGCCTAAGTATGAACCGAAGACTAGAGTTAACAAAAATAATATTATTGATATAGCCACATAAAAAAGCATTAATTTATTCCAAATTTTGATAGACTTTAAAATATAATAGGTCAAGAAAAATAAAATAATTCCTACTATATAAAACTGTAGTTGCCTACGTCCTAACTTAGGATCAAGCCTATATATTATAGCTACCCCTATGGAAAATAGCATATTTACAATCAACAATAGTATATTGTCAGATCTACTTATATGGTTTAGGATAACAGAGCTTAGTATTGTGACGAATAAAATGGCTAGATAGGTATAAAAATCTGCATTTGTCAAATTTTCTATATTGTAAATCATAGCTAATGATAGGCTTAAAAATTCAAACACAAAAAGAAGAAAAATAGCTTTAGACCTTGATCTTCTCATAGATTTTTCTAGATTATCTGCTTTTCTAATCATTTTGATCACCTTGTACAAACAAGAATTCTACAGATCCAAGCCTGATTACATCGCCAGATTTTAACTCTATAGCATCTACAATCCTCTCATCATTTAGATAGGTCCCATTGGCTGAATTTAGGTCTTCTAAAAAATACATATCTTCATCCTGTAGTATCCTAGCATGGAATTTTGATAAGTACCTATCATTTATACTTATAGTATTTTTTTCATCTCTACCAATTGTATTTTTTTCCAATAAAAAGTAGTATTCTTGAACCATAAATCTAAAGCCATCATTTTTATTTATTAACCTTAGATAGGTATCGGAATCTTGTTCCTTTTTTAGGGTCGTCCTTACGTCATAATATATAATCCTTATTATAGAGTATATAAAATAAAAAACGACAAAGACAAAGACATACTTTAATATAGTCGATAATAATTGGTATAAAGTTAAATTTCCAAAAACATTTATTGAAAATATTTTATCAATAAGATTAAAAAAGTTTTCCATAATATAAATACTCCTTGGCTATATATTATGATATTTTAATATTAAATTCAAGTTTAAATATAAAAATCCCAGAGACTTAGCTCTGAGATTTTATATTATTCAATTGAATCAATTAGTGATTCCATGTATTTTATAATTTTATCCTTTTTTGATACTGCTTTTTCCATAGAATCATCTATAGCATTAACATATATTTTTATCTTTGGCTCTGTACCTGATGGTCTAAGAGTTAACCAAGACTCATCTTCAAAATAGAATTTTAATACATTTGATTTTGGTAGACCAGTATCATCATTTTTGTAGTCTATAACTTTAGAGATATTCTCACCATTTATTTCTTTTAATGGATTTTCTCTAACATGGGTCATAATCCTAGAAATTCTTTCTTGTCCATCCATTCCTTCAAGTACAATTGAAACTACCTCATTAGAATAGTAGCCATGTTCTTTATATATTTCTTCTATTACATCTAGTAGGCTTTTTCCTTTATTTTTATAGTAAGCTGCCATTTCAGATATCATCATAGCTGAGTTTACAGCGTCTTTATCTCTTACGAAATCTTTATAGTTATAGCCTATAGACTCTTCAAAACCAAATACAAATTTGCCAGTATTTTCTCTTTCTAATTCATTAGCTTTGTCATAAATATTTTTAAATCCAGTTAGAACATCGTATTTATCTACCCCGTATTTTTTAGCTATTGGAGCTACTAAATCTGTAGAAACTATTGATTTAACTATTGCAGGGTGTTCTGGTAATTGATTATTCTCTTTGAGTGATGATAGGATGTATTGGCTTAAAAGTGTACCGATTAAGTTGCCTGTCAAGAATTTATATGATCCATCCTTATCCTTCACTTCTACAGCACACCTGTCTGCATCTGGATCTGTCGCTAAAAGCAAATCAGCGTCTACTTTCTTTCCTAGCTCTTCTGATAATTTGAAAACAGCTGGTACTTCTGGGTTTGGATATCCAACTGTAGTAAAATCAGGATCAGGATTTTCTTCTTCTTTTACTATGCTTATATTAGTAAACCCTCTCTCAGCAAGGATTCTTCTAACTAGTTTATTACCTGTACCATTTAGTGGAGAATAGACTATAGAAATATTTTTATCTATATTATCATCGTTTATAGCACAATCCTTTACTAGGGATACATACTTATCAATAAGTTCATCACTTACATATTCTATTATTCCGTCTTCAAGACCTTCTTCAAAATCTATTTTTTTGATTTCAAAAAAGTCTTGGTGGTCATCTATATATGAAAGAATTTTGTCAGCAGTTTCATCCATTATTTGGCTGCCCTCTTCATTATAGGCTTTATAACCATTGTATTCTCTAGGGTTGTGAGAGGCAGTTACCATAACACCTGCTATACAATTTAATTCTCTAATTGTAAAAGAACATACTGGTGTTGGTTGGATTTCTTTATGAATATAAACTTTTATGCCATTTGCAGCAAAAACTTCAGCGGTGATTACAGCAAATTCTTTTGACATATGTCTTACATCATAAGCAATTGCTACTCCGCGGTCTTTAGCTTCTTGTCCACCTTCTGCTATTGTATCTGCAAAAGCTTGTGTAGCCTGGGCCACCATATAGGTGTTCATTCTATTTGTACCAGCGCCTAATTTTCCTCTAAGACCTGCAGTACCAAATTTTAATGATTGATAGAACCTATCTTTGATCTCTTCTTCATCATTTTTTATAGATTCTAGTTCATATCTAGTTTTTTTATCAAACCTATCATCGTCATACCAAGACTGAAAATTTTTCTTATAATCCATGCTTTTCTCCTATTTTATAAACATTAATTGATAGCGCTTTGAGATTTATATCATTTGATATATCTACCCTTACTCTACATATACCCTCTTTTGAGAAAATTTGTTCAATTTTTTTATTATTTTCACCTAAAAATCCACTTAAATTTTGACGATCAATATTGAAATCATTCTTATTGGCATTAATCAAAACTAAATATTTATCATCAACCTTATAACCAACTACACTTTGGTCTAAGTCTTCCATAAATTTTAAAATATTTCTAATTTTATTAGATCTAGTCTCGCTGAAAGCTCCTATAGATTTTCTTAGAGAAATTAGTTGTTGTGTATAGTTGAAAATTTCTTTGTTATTTTCCTTTTCTGACCAGTCAATAGCATTGACAGACAGTGGTGACCTATATGAGTTTGCATCATTTTTTTTGCTGTGATTAAATTCATTGCCCTCATATATAAAAGGCTTGCCAAATGATAACATAACCAGTCCTAGTGCTAGTTTTACATAAGAGTTTATATCATCCATATTTTCGAGTGATACAGCTAATTTATCAAAAAGTATTAAGTTATCATGGCAATTAAAATAATTTATAGTTTCACTTGCATCTTCTGCAAAGCCAATTCTTTTATCATCATAATTGATAGATCCTGCTATACCAAGTTCTATTTTGTTTTTTAAATCAAAAACACCTTGTATATATCCCCTACCATAAGAATTTACATCACCTTTTATAGCATCCCTAAAATCATCATTGAATACTCCAAATCCGTTTGATCTTTGAGCCCCTTTCCATATTTGCTTATCATAAGCTAGGCTAGATCCACCACCCATCCATGGTTCACCATAAATGATTATATTAGGATTAATTTTTCTGAGCTCTTTTATAGCTATTTTTATTGTATCTATATCGACTAGAGCCATTAGGTCAAACCTAAATCCATCTATTTTATATTCTTTGACCCAATGAATCAAGGAGTCTATTATCAGTTTTCTAGCAAAAGGCTTTTCACTTGCTATTTCGTTTCCACAACCAGATCCATTAGAAAAAGACATATCTGCATTTGTTCTATGGTAATATTTTGGCGCTAGGGTGTTTAGGTTAGAATCTACTGTTTTGAAAGTATGGTTGTAGACTACATCCATTATTACACAGATGCCTTTATCGTGAAAGCTTTTAACCATTTCCTTAACTTCTCTAACCCTAGACTTTGGATCTTCTGGATTTGTTGAAAAAGATCCTTCTGGAGCAAAGTATAGCTCTGGATCATAACCCCAATTGTAGTTGTCATCATCAAAAAACCTTTGGCTTGATTCATCAACACTTATAAAATCATAAATAGGCAGTAGTTGGACGTGGCTTACACCAAGTTCTACAATATTGTCTATGCCCGTCTTTAGATTTTTGTATTTTGTACCGGTCTCTGTGAGCCCTAAGAATTTCCCTCTATTATAAACTCCACTTGATTTGTCAGCTGTATAGTTTTTAACACTCATCTCATATATTATTGCTTCATTTTCTTTTATATCTGGAGATGAAGAGTCTTTAAATCCTGGAGGATTTGTATCATCCATATCTATTACAGCTGAGTAAATGGAGTTTATAGAGGCAGAATATGCATAAGGATCTGTTACTTCATAGTCATCTTCAACTATATAATTATAAAAATACCCGTCTAAATCTCCATCTATCTTGACAGAAAAAATACCAAGATCATCCTTTTTCATAGGGAAAATCTTTCTTCTAACTTTTTTATAATCATCAGTTATAACTAAATCTACTTTTTCTCTTGTAGGAGCATATACACTAAATTTTGTAAATTCTTTGCAGTAATCTGCTCCTAATTTTATGTCTTTAAGCTTTTCATAACTAAGATTCTCTTCTATTTTCAATAAATTCATAATTATTATTAATCACTTCATCCAATCTAAAATTATTCGCCCATAATATATTATCAATTTCTTTACCTATCCACAGATCTATATCAAGATAATCTTTTTCTATCACTTTTCTTTCTTTTATGAGTGACTCAAGATCGTAAAAAATCTTAAATGAATCATTATACATCAAAATATTATCGTATATTATTTTAAAATTATATGGGAAATTGTCATAAGATTCATTTAATAAATTATCTACGGTAAATTTAACAAGGTCGTTATTATAATAAAACTCATTAGCCTTATAATTATTTATTTCAGATAGTTTTGAAAAACTAGGTCCAAATTTATAAAAACCATTTTTTTGACTAATATTATCAACAATCCCACCTTTGGTGCTAAGTATATTAGTCATATTAAAAGATGAATTTAAAATATTAAAATCTTGGTTATCAAGACTTGCCAAGGTTAGATTTGAGTATATATCTATAGCTGGCAAGATGTACCTAACTTTTTCTACATTTATATCTTCAATAAATACTATCTTGATCTTTTCTTTGATAAACTTATCCTTATCAATCATTTTTTTTAGGGCTATGATGAATTTTATGGTCTCCTTTGCAATGAAATAACCTTCATTTGCCTTGCCTGAAAATATATAAGTCGTTGGTGTAAGTTTTAAATTGCTATTTTCTTTTAGCATATAATACTCGTATGCAATAGCTACGGCATTAAGGATTTGCCTTTTACTCTCATGAATTATAGATAATTGCAAGTCATATATAGAATATGGGTTTATAAGCTCGTTTGATAATTTTTTAGCAATATTTGATAACTCACATTTAATACTATACTGTAGATTATCTATAGTCCTAATAAAATTCTTATCATTTCTAATATTTTTTAATTTCTTTATTTCATCATAAGATAAATCCTTAATATCAAAATCTCTAAAGACCTTCATAAGTCCTGGATTATTAGTTTCAGAGTATAAAATCCTATCAGTTCCATAATTAATAAAAGAATGATTTATTTCTTTGTTTCTGCTTTCTGAGATAATTTTTGATAAGTAATTATAGGATCTTGATAGGTATTTATTGATATTTCTAAAATAAACCTTGCCATTTCCAAGGATATCCCCTTGACCAAAAGATATGTTAAGCTCTTTCTGTATTTCAAAAATAGTGTCCATTATTTCAGGATTTACTCTCCTAATCATATCTATATCATAATTTTCAACCGTATCTGTTGTAATCGAGAAAGCTACATGTTCGAAAACATTTTTTGTCATCTTTATGGCTTCTTGCATCCTATACCCATATTTAGTGTTCAAGACTCTGACAAACTCTACTAAAGCAAGGCTTGGATGAATGTCATGAGAGAAAATTTTGATATTCTCATCTATACCATCTATGGACCCATGTCTTTTTATATATCTCCTAAAAATATCACTAACAGCGCTTACAGAATAAAAATATTCCTGTTTTAATCTCAATAGTTTACCCTCATATGTCGAATCATCAATATAGAGGAATTTATTTATAGAATTTATATTTATATAATTATCATAAGCATTTAAAAAGTCGCCCCTTGAAAAGTCTTCAATATTTATTGATTCTATAGGCTCAGATTTAAACATTCTCAAAGTATTAACATAGGTTGCATCATCTGATAATATAGGCATATCATAGGCTGTTGATCTATTTTTTATACCATCGATATCTAGTGTATATGAAAAAGACTTCTTATGTTCCCAATTAGATCCTTGCTCAAGCCAAAAATCTGAATATTCTACCTGCCTACCATCAATTATCTTTTGTTTTAGATTTCCATTTTCATATCTGAGAGCATAGGCTACAGCTCTCTTTTTTTGGTTGGCAAGCTCATTTATAAGAGCAGATGAGCCGATACCGATATCTCCCACTCCTAAATCCGCTTCTTTTTCACAAGCTAATAATTCTTCGTAGGAAAAGCCCATCTCATCTAGAGCTGAAACTATTTGATTTTTTATTTTTAGTCTGTGTATATTTCTATTTATGAACTTACCTGGTAAGTATTCAAAACTTAAAATATAGTAATCATTTTTATCGTTTAAAGATTTACTTTCTACCCAAACCTTGCCTATTATCTCTGAAATATATCTACATAGGCAATCATATACCTCATTTATTCTCGCATTCTCAATATTTTTAGCATAAAAAGAATACAAAAAACTTTGTACTCTTTCTATGATAAAATCCTTATCTGTTCTCATATTTTACGCTTTAATCTTTTCATATAAATTTATGTATTTATATGATGACATCTCCCAATCATTATTTTCTTTCATAGCATTAGCCATTAATTTTTTATGGTCTTCTGGATTATTCCTATATACATCAATGGCCTTTTTTATAGTAAATAAAAGTTCGTGAGCATTTATATTTGCAAAGGAATACCCGGTGCCATCGCCATTATATTGATTGTATGGAATAACAGTATCCTTTAGACCACCAGCTTCTCTAACTATAGGTAGGGATCCATATCTCATTGCTATCAACTGACTTATCCCGCAAGGTTCAGATATAGATGGCATCAAATAGAAATCAGAACCTGCATAAATTTGATGAGACTCTTTGTCACTGTAATAAATCCTTGCTGCAACTTCTTCAGGATACTTCCATTCGAAATATTTGAACATTTCTTCATATGTGTACTCACCAGTACCTAAAACTATAAACTGGATATCATCACGAAGCAACTCATCCATGATATACCTTACTAGGTCCATGCCTTTCATTTCATTTAGCCTAGATACTATTGCTAATAGAGGCACATCTTCTCTTTGAGGAAGACCATAAAGTTTTTGTAAGTCAAGTTTATTTTTAACTTTTTCGTCTATTGTATCAAGAGAATAATTTTTTTTAAGATTTTTATCAGTGGCTGGATTCCATACATCAAAATCTATACCATTAACTATACCATCAAGTTTGAAGTTATATTGCCTTATAACACCATCTAGACCCTCGCCATAGAATGGGTATTGGATTTCCCTAGCATAGTTTTCAGAAACTGTATTTACGTGGCTTGCATGGATTATTCCTGCTTTCATAAAGTTTATAGCATCATAGAATTTTAAATCATTTTCATTAAAATACCTAGCATCTAGCCCTGCTAGCTTCATATTATCAGAATCAAAGACCCCTTGATATTTTAGGTTATGGATAGTAAATAAGGTTCTAATGTCATCATAATAATGATCACCAGTCCTAAAATCATTTACAAACAGATTAACCATTGCAGTATGCCAGTCATTAGAATGTATGATATCTGGTTTAAAGTTTATTTCTTTAGGTAAAAGTGTACAAGCCTTTGAATAAAAAATAAATCTTTCAGCATCATCTAGATGGCCATATGGTTGGTCTCTGTCAAAATATTCTTTATTATCTATGAAGTAATAAGTAACATCATCCCATTCT
This sequence comes from Anaerococcus mediterraneensis, assembly GCF_900128415.1. Lineage (NCBI taxonomy): Bacteria > Bacillati > Bacillota > Tissierellia > Tissierellales > Peptoniphilaceae > Anaerococcus > Anaerococcus mediterraneensis. Next base: position 1,376,616 of record NZ_LT635772.1, read on the forward strand.
AGTTTATAAACTCCTGCATATTGATGTTTCCAATCAAGATCTACATAGAACTCCGTGATTTTTTCCATCTTATCTCTGTAGGCACCATCTATACTTTTATATAAAGGTAAGACTACTCTAATATCTACACCATTTTTTTTAAGTTCTTTAGGCAGAGCGCCAGCTACATCTGCTAACCCTCCTGTTTTTATAAATGGGACTGATTCACTGGTCAAAAATAATACGTTCATCAATAATCTCCTTTAATCAAACTTCTCACCTTTGCTTGTTACATATGGATGTGACCTATTTCCAAATAATTTTATATCATGGCCAATATGACTAGCCTTGTCCGTTATAACAAAATTGAGTATAGCCCCATCTTCTATGACTGTATCTTGGAAGATTATTGAGTTTTTGACTATTGCACCCTTTCCAATCCTAACACCTCTGAATATAATAGAATTTTCAACTTCTCCTTCGATTATAGAACCATTAGCAATGAGTGAATTCTTTACGTTAGATAACTTCGTATAGGATGTTGATGGTTCATCTTTTGATTTTGTATATACTAGTCCATCTTCATAGAACAATTTATCAAATGTACCTTTGTCTAGAAGCTTCATATTAGCTTCATAAAAAGAATTTACATCTTTAATAATTTCAAATTCGTTATCCTGCCTATAGAAATCTATATTCAATTCACCAGGATATTTAAAAATGGCAGATAATAATGAGTTTGCACTATTAGTTTGCATAGAATGTCTTAATACTCTCAAGAAGCTGTCTTTTTTCATCATTATAGATCCTAAAAATAGATCTATATCCTCTGTTATACCTAGATTTATACCTACATTTGCAGGCCTTCCTGACTGATCAGAATTTATTATAGCTTGATTTAAAAACTCTCCATCCTTATCAACTGTTTTGTTAGAGAATATTAGACAATCGAGATCCTTATCTTTCATGTTTTCTATAGCATCATGTATATCTTCTTTTATTATATACATTGGATTTTTGATATACACATATTCAAAATCATGCTCTTGGAAGTATACTATAGCATCATAATATGTTTCAATTTCACTAGTTGGTAGCTTATTAGGGTTACCAGGGTTTAACATAAGACCGCCGTTTCTTCTATTTAGCTCCCAGCTTTTACCATTTCCAATATGATCAAGGGCACTTCTTAATTTATTTCCTGAAAATAGTATTACCCTATTTATATCATGATTTGAAAGGTTGGATAAAGAAAAATCAATTATTCTATATCTGCCTCCAAATGGAAGCATATAGTCAGGTCTATATTTGCATAAATCGTTGTAATTTTGCTCACTAAAATCAGAACTATATACCAATGCAACAACTCTATCCATATTATTCCTCCTCGATTCCTTCATCACTTACAAGATAGACTTTTTCATCATTTTCTTTGCCTATATCTTGGTTTATATCCATATTTTCAGCCACTACACAGTTATATAGTTTAATCCCAGACCTAACTTTAGATCCATTTAATAAAACTGAATTATAAACTTCAGCTCCTTTTTCTATTTCAACACCTGAAAATAATACTGAGTGTCTAACTTTTCCTTCAATAATACAGGCTTCATTAACTAGTGTATCATTTAAATCAGCATACTTGCCAAGTCTATGAGGAGGTAAGTTTTGCGATCTTGTATAAATTCGCCAATTATCATCATATATATCAAGTTCATTATTTGGGTCTATAAGATCTAAGTTAGCCTGCCAATAGCTCCTTACAGTACCGACATCCTTCCAATATCCGTCGAATTTATATACAAATAATTGCAATCCTTCATTTAGCATTTTTGGAATTATATCTTTGCCAAAATCATTGGATGAATCCTTGTTCTCATAGTCTTCAATAAGTTGTTTTCTCAAAATTTTCCATGAAAATATGTATATTCCCATAGATGCAAGATTAGATTTTGGATTTTCTGGTTTTTCTTCAAATTCAATTATTTTTCCATCCTCGTCAGTATTCATAATACCGAACCTACTAGCTTCGTCCCAATCCACCTCCATAACAGCAATGGTAGCATCTGCTCCCTCTTTCTTATGGACATCCAAAAGCTTCCTATAATCCATTTTATAAATATGGTCTCCAGATAAAATTAAAACATACTCCGGATTTATCTGATCTAAATAATTTATATTTTCATATATGGCTGATGCAGTTCCTTCAAACCACCTACCACCATCTTCAGTATAATATGGGCTTAAAATTCTCAAACCACCAAAGTTTCTATCATAGTCCCAGGCAGTTCCTATCCCCAGATGTTCATTTAATAACTGTGGTTTATACTGGGTTAAAACACCTATATCTTTTATTTCACTATTTGTTGAATTGCTCAAAGCAAAATCTATGATTCGAAATTTTCCTCCAAATGGGACAACAGGTTTTGCCATATTTCTTGTCAACGCTTTCAATCTTGATCCTTGCCCACCGGCTAAAAGCATTGCTACAGTATTGTTTGAATTTCTCATAAGCCCTCCTATTTATGAATAAAATTTCTATTAATTATATACCCAAAATTAATTATAGATATTCAGAAAACCTTTTCTTACTTACTATTTTACAAAAGTATTTGCATTTTGACAAGATGTTTTTTATTAGTATAATCTTCATACACGGGGATGCCTTGGTTTCGACGTGATCGAAGAGTCCTTGGTTGCAAGTCGTATATCAAAACGTAAATTGATAATTAAATATAAACGCAAACAATAATAGCGAAGCTAACTTCGCACTAGCTGCCTAGTAATAGGTTCAGCAATAGATATTAATCTAGTCGCAAGATTAATATCTGTTTCATAATTTTAGCGACAACTGATATATCAAAGCTTTGAGATATATCTAGTATTATGAAGCTAGCATAAATTTTTTTGTAAGTTTTTAATATTTATGCGAATTTTAAAAATTTACTAAACTTGTAGAAGCCTTTGATAAAGCTTTCACGGACAAGGGTTCGAATCCCTTCATCTCCACCAAATACATTATAGACGTTGAAAAATCAACGTCTTTTTTATTGCTAGATAATTATTAAAAGTATTCTTTGATATTCGCTTCTTAAATCCTAAGTATTCAGATATTTAACATCAGTTCAAACGATATTAAGATTTGTATGTGAGAATCTATATATTTTTAATCCTATACAAGTATTTTTTAGCGGATTTGTATTTCAAATCATTTGAATAATCGAATTGAAAATAAAAAAAGACTAGGTAATTTTTTACCCAGTCTTTTTTATTGTTCACTTAAGTGAGTTGAGCGAACGAAAGAGAGCGAAACAAAAAACCACCTGCTATGCAGGTGGAGGGACTTAGCTTTAGCTTCAAGCACCAAGAAAACCTCCTTAAAGTATAATTGTGATAATCACATGCACAATTAAACAAGGAGGTTAAAACTTGGACAAGAATAGTTTATCACATACCAAGTGGAGATGCAAATACCACATAGTTTTTGCACCAAAATATAGAAGACAAGTAATATACAGACAATTGAGAAAAGACATAGGCAGCATACTTCGCGAATTATGTTCAAGAAAAGGAATAAAAATAATAGAAGCAGAACTATGTCCAGATCATATCCACATGCTTGTAGAAATCCCGCCAAAATATTCAATATCACAAATAATGGGATATTTAAAAGGAAAAAGTTCGCTGATAATATTCGATAGACATGCCAATTTAAAATATAAATATGGAAACAGACACTTTTGGTGTAGAGGATACTATGTGGATACAGTCGGAAGAAATGAAAAGAAAATAAAAGAATATATACAAAATCAATTAAAAGAAGATTATTATGCTGAGCAAATAAGTATCAAAGAATACTATGACCCGTTTACGGGCGAGTCAGTAAATAAGAACAAATAAAAAAACTGCTTAAGCAGTAGTTGGGATAGTGGTGCATGTGACGGAATACTCGGAGCCCCAATAGGGGCGTGCCGGTATTTGCGCCTTATAGGCGCTGTGCAAACTACCAGCTAAGCTGGTAGTTTTGATTTTATATAATATACATCTTCCGATGGCCTTTGGCCGTTTATTATATTTTTATCTAGTTTGTCAAGCTTATCCATATAAACCTCAAAAACACCCTTCATGGTGTCAGATTCAATGAAACAATTTTCTAAACTATTATAGATATTTATAGCTTCCTCATTTGTTATGTCATATTCATTTATTATATCTTGCGACACAATACTATCCTTATCTATTGTATCCTGACTCTCTTTAAATTTCTTTAAAAATTTATCAAAACTATCTTTATTATCTTTAAGATATTGGTTATTAACTATTATAACTTCTGATATTATATCACCGTCAGAATTAATTTTATTATTTGGTATCATCGACATAGTTTTATTTATATCATATAGGTAATAGTTTTCCTTTTCAGTTGCTTTTGTATAAAACGGTTCTGACAAAGTAGCTATGAAATTTTTTGATTTTTTAATATTTTCAATCAAGTCGTTCTGATCTTTATAAAATTCAATTTTTAAGTTGAAAAGTCTTTTAACAACAGAAAGTTTTGATTCTATGACATTATCAAAAGATTGGTTTATACTTGTTATCATCAAAGTCATTCCATACAAATCTTTTGGACTTGAGACCTGCTTATCGCTTATAATCTTAATATTATTGACTAAAGTTATTGCTGCAATTTTAAAAGCTCCATTTGTTTTATTGTAGAGATTAAAAATCTCATGGGCTGGTATGATTGCAACATCAAAGTTCATAGATTCAATCTGAGATAGGTCATTTATTTTTTCTGGCCTATACGATAATTCTTTATCATTTAATATATGATCTACAGTCACTGAAGATGCGAAAGTAGCTGTTTTTATATCTAGTTTGCTAGATATTGGCTTTTTTTCAACTTCTATAGTTTGTGTTTTTATTTTTTTATCGTCTTTTTTAGAACAAGCTGATAGAATGATTATTAAAAATAATAAAATTATCTTCTTAAATTTCATCACTTATGTCCCTCCTATCTTCAAGGGCTCTTTCTAATGTCAATTGATCAAAATATTCAAGGTTAGATCCTACTGGGATTCCTTGAGCAATTTTTGAAATTTTAACATTTTTATTTTTTAATAAATTTGTTATAAATAAAATGGTTGTTTCACCTTCTATAGTTGATGAAATAGCCAATATTATTTCTTTTATATTTTCATTTTCTATTCTTTTCAGAAGCTTATCGATATTTAGTTTTTCTGGCCCTATATCATCTGAAGGAGATATAAGTCCACCTAGAACATGATATTTTCCCCTATAAGCGTGAGATTTTTCTATTGCTATTAGATTTTTGACATCCTCAACTATACAAATGTGTTCTTCATCCCTGGTAAAATCTTTGCATATGTTGCATATATCATCTTCAGTTAGGTTTCCGCAGATCTGGCAGTGATGGATCTTATTTTTCACTTCAATTAGACTATTAGCAAAATCTATCACACTTTTTTCATCCCTATCTACTATGCTCATAGCCAGTCTTTCAGCACTTTTCCTACCTATAGTGGGTAGTTTCTGAAATTGTTCTATAAGATTATTTAGGGATTCAGGTAATAAAGCCATTACATTAGACCAGGGATGTTGATTCCACCTGTTAATTTGCCCATTTTTTCTTCATTAAATTTGTCCGCTTGGCTTATAGCTTCATTTACTGCTACCATGATCAAATCTTGAAGCATCTCAACATCTTCTGGATCTACAACATCTGGATCTATTTTTATAGCAACAACTTCTTTTTTTCCATTGATAGTAGCCTCTACTACTCCACCACCAGCGCTTGAGGTAAATTCTTTTTCCTCAATCTCTTGCTGGGCTTTTTCCATATCAGCTTGCATTTTTTTTACTTGTTTCATCATGTTATTCATGTTTGGCATTCCGCCTCTAAAATTTCTTGCCATAATTTCCTCCTATTTTATTATTAATTCTTCAGCAAAAATTTCTTTTAACCTTTTTATATTTTCCTCTGTACCAAAATCATCTGAATATTTATCTTTTGGGCTTCCTAGCTCTATAGCAAATTTAATCTTGTTTTTTAAGATCCTGCTTATATTATCTTCTATATCATCTTTTTTACTATCTAAAAATACCCAATAGAATTCATCTTGCATATAGATTGTAAAAGTCTTTTTATCGTAGGTATAATTAAAACCCTCATCTATAAACATAGCAGAAACAAGACTGCCAGATGTAGCTAAGATCATATCTTGTATAGTTTTTATCTGATCATTGCTTATACTTATATAATTATTAGCTTCCTTGACCATAACAGAATCATCTTTTTTAGACGGCTCTTTTGGGATAAGTTGATCTGTATTTACTTCTGAGATTATATTGTCATCTTCTTTTGATATGATATTGTTTTCAATGTTAGATAAGTCTATATTTTTAAGTCTATTATCTACTAGCTTATTTACAAGGTCGATTATATCAGAGTCTTTAGATCTTTCAAGCTTTTTTATCCTAGAGTCCAATTTATTATAATCAACATAGTCTATAAGCCTTAGGACCATAACATCAGTTATGACATCAGTATTTGATCCATATTTGAGTTTATTTGAATATTCATTTATAATATCAAGACTAGTGAGTATGCGATCTAGATCAATTTTATCAATCTTATTTTTCAATAATAGGAGCCTGTCTTTATTTTCAAATAGAGACTCATCTTCACTTATTTTTAAAAGCATCAAATCCCTATAGAAGCTTATAAGGGTATCAACTATATCAGTATTTGATTTTCCATCTTGCCTAATATCATATAATGTCTTTAGACTCTCTTTTTGATCAAAGGCAATAATATTTGTGACCAACTGATCAACTTTAGTAAAATCCACAGAACCTAAAATAAAATCTAAGTCACTTAGGTCATAATGGTCCTTGTTAAAGGATATTACCTGATCAAGTATAGATAGGGCATCTCTCATTGCCCCATTAGCTTTTCTAATTATTAGATCTATAGCCTCATTTTCCATACTGATATTAAGATCTTTTAATATTATCTCTATCTGTTTTTTTATTTTATCGGGATCTATCCTGTTGAACTCAAATTTTTGAACCCTTGATAGGATAGTTTTAGGTATTTTTTCTATTTCTGTTGTAGCAAGTATAAATACCAAATGTTTTGGTGGCTCTTCCATTATTTTTAGCAAGGCATTGAAAGCCTCTCTGGTTATCATGTGAGCTTCATCGATAATATATACTTTGTATTTTAACTTAGATGGTGGATATATGACATTATCTTTTATATTTCTAATATCATCTATCCTTCTATTGCTAGCTGCATCCATTTCGACAAAGTCAAGTGTATTTTCATCATCAATTGCTCTACAATTTTCACACTCCAAACAAGGAGAACCATCTTTTGGGTTTAAGCAATTTATAGCCTTGGCAAAGATTTTGGCTGCGGATGTTTTTCCACACCCTCTCTCTCCTGCAAAAATATAGGCATGGGATATATTATTATTTATAACTTGATTTTTTAAGACATTGACTACCTTATCTTGGCCTAGAAGTTGGTCAAAGGTTTTGGGTCTATACTGTCTATATAAAGCTTTTGCCATATCATTCCTTTCTACCATATAATTATACCATAATAATTTTTTAATATATGAAAAATTCTTTACTCTTTTGCAATAAATCTAGTTTGAGGTATAGTAAGTTATTGTGATATGGAGAGCTGTCCGAGTGGTTGAAGGAGCACGATTGGAAATCGTGTATACATTTTTATGTATCATGGGTTCAAATCCCATGCTCTCCGCCACGCACTAGACGGGGAACTAGCGGTGCCTTGTAACCTGCAATCCGCTACAGCAGGGTTTAAGTCCTATCGGAGGGCTTTTGGTAATTTAAAAGACTAATAAAATTGGTGTTGATTGATAGATCTTACGCAACAAAAGACTGTGAATCATGTCAGGAGGGGAACCTAGCAGCATTAAGCAGACACTTTTGTGTGCCGTAAGGCCACCTACCATGAGCTGATTTTTCTAGCCCCTATAAAAGACCAATTGTTCGATGATAGGTGTGCTTACATATTTGCTCCAAGTTAACTTGGGGCTTTTTTTATAATGCTTGATAGCAGATTATAGGAGTAAAATAAATGATTGGAGAAAAATTTACTAAGATATTTAATAGACCAACAGCAAATCTAATGATCCCTGCAAGCCAAGTTGCAGTAGTAAATGAGGCTGATTCCTTATTACATGCCGTTTTAGTTTTATCAAACTCAGGATACCAAACCATACCTGTGGTGGATGATTACAACTGTATTAGAGGTCTAATATCTATTTCTGATATTGTTACAAGCTTTGATAACCTATCTTTGTTTGATGAAGATAAACTAGCAAAGCTAAAAGTCAACCAAGTTATGAGACAAGTTGTTCCTATTCTTTTTGATAATTATGACTTAGAAGATGTATTTTCTCTTCTTATAGACAATAACTTCATCTGCATAACCCATAAAAACGGATATTTTATAGGTATCATTCCTAGAAAGATAGTTCTTGAAAGATTTACACAAATTGCCCACAATATAGAAAAAGAATATGAGATGATAGAAAAATAATACTTATTATTTTAAAACCCCAGGTCTAAAAACAGACCTGGGGTTTATTTTTCCATAAAAATATATTTATTTTATTTTAAATATTGCGGCAGTAAAAGGTCCAAACATTATTTCATCTCCTTTTTCCACCTTTAGATTAATATTTCCAGAACCTCCGTAGACTAACTCATCTGTATTTATTAGCTCATCTAGGTCGTAAGGAGATTTTATTTCATATGATATGTCTGTAAAGTTCACTATAACTAAAAGTCTTTCTTTTTCAAAAGATCTTTCATAAGCGTATATAGAATAACCCTCTATCTCCAATTCATTTATCATTGAATCCGGATCTGACAAGGCCTTTGATTTTTTATAAAGATCTGATAAATCTTTATAAAAATCATTGAAAGTCTTTTGATCTTGATTAAAATTATTAAATTCAAATCCATCATAGATAGAAAAAGTTTTAAAATCTGATAATTCATCACCCATAAATATCAATTTTGATGATTTTAGGCTATACAAAAATGTAAACAATGTTTTAAGTTGTTTTATTTTATTGTCATCAGAGTGAATTTTCATAGCTAAGGACGCTTCATTTGTGTAACTATCAACATAGGAAAAACCAAAAATCTTTTTCTCATTCCCATTAGCTATAAGATTTTTAATATATCTTTGGTAGTTAGCCCTATTTATAGGTAGGTCTTGAAAAACTTCTACCATAGTAGAAAATTCCCTATCAAAAATATAATCAAAACCTAGGTCATAATCAACAAAACTTCCATTAAAACCTGCTATCGAAATAGACTTATAAGCTTTTATAATTTCATTTAGGTCTTTTAAAAGACTTATCCAGTCATCATTTATACCCCTTGAGAAATCACCCTGCCAATAAATATTATTTTCAACTGATGAAAAATATATGCCATCGATATTAAGATCTTTTGTATAATATTTCATAAAGCTTGCTAAGTATGATTTTACAAGGTTCTTTTTCGGATCAAAATTTATAGATCCAAAATAATTATACTTTATATTATCATAATCATAATTGTATAAGTTAGATTCATCAAAATAGTCCAGATAAATTGGATTAGGGTCAAATTCTGCTGTATCAATTTCTACTATAATCCCTATTTTTTCCTTGTGTAGCCTATCAACAAACTTTTTAAAACCTATTATATCACCATATCTTTCAGATAATGAAAACAATCCAATAGATGAATAGCCCATTTGTTTATAGTTAACATACTCATTTACTGGCATAAATTGTAAATGACTAAAATTATTTGTTTTTAGATGGTTTATAAGTTCGTCTAAGATAGCTTCTCTATCTTTATCCTGTCTAAAAAGAGATCCTAAATGTAATTGATATATGTTTTTTACCTTAGATTTTATTTTTTTGTATTTAAATTTATAAGCATCATCAACAATGACTGATGATTTTTCATCCATACTTATCTTTTTAGAATATGGGTCAATTTTTGTATATAAATTTCCATCCTTATCTTCTATAATGTATTGATACCTATCATTAGCATTTGCTTGGTCTATACTTATGGAAAATACGCCTGTATTATATTTCCTAAGGGCAGTTTTCTCCCAATTATTAAAATCCCCAACTATATATGCAGCTTG